>BOJX01000005.1 GCA_016860685.1 Planctomycetota bacterium
GACCGCGACCTGACGCGGGCGATCGCCGCACTCGACGGCGATGCGCCCTTCACGGACGACCTCGATGAGGCGCTGCGCCGAGGCGAGGTGGATTTGGCGGTGCACAGCCTCAAGGACGTTCCGCTGGCGTTGTCGTCCGAGTTCGACCTTCCCGCGATCCTGCCGCGCGGCGCGCCGGGAGAATCCGTCGTGTCGCGGGACGGTCGGCGGCTGGCGGATCTTCCCGCGGGGGCGGTGGTGGGCACGAGCAGTCCGCGGCGCGCGGCGCAGCTTCTTTCGCTGCGAGGCGACCTTGTTCCAGTCGTGATGCGCGGACCGGTGGATGATCGTGTGCGCCAGGTGCGCCAGGGGCGGTTTGACGCGGCGATCCTCGCCACGGCGGGGCTGGTGCGTCTCGGACTGGAGCACGAGATCGCGGAGTCGCTGCCCCTCGACGAGTTCCTGCCCGCGCCGGGGCAAGGTGCGCTGGTCGTCCAGGTCCGGCGCGCGGATGAGCGCGTCACCCGGCTGGTGCGCGTGCTCGACGACGCTCCGACACGCGCCGCGGTGACGGCGGAGCTTGCGTTCCTTGCGGCGTTCGAGAAGCTGGGAGGCGTGGCGGCGGCGGCGTGGGCGACGACGGCGGCGGGGTTGCGGATGCGGGCCCGCCTGATTGCACTGGACGGGCGCATCCTCTGGGACGGGGTGGTCCGCGGCGACGAGCCTGAAGACGTGGCCGCCAGCGCGATCCGGGACGCCTCTCGGGCGTTTGCGCACGCCTCCTTAACAACGGGGGTTCACGCATGAAGACGGGGCGCGTCACGCTGGTCGGCGCGGGACCGGGCGATCCGGGCTTGTTGACGCTGAAAGGCCTGCGTCATCTTCGGCGTGCTGACGTGGTCCTGTATGATCGCCTCGCTTCTGACTCGCTGCTTCGGCAGGCGCGTCCTGACGCCGAGTTGATCGCGGTCGGGAAAAGCCCCGGCGACCCCCTCGGACGACAGGAGGAGATCAACGACATTCTCGTCGAGCGCGCAAAGCGAGGCTTGCGCGTCGTGCGTCTGAAGGGAGGCGATCCTTTCGTCTTCGGACGCGGACGCGAGGAGGTCAATGCATGCGCGGCTGCGGGCGTGCCCTGTCACGTTGTGCCCGGAATCAGCAGCGCCCTCGCCGCGCCGGCCTCGATCGGCGTCAGCCTGACGCATCGCGGCGCCGCGAACGCCTTCGCCGTCATCACCGGACGGTCGTCGAGATCGGGCGGTCCGCCGGAGTATGACTGGGAAGCGCTGGCGAAGATCGACGCCGTCGTGATTCTGATGGGGCACGCATCCCTGGCGGACATTGCAGCGCAACTCATCTTGGGCGGGCGGGCTGCGGACACGCCGGCCGTCTCGGTCGAGTCGGCGACCACGTCGCGCCAACGCCACGTCACCGGCACACTGGCGAACATTGCCGCGTGCGTTGCGGACGCGGGTCTGCGCAATCCGATCGTCACTGTCGTCGGCGAAGTCGCCCGGATGGCGCGGGAGGAAGCTCCGCACGCTGAGCATCCGCAACGCGCGATAAGGAAGCCGCTGGTCGGACGTAGGATCGCGGTGACGCGCGCCTCATCATCCTCGGACGAATTATTCCGCCTGCTGCGCCTTGCCGGAGCGGAGACGATCGCGTGTCCACTCATCCGCGCCGTTTATCCCTCTGAAGCTGGTGACGCGGATTCCGCATGGCGCGGCCTGAGAGATTTTAACTGGATCGCCTTCACATCAATGCACGGCGTCGAAGGATTCTGGCGCAGGCTTAAGCGGAGCGGGTGCGACGCTCGCTTGCTGGCAGGTCTGCGGATTGCGGCGATCGGTCCGGCGACGGCGGCGGCCTTGCAGCGCCGAGGACTCGTCGCCGACGTCACCCCGCAGACCTTCACCGGGCGCGATCTCGCGCGAGCGATCCTTGAGGCGCCGCACGACCGACGCTCGTGCTCATCCGCTCGCGTGCTCTGCCCGAGGGGGAACCTCGCCCGCACGGAGCTGGAATCCGAGTTGCGTCGCGCCGGGGCGATTGCCGAACCGGTCGAGGTTTACCGCACCGAGTTGATCGAGCCTCCTGCCGCCGCCGCCGCCGAGCTGGCAAGAGGCGTGGATGCGATCGTGTTTTGCAGTCCCTCCGCCGTCCGGCAGTACGCGACGCTGCGGCTGCCCGCAGGAGATGCGATCCTCGCCGCCCTCGGACCGACGACCGCCGCCGCCCTGACGGAAGCGGGGTTGCCCTGTGGGCTGGTCCCCGAATCCGCGGACGTGCGGGCGCTCGTGGCGGCGCTGGGCGAGCGTTTGCGGTGCGAGGAGGCGCTGACATGAGACAGTTTCCCGGAACACGATTGCGCAGACTTCGGTCGCACCCGGCGCTGCGCGCGCTCGTGCGCGAGACGCATCTGTCCCCGGCGGATTTCATCTACCCGATCTTTGTGGTCGAACGCCCGGAATCCGCCGGAGAGGTTCCGTCAATGCCGGGCGTCTTCCGGCAGACGCTGGACACGCTGCCGCGGCAGATCGAGCGCGTCGCGGAACTGGGCGTCCCCGCGGTCATGCTCTTCGGGATCCCCGAGCACAAGGACGCGCTCGGGTCGCAGGCCTGCGCGGACGGCGGCGTCATCGTTCGCGCGATCCAGCGCGCCGCCCGCGCCGCCGGAGACGCCGTCGTCGTCGTCGCCGACCTGTGCCTCTGCGAGTACACCGATCACGGGCATTGCGGCCTGATCCGCGGCGATCGCATCGACAATGACGCCACGCTCGATCTTCTCCGCAAAGCCGCCGTCGCTTATGCCCAGGCCGGCGCCGCGATGGTCGCCCCCAGCGGCATGATGGACGGGATGGTCGGCGCGATCCGCGGCGCACTGGACGCTGCGGGAAACGCCGAGACCGCGATCCTGTCCTACGCCGTCAAGTACGCCTCCGCCTTTTACGGCCCGTTCCGCGATGCCGCCGAATGCGCCCCGAAGTTCGGCGATCGCCGCACGCATCAGATGGACCCCGCCAACGCACGCGAAGCCCTCGCCGAAGCCGAACTGGATCTCGCCGAAGGCGCCGACCTCCTGATGGTCAAACCCGCCACGCCTTATCTCGACGTCATCCGCGACCTCCGCGCGGCGCAGCCCTCCGTCCCGCTGGCAGCGTATCACGTCAGCGGCGAATACAGCATGATCAAAGCCGCCGCCGCCCGCGGCTGGATCGACGAGCGCCGCATCGCTCTGGAGACTCTGACCGGCATCAAGCGCGCTGGCGCCGACGCCATCATCACGTATTACGCCTGCGAAGCCGCGGCCTGGCTTCGGGGAGCCTCTCCCTCCACGTCGTGAGGTTCGTTTGCGAGGCGGGGTTTGCTCGTTCCGCGGTCTTGCTGGTCCTGGCGCTGCTGCTGTGCGCACGAGGAGCAGGGGCACGTAAGACGGTGGTGGTGCCGAAGGCCGGTTATTGTTCGAGTTGGACTGCACCTCGCCGCCGGAGTGGGTCGCGGCTTCTGCGCCGGTTCGCGGCGCCTTCCGCCGCGCTTCTGGACTCGGTTGCGCTGAGCAATGAATCCTGGCTCATTCTGTCGGTTGAGCAGACCGCATTTATGCGCCCCGGTGGTGCATCCCTAAGGGAAGAAAAAAAGGGGGGTGGGGGGCGGCGAAGCCCGCCCTGCGTGACTGATGAGGACCGTCGTTGTGTCGGAAGCGGAGCAAGGGGACGTGGTACGTCCCTGTCCGGTGCAGTGGACCGAACATCCGCAGTCCGATGGCCGAAAAAAGAGAAATGTCGATGAACCTTTCTACGTCTGTCGTCATACAATAAAGGTGAGCGAAGATGAAGGTCCGCCGTACCGGGTGAGGCGGGCATTCGACAAGTGTCGAAAACCGTGGAATCCTGCCTGACGGGGCGGCCCGTGCGACGTTCAGACCGGGACGAGCAATAACGGAGCGGAGTCGGGGTTGGGAATGAAGACGCTGCACATGACGGGCGCCACCGGTCGGGGATCGGAGTGACAAAATGAGAGCACGAGCTGTGCGGTTGTGGGGGCTGGGTTTGATCGGCGCGCTGGCGACAGGCGGTGACGTCGCCTGGGCGGACGACCCCCTGCGCTCGACGACCGACGCCTGGACGCGCGACGACGCGGCGCATCTGCTGCGTCGGGCCGGATTTGGCGGGACGCCGGAGGAGATCGATCGCCTTCACGCTCTCGGCAAGGCCGCAGCGGTGGAGCGCCTGGTGGGTTACGAGCAGTTCAAGGCGAACTTTGAACCGCCGTCGATCCTGCCCTACGAACCGCCGGCGTTCATGAAGGAAGGACCGCTCTCGCCGGAGGAGCGTCAGGAGGTCATCCGCATCCGCCGCCAGAACACGATCGTACAGGCGCAGAACCTGTGTGAGTGGTGGCTGCGGCGGATGATCACCACGCCGCGTCCCCTGGAGGAGAAGCTCGTGCTGTTCTGGCACGGACATTTCACCAGCGGACTTCGCGAGGTGGAGCAGCCGCGTTTTCTTTACGACCAGAACGAGCTGTTTCGGCGCTACGCGAAGGGATCCTTCGGAACGCTGACGAAGGCGATCAGCTACGACCCGGCGATGCTCCGCTACCTCGACGGGGTGAACAATGTCGCGTCGCACCCGAACGAGAACTACGCCCGCGAACTGCTCGAGTTGTTCACGATGGGGCCGGGCGCGTTCAGCGAGAACGACGTCAAAAGCGTCGCCCGCGCCTTCACCGGCTGGACGATCAACCGTGCGACGGGGACGCTCGAGTTTCAGGAGAAGGAGCACGACTACGGGTTCAAGCCCTTGTTCGGCCAGTTCCGGCGGTACAACGGCGTCGAAGTGGTGGATCCGATTCTCGCCCAGCCGGCGACGGCGAAGTTCATCGCCCGCAAATTGTGGGTGTACTTCGCGGGGACGGAGCCGGACGCGGCGCTGCTGAATGCGCTGGCGAACGCGCTGCGCGGCAGCGGGTACAAGATCGACGTGTTCCTGCGCAAGATGTTCCTTTCCGACGCCTTCTACGCGCCGCAGGTCCGCTTTCAGGCGGTAAAAAGCCCGGCGGAACTGATCGCCGGCACGTATCGCGCGCTGGAGATCCGCCCGCTGAACGCCAACGCGATGGTGGCGGCGATGCGTCGGATGGGGCACGAACTTTTTCAACCGCCGAACGTCAAGGGCTGGGACGGCGGCGTGAAGTGGGTCAATACGTCCACGCTGTTGGAGCGTTACAATTTCGCGACGGTTCCGCTTTACGGCGCCGACGCGCCGCGCGAAGGCGAGATGATGCGACGCATGATGCAGGACGCGCCCCGGGGGATGGCGATCGCGCAGCGCGACGCGAACCTGGATCAGCCGCCGTATGACCCCCTGCCGGTTCTGGAGCGGTATGATCTTCGCACGCCGGAGCAGATCGTCGATCATTACGTGAAGCGGTTGTTGCAGCAGGAGATTCCGGAGGACCAGCGTGCGGCGCTGGTCGCGCATCTGCGCGAGCACGAGATTCACCGGCGGGACACGCCGAGGGAGGCGGTCGCGACGGCGGTGCGCGGGTTGATCCACCTCATCATCAGCACGCCGGAGTATCAGGTGCAGTAGGATCGGGGATCGTGAATTCGAGATCGGGTTTCGGGAATCCGGGCAGCGCGCCGCAAGCCGCGAGCGGCTGGCCGCCGACAGCGTAGAGAAAAGAGCTTCCATCATGCACGGACCGTTCACACGTCGGGAGTTTGTACGCGGACTGGGGCTGGTCGGGCTGTCGTCCACCGTGCCCGGGTTTCTGACCCGGACCGCGCGGGTGATGGCGGACGACTCCGGCGGTCGCCGGCGCCGCACGGACGCGCGGCAGGACAAGGCGCTGCCGGGACCGGCCGACGCGCGGGTGCTCGTCGTGCTGCAACTGGCCGGCGGCAACGACGGACTTAATACGATCATCCCGGTCCGCAACGACGTTTACTACCGCATGCGGCGGAAGCTCGCGGTGCCCGCGCGGCAGGCGCTGAAGCTGACGGACGAGTTCGGGCTTCATCCGGCTGCGAAGGGCCTGAAGGATTTGTATGACGACGGACTGCTCGGTGTGATTCACGGCGTCGGATATCCGAATCCGAACCGCTCGCACTTCGTCAGCACGGACATCTGGGAGACGGCTGACCCGAACCAGCGGACTTTCACCGGCTGGGTCGGACGCTACTTCGACTCCTGCTGCGCCGGTGCCGACCCGCCGGACCCGAAGCTCGGCATCGCCCTGACGAAGGAAGCGCCGCTGACGATGACCGGGGCGAAGTTCAGCCCCGTCTCGTTCGTCTCGCCGGATCAGCTCCAGTTTCAACCGCACCACACCAACAAGGGCGCGCGAGAGGTCTTCTCTCGCCTCAATGACGAGCCGCACGCCCCCGCGCAGGGCAAGACGCTGCGCACGCTGGACTTCCTCCGTCGCGAGGCGTTCGACGCGCGGATGAACGTGGACGACATCCGCGAGGCGGCCGGGCGCGGCGGCGTCGGACCGCGGGCCAGCCTGTCGGCACACCTGACGATGGTGGCGAACATGATCGCCGCCGGATTGCCGACGCGCGTGTACTACGTCTCGCTCACCGGTTTCGACACGCACTCCGGCCAGGAAGGGCGACATCAGGGGTTGCTCGCGCAACTCGGCGACGGCCTCAACGCTTTTTACAAAGCCCTGAAATCCACCGGACATCAGGATCGCGTGCTTGTCATGACCTTCTCCGAGTTCGGGCGGCGCGTCGAAGAGAACGCCTCTGGCGGGACGGACCACGGCGCCGCGGCGCCGATGCTGCTGGTCGGTCCGTCGGTCAAGCCCGGACTGCTGGGGCGTCACCCGAGTCTGTCCGATCTCGATGCCGGCGACCTGAAACACACCACGGATTTCCGCGCCGTCTACGCGACGGTGCTGGAGAACTGGCTCGGCGTGGATGCCGGCAAACTCATCCCCGGCGCCTCCGCGACGCTGGGGCTGCTGAAGGCATGACGACCGCGGCGCCAGCCGATGTGAACCGAATCCAACGTCTCCCTTCCGAACCGCGGACCTTCGGTCATCGGGGTGAGCGGCAGGCTTCTTGTATTCGAGTCAGAGCGCGGATTTCCGCCGGACGAAGGCGGAAGGGATATCCGCGGTCCGGTTTTGTGCCACGAACCTGCAACCTTGGAACTTAAGCGGGCGACCCGGATCGCGGGGCGTTGGAGCGGTCGATCGGCTGCGACTTCCAGCGGCGGTGGATCCAGAGGTATTGCGGGGGGTTCTGTCGGGCGGCGGTCTCGATCTCGCGCGTGTACGTCTGCGTGATCCAGCGGAGCGGGTCGTCCTGTGCTTCCCACTCCTGCGGACGGATGATGCGCTGCACGGCGACTTCGTAGCGGAATCCTTCGCCGAGGCGTCGCGCGTATCCGACAATCACCGGTACGCGTGTCTGCATCGCCAGCAGTCCGATCGACTTGTACGTCGACGCGGGGCGGCCGAAGAAATCCACGAAGATCCCCTTCCGCCCCGCGTCCTGATCGGCGATGAACCCGACGAGCCTGCCGCGCCGCAGCAGATCCTCGGCCTGCGCCGTCGCGCCGCGTTTGTCGAGGAGCGCCAGCCCGTGCGTGGCGCGAGTGCGGACGAGGTAGTCATTGAGGTAGACGTTGTCGAGCGGTCGCATGACGGCGGCCACGGGGAACCCGAAGCACGCGATCAGGTGACCCACCAGCTCCCAGTTCCCGAAATGTCCGGTGAGCAGGATCGCGCCCTGACCGGTCAGGAGGTGCCGCAGCGTCTCCTCCAGGTTGACCGGAACGAGATAGCGATGCCACGTATACCGGTTGATCAGTCCCGGAGCGCGGATCAGCTCGACGGCGAACATTGTCCAGTGTTCGAGGCACGCGAGGGCGATCCGGTGCCGATCGTCTGCGGAGAGGGATTCCCCGAACGCCAGGGTCAGGTGCTCCTCGGCCCGGCGCAGATGGCGCGGAGAAAGCCGCGCCCAGCCCGCTGCCAGCCCGCGCGCGACCCGGAGGTTGACGTTGATCGGCGTAAGATGAAAAAGCGCGGCGATGACGCGAAACGCCACATACGCCAGCCAGGCTCCGATACCACGATCCTTCTTCATCGCGGCGGCATGTTACGGGAAGCACGCCCTCTCGTCCCGCGAGGGTGAACCTGGAATCGGATCCGGACCCTCTCAGGAAGCGGGGCGAAAGACGCCGCGTCGGCGGAGACATTCGCATCGGCGGCGACGTGAGGGAAAGACGCCCGCCGGATGCCGCGAGCACCTGCCGTGATGCCGCGGACGTCTGCGCTTCTCGCGACGCCAGGCGCTCCGCCGGGTTCGTGGGGCGACGACGAACGTTCTGAGCCGCAAGCTCCTTGCATGAATACGGATCGCGGACCTCCGGTCCGCATGTGCCCGGTTGAACATCGCGCTGCGATGTAAATGAAAAAAAGCTGCAACCTGGGGCGCAAGCGCAAGAGGAATCCTAGCGCCGCACGACATGAGAGGCGCTCCCGCATGCCTCGCGTTGCGCCCACCGGCGTCGCGCTGCGCTCCCGCGCGGGGCGTCGGTTCAGGCGCTGTTTCTTAACCGAGCCGCGCCCGCCTGTCCTTGACGTTGCGAAGCAAGGTCAAGGGTGAGGAAGCGTTCTTCTCTGCGGCGTCCCGTCGAGGGCTTCGGTGCGACTGCCGCCCGTCCGGAGCTTAAAATCGTCCTTCCCGGGTTCGCGCATGAGAAAACCCCCGCGGCGTTCTGCGACGTCGCGGGGGTCGAGTTGTCCTTGTGCGCCTTGCGGAAAGGCGAGCCCTTCCACCGGTCCTCGGTGCGTGTTGCCTAAGGCGCGCGATCCGCGCCGCCGCAACGTTCCTCGATCAGTTGCGCCGTTCGACGATCGTGATCTGCTGATGCACAACGCGCCAGACATCCGCAGCCGGAAGCATGACCTTCACCTGGGCGATCCCGTTGCCGAACGACGGCGGATTCGCCACGGCGCCGATGAGCACGGCGTTCACCTGTGTTCTGATCTCGTCGTGCTCCGTGACGAAGTCGCGGACCAGCGTGTTTGAGTCGATGCGCAGCCCGAAGACCTGCTCGGACAGTTTGCGTTTTGCGTCCATCTCCGCCGCACGGGCGGCCTTGAGGCGACCCTGCGGCGTGTCGATCGCCGGGTCGGTGCCTTCGCCGACCGCCGAGATCGTCTCGGCGACCCACGCCGGCATCTCGAAACCGGCCGACACGACCTGCTGGATGGCCTGCGGACGGACCGTGCCCGTGCCGGTGGCCTCGAACATGTCGGTCTTGAGAGTCTTCGTCAGTTGCTCGATGTCGGTTCCGGTGACGCTGTTGCCCTTGTAGTGCCGCGTATGCAGCTCCTTGAGCTGCGTGATGACGCTCTGCACGGGGACTTCGAGCGTGACCTCGACGATCAGCTCGCCGTCGTGGAAATACGCCGGCCCCTTCTGCTTGGCGCCGACGACGATGCCCTCCGACGCGGTCGAAATCTCGTCATATTCCGTGACGAAGTCCTTGACCAGCGTGTTGCTGGTAAGGCGCAGGCCCTTGATGCGCTCCAGGAGCTTGCGGGCGGCGTCGAGGTGCGCGGCGCGCTGCGCCATCAGGCGCTCCTGGGCGGAGACGCTCTTCCAGATCGGCGGGACGTAAAGCGTCGTCGTCGCGACTTCGACCTGCGTCAGGTTCGCCTCGACGCCCGCGGGAAGCTCCGGCGGAAGGTCCGGACGCGGCGCGCCCGTGCCCGTCGCCCTGATGACGTCTGTCTTGAGCGTCTGCTGGAACTGCTCGATGTCCGTTCCCGTCACGCTGTTGCCTTTGTAGTGGCGCGTGTGCAGCTCCTTGAGCGTCGTGATGAGCTGCGCCACGGTCACCTCGGCGTCGATCTCACAGACGCCGTCGTCGTAGTACCGGGGCTGACCGAAACGCGCTCCGCGGACGAACGTATCCATCCCCGCGCGGATTTCGTCGCTCTCGGTCACGAAGTCCTTGACGAACGTCTGCGAACTGAGTTGGAAACCGTTGATCGTCTCAGCAAGCTTGCGGTAGGCGTCGGCCTCGGCCGCGCGCTTCGCCAGCAGTTTGTTCTGCGCGTCGCTGACCTGCTGCGCGACCGCGCTGCGCGTTGCCAGCGCGACAAACCCGATCGCCAGCGCCCGCACCATCCACATCCTGTTCATCTTCAATCTCCGATAAAAAGTCATTTCACCGTGAAAAACCACCGGCAGGCGTCGCCATCAAAGCTCTCGCGCGCCCTCAGCCTCCCGGTAGACGACATTCCTTATTGCCGAACGTTAGGGCGCCCCAGGTCGGCTCTGCGCCCGGCGAGCCCGATTGCCGACCGAACGACCGTCACGCGCCCTTGCGGATACGGGTCGCGTAGGCTTCCAGGCGCGACCTCGCGCCTGCGTACTCCGCGTTCTGCTCCCCGGTCAGCGCCTGCCGGTAGTACTTCAGCGCCTGCTCCCCGTCGCCCATCGCTTCGCAAGCCACGCCCGCGCCGTAGGCGGCCCGGTGATCGCCGGGTTTCTCCGCCAGCGCCGCCTGAAAGCTCGCCAGCGCTTCACGATAGAACCCGCCCCGGAGCATCTTCACGCCGTTGTTGCATTCCTTCGATCCGCTCGACTTGACGTGGGCGGTGACATTAATGCGGCACGCCATCAGACCGCTGACGAACTCCCGCGCCCCCTGATCCACCAGCGACGCGATGATCCGGTCCGCCGCAGGAAGATCGCCCAGACCGCGACTGCTGCCGTAAACCGGGCTCGCCGGCGCGGTCTCATCGGTCGCCGTGTATGTGCCCGCCTTCAGATCCCAGACCCGGTTGTTCGTGTTGTCCAGCAGCTTGAACTCGGTCTGGACCGTCATCGTCCGCTGATAACCGGTGACTTCGCGCGTCTGCATGTCCGCGCCGCCACCGCCGGCCCCGTGACCGCCCCACCCGCCGATGCTTGTGATGTCCAGCGTCTGATCCTTCCGCTCCTGAACATCCACCTTGATGTTGACGTTGCTCATGATGCGACCGTCCGCCGCCTCCAGCATGCCTGGCGCACCGCCCTGCTGAGACGACATGCCCGCGGCCTTGAGGTCCGCCTCCGCCATCGTCCCCTCGGTGTCGCGGCGGTCCGTCACCGCCACCTGCGTCCCAAAGCTGTCGCGGGATTCCTGGATCAGGTTCTTCAGCACCGTCGCCGTCAGGTCCGACCACTGCGGATCCGTGTTCGGACCGACGTTCGCCGGCGCGATGTAGATCGTGTCCAGCCCCGGCGGAAGACCCTTCACCGGGTCCACCACGTAGCTGAACTCGACGCGGGCCAACTCGCTGCTACAGCCCGATCCGATCGTCACCAGCGCTAAGCCAAGTAAAGCAAAACCGCAATTCGTCATCCGTCTCATGCGAAAGGCTCCTTAACCTAAAAAGAAATGCTTTCAGCGAACGACCCGTGTCCGTGGGCGTCCGGTTCGCTGTCATTTTGTTTGCATAAAGGGCAGCCGGTCCAGCCGCATGACGGCAATTCCAACGCTAACCTCCACCACCGTCAAGCTGAACCAACCCCTGCCCACCGAAACCCCTCCGGTGGTCACCCCAGCGCATACCAGATTAGTCGGCGAAATCCGCCGACGACGTGAGCGGTCGCGTCGGTGCGAGGGGATCGACTGAAGTCAGTTTCTTCCAGGATGGTCAGATGGGTCAGCCGGGTCAGTCAGCGAAAAGCGTGATTCCCAGCCTCACGGATGCCGCCGGACCGACTCCCTCTCAAACCCCACCGTCCGGCCGCACCCCGGACAGACCGGCACGGTCGGTCTGGAAGCAATGCCCCCCCGCTGACAGTGGAAACCGGCGTCGAAACGCCTAGGCTACCGACGGATCCAGTCCTCGACCGGGCGACGGTGCGGAAGTCCCGCCGCGCCGCCGGGGCGTCCGGAGACGACGGTGGAACTCGTACTCGACAGCGCGACCCTCGCCTTGATCCGCGCCGCAAAGGCGGAAGACCTGGCTGACGCGGACCTGACGACCCTGCTGCTGGCGCAGCGGGAGGCGCCGGCGCGCTTCGAGTTGACGATGAAGCAGCCGGGCGTGTTCGCAGGGCGGGTCGTGGCCGAGGCGGTGCTGGCGGAGTACTCCCCGGCGTTGCGCATGACGTGGTCCGACCTGGGCACGGACGGGGCGTTGATTGCGTCGGTTCCGGCGGTGTTGGGCGCCATCGACGGTCCGCTGGCGGCGGCGCTGGCGGCGGAGCGGGTGCTCCTGAATTTCGTGCAGCGCCTTTCCGGCGTGGCCACGCTCACCCGCCGGTTCGTCGACGCCGTCGCCGGAACTTCGGCGAAAATCTTCGATACCCGGAAGACCACGCCCGGATGGCGCCTGATCGAGAAGCACGCCGTGCGCTGCGGTGGAGGCCGCAGCCACCGCAGCGGGTTGTACGACGCCGTGCTGCTGAAGGACAATCACCTCGCGGGGATCGCGCCGCAGCGCCTCGCCGGCGAGGTGTTCAACATGCTCAACCGGATCGGAACCCTCCCGCACGAACCCATCTTCGTCGAGGTCGAGGCGAAATCCGTCGAAGAAGCCCGCGCCCTGTTTCGCGTCGTCGGGATTCACATCGTCCTGCTCGACAACTTTTCCGTGCATGACCTGGCGGAAGCGGTCGAACTGCGTGACAGTCTGGGCCTTAAAGGCCGCGTCGAGCTGGAGGCCTCCGGCGGCGTCACGCTCCAGAACGTCCACGCGGTGGCCGAAACCGGAGTCGAACGCATTTCGGTGGGCGCGCTGACGCACTCGGCGCCGGCCTTGGATTTGTCGCTGGAGCGCGTCGCGTAGAATCATGTGGAGCGTGCTGACCAGCGGCCGGTACGGATACCTCGCGGACTACCTCGTCTGGACGGTGCTCTTGCTGTCCGTCACCGCGAACGCCGTCTTGTTCCTCCGGTTCGCGCGGCGGAATCAGCAATCCCGGCGGAGGCTGATCGTGGGCAACCTGCTGGTGCTGGCGAGCCTGCTCAGCGCGGTCGCGTGGATCGGTGAGACTTACTTCCGCTTCATCCGCATCTCGACGGACTCCTTCGGCGTCACGCTTCCGGCGCAGCGCTGGTTCCAGCGCTACGTCGTCCTCAATTCCTGGGGCTGCCGCGACCGGGAGTGGCTTCCGACCCCGCCGGCCAACGTGCGCCGCGTCCTCGTCCTCGGCGACTCCTTCGCGTGGGGCTGGGGCGTCGAACGCGTTGAGGACCGCGTCGGCGAGCGCCTCGCCGTCGGGCTGCGGCAAGTCTGGCGCGCACCCGTCGAGTGCATGACGCTCGCCCAGCCCGGTTGGGACACCGGAGATCAACTCGAGCCGCTTCGCGCCGCGCTGGACGCCTTCCGCGTGGACGAGGTGATCCTGATCCACGTTCCGAACGACATCGAGCGCCTGCTGCCGGTCCGCCGCGACTTCGACCCGAAGCGCCCTCCGCGATGCACGTGGTTCAACACGGACGCGTCGGCGTTCTTCGAACACCTCTACTACCACGTCTATCTGCCGCGCGTGCCGACCGTCAGCGGCTTTCATGACTGGCTGGCCGACGGGTACGCCGATCCCGGGACGTGGACCGCGCAGCAGGAACGTCTGCGGGCGCTGGTCGAGACCTGTCGGGCGAAGCAGATCCCCTTCCGCGTCGCGCTGTTCCCCTTTCTGCGCACCGGCGGAAGGCGCTTCGACGGGGAGCGGATCGCGAGGATACACGCGGCGTTCTTCGAGTCGATCGGCGTACCCGTCGTCGATCTACGCCCAGCCTTGGGCACGCGGCCCGCAGGAGAGCTGATCGTCAGCACCCGGGATGCGCACCCGAACGCCGAAGCGCACGCGATTGCGGCGGACGCCCTCCTCGACGCCTTCTACGCACGCCCCGCGACGGGCGATCCCTAACCGAATTGCGCCCGCCTGCCCTTTACGTCGCGCAACGATGTCAAGGGTCAGAAAGCGTTCTTCCTCCCTGCTCCCTGACCGAGCCGCGTCCGCTGTCCGTGACGTTGCGACGCCACATCAAGGGTCAAGAGGCGCTCTTGATCCGCACCATCCCGCCGGCTTCGCGTCATTCGCTCCCACCCGTACAATGCAGCCCGTCGAAAGCCGGAACGCGGGTGAGCCGCTCGGCGGACCGGGTACGGATCGGAACACGACGATGGCGACGGTACGAGTCCTCGTAGTGCGAGCGCCGGGGACGAACTGCGACGAGGAGACGATGCACGGCTGGCGCCTCGCGGGGGCGTCGCCGCAGTTGCTTCACATCGAGCGCTGGATCGAGCGCCCCGCGCTGCTCCGCGAGTTCGACGTGCTTACGCTTCCGGGAGGGTTCAGCTACGGCGACGACATCGCCGCGGGCAAGGTCTTCGCCGCGGGGCTGACGGGGGCGATTCTTGACGAAATCCGCGCTCTCGTCGAACGCGGCGGCGGCGTGCTGGGCATCTGCAACGGGCTTCAGGTGCTGGTTAAAGCCGGTCTTCTTCCGGGCGGGACGATCGCTCCGGACCGCGTGACCGTCACGTACAACGCCTCCGGGCGGTTTGAAGCGCGGTGGGTGCGCATGAAGGTCTGCCGGACCGACTGCCCCTTCCTCCTGGACACGACGTTCACGGAAATGCCCGTCGAGCACGGCGAAGGGCGTGTCGTCGCCCGGGACGAAACGACGCTCGCCGCGCTCGAAACCGGGGGACACGTCGCCCTGCGCTACGTCGATGCCGAGGACCGCCCCGACGACGGCAAAGGACGCGACGCCGACAACGAAAGGCCCGGCTCCGACGGTAAGAGGAGCGCCGCGCACGACAAGCGGCCCGACTCGGACGGAAAAACGCCCGCCGCCGAACGCAACCTTCGGACCGTCGCGTACCCGGCCAACCCCAACGGAAGCGACGCCGCCATCGCCGGACTGTGCGACCCGACCGGCCGAATCCTCGGCCTCATGCCCCACCCCGACCGCCACCTCGACCCGACGAACCACCCCCTCTGGACCCGTCGTCCCCCGGTGGACCTCCCCGACGGCCTGCGCTTCTTCAAGAGCGCCGTGACGTTCTGGAAGGCGTAGAACAAGCAAGGCGAAGCCGCTCCACGCCCGCCTGCCCCTGACATCGAACAAGGACCGTAGGGCGGGCTACGCCCGCCGGTCTTCTCACGGAGAATCGTAGGACGGACTCCGTGCGCGGGTTTTTCACGGAAGGATCCTCTTATTTTGACCCGCGAAACGCCCGTGATCCGTGAAACTCATGCCGGTCCGAAACAGGTGCGCACCGCCGTCCCAGTCCTCTCGCGGAGATCGACAGCGCGCCGAAGACGCAAGGGAGGCACTGCGTCGCCGAACGCTGCACGATCCTGACCCCGATTCACGATCCCCGACCTACGTAGGGCGGGGATGGGGGATGGGAGATCGTGAATCGTTGATCGTGCGAAA
Organism: Planctomycetota bacterium; assembly: GCA_016860685.1. Classification (GTDB taxonomy): domain Bacteria; phylum Planctomycetota; class Phycisphaerae; order UBA1845; family UBA1845; genus JABWBH01. The sequence goes on from BOJX01000005.1 coordinate 15,402, forward strand.
TTCAGTGTGCGGCTTCCGGGGACGAAGTGTGAGTTGCCGTGGGTTCGCCCCGTCTCAGCCACGCTTGCCGAAACGCGGTAAAGACCTGAAACGGACGCCCTTGCTCATTCAAGACCCTTCCCGGTTGAACAAGCAGGGATCCCGGAAGGGTTTCAACCGGCACGGCCCCCGACCGCAGCCGTTCTTGACGCGGTTGGCGCGGCGGACGGCGGAAGCGGGACACGCGAGGCGTCGGTCACCCCGCGCCGACCCGGGGCGATGCTCGGTTGTTCACGCGCCGCGCCGTCCTCCACGAAGGCCGTGCAGCGCGGCGAGAGCGCGTTGCCGGGCTTCCGCGTGGTTGACGATCGGATTCGGATAGTCGCGGCCCAGGCGGATTCCCGCCGCGCGTAGCTCCGTCGGCGACGCCTCCCACGGAGCATGAATATGCGGATCGTGAAAGCTCGCCAGCTCAGGAACCCAGCGCCGGACGTAATTGCCTTGCGGATCGAACCGGCGCCCCTGGAGCACCGGATTGAAGATGCGGAAGTACGGCGCGGCGTCCGCCCCGCATCCGGCCACCCACTGCCACCCGAGCGTGTTATTCGCCAGGTCGGCGTCCACCAGCGTATCCCAGAACCACGCCGCGCCGCAGCGCCAGTCGATGAGCAGGTGCTTCACCAGAAAGGACGCCACGATCATCCGGACGCGGTTGTGCATCCATCCCGTGCTCCACAGTTCCCGCATGCCCGCATCGACGATCGGGTAGCCCGTCCGGCCTCGTCGCCACGCCTCAAGCGCCTCGGGGTTCTCGTCCCAGGGGAAATCCAGATACTGCGCCTTGAGCGGCTCGTTGGTTGTTTGCGGAAAGTGGTGCAGCAGATAGTGAGCAAACTCGCGCCAACCGAGTTCGCGCAGATAAGCGTCCGCGGCTGACGACGCCTCCGGCCGGAGGCCGCCCGCCTGGCGCGCACGAACCTCGTGCCAGATCCGCCGCGCGCTAAGCTCCCCGAAATGCAAATGAGGCGACAACCGCGACGTCCCGGCGTGGTCGGGGTGATCGCGCTGTGCGGCGTAGTCCTCAAGCGAAGATTTCAGGAAATCGCGCAGGCGTTGCTTCGCTCCGCGCTCGCCCGGGTTCCACGCCGCCCGCAGACCGCCCGCCCAATCGACGCGCGGCTCAAGACCGAGCGATTCGATCGGCAGCGATTCCAGCCGGCACGTCGGCGCCGGTATCCGCCGCGGCGCCGGAACGGGTTCAGCCGGTTCGTCAAGCCTCAGACACGCGCGCCAGTACGCCGTAAAAACCTGGAACGGACGCCCTTGCTCATTCAAGACCCTTTCCGGTTCGTAGCATAGAGACCCCGGGTGGGTTTCCACCCGCACGCCGTCCGCCCGCAGCGCGGACTCGATCCCGCGATCGCGCTCCCGCACAGCCGGCTCATACCGGCGGCTCCAATGCACGGCGACCGCGCCCGTTTCGCGGATGAGCGCGCGAAGCGCCGTCAGGCCGGGCCCGCGCCGGATCACCAGTCTCGAACCCCGTCGCTCCAGCGCATCTGCCAGCGCGGCAAGGGACCGATGCAGCCACCAGCGCGACGCCGCACCCACCGGCCAGTCGCCTTCCTCCTGGGGCGACCAGATGAACACCGGGACGACCGTCCCCCCGCCTCGAACCGCCGTCGCCAGCGCGGGATGGTCCTCGATCCGCAAATCGCTGCGAAACCAGACAAGGGTTGTTGGCATTCGTCTCATCGGGTTCGATCTTGCCGTCAATCCGGGGGCGATTAACCCACCGCGCAGGTCGATCTCCCGCCGGCCGGGAGTTCAGAACGGTTGGTGCGGTTGAGTCCGGGCATGACAGCTTCGGGTGACGTTGTTTCAGAATTCAGGTTCGGGCGGGAACAGCGAATCTCGGATCGCCAGGAGTTCTTCGCAGGTATCAACATTCTGTGAAACCGGTATCAGGAGGATCGGGTTGAGTCCGGGATCGCGGCGCTGGGGCGGGTTGCTGGGGGTGTCCAATATCGGGAGAGAGGCCCCGATCACCAACTGTTCGGAATCGTCGATCACGTTGCCCCGCAAACTGCCGTCGGAATAGAGCGTCATCTCATTGGCGAATATCTCGCGGCGAGCAATGTAGATCTCTCCGCGAATGAAGCCGAACAGGATGACGGAAACCGTCACGCCCGGTTTCCCGTCGTTGTCGTCGTCGCGGATCAGCGGATCGTTGCGGTCCATCGAAAGGGGGACGTTGGGATCCCCGTCGATTCCGTTCAGCGTCGGGGTCGCCGGACGCCATAGCTTCCACACGCCATCCTCTTCATACACGTCGACGATCACGCCGGGCGGCTGAATCGCCTGTGTGGCGGCATCTGAAAAAATCGTGTCGAAATTCTGATTGGCGATGTAATTCGCACGACAGAAGCGGTCATATGCAACAAGCTCCCCGTCTTCGATGACCAGGTCCGTGTAGCCATACGAGACTACGAATGAGGACAGCGGTCCGTTGGCCGTCTCTCCCTCATAGGCGACGATGTCATAGTGGGCGTAGTGACCTGCCATGGCGGTTATGGCTTCTTCCCGGTTGGCGGGCTGGACCCAGTTCGGATCGTTCGTGGGCGCTTCATACAGCGGGCTTTCCGGCCAGGGCAGCGCGGTCGAACAGGCGCAGAGAAGAAGACAACCTGCGGCGGCAACGCTCACAAGAGGAGACCATGACGTCAACATTCGATAACGGCCGGCCCGCGCTCGCTCATTCCAGACTCGAGTTCTCATATAATCGCTCCTGCCTTTCCGGCGTTTTTCAGCCGTATCTTCAAGAGAGGGGACGCGCCGGTTAACGATTGGCTCACGGATAACCGGGAGGGTCACGGGCGGATCGTCGTCAATGAGTATAAGTCCGCCTACTTCCAGACGAAGGCCGAGACCCCGCGCAGATCGCGGACGAACACTCTGTCGCCGCTGACCGCCAGATGGGCCCAGGCTTCGGCGTTGGCCACTTCCTTTCGATCCAATAACCGGAACTCACGCGGATCGGCTTCGATCAGCAGCAGTTCTCCTTGTTCATCAAGCGCGAGTATGCGATCACCATTCGCCACCATGCTCCAGTACTCGCCAAATGGGTTTGTCCGCCAGGTTTCCTTCCCCTCCTGCAAGTCGAGACAACAGGCCCGCCCATTTCCGAGGTGCAGATAAGCGTGCCGGCCGATGATCACCGGAGAAGACATGTAGCCTTGGACCGGAACCGTCCAGGCCTCGCGAACTTTCAACCCCGAATCCTCTTTCTCGATGCGGTAGAAGAACGTCTTGTTCTGGTAGCTGCTGGTGAGGATTCCATCCTGAAAGAGGGTGGGCGTGAGGATGTTCATCCCCCGAAACGCCGGCACCTTCTGAGACCATAGGACCTCCCCTGTGTCAGGCGCGACGCCGGCGAGCGTCTCGCGCGTCTGCACAATAAGTTGCGGTATGCCGTGAAGGGTCGCGGCGATCGGAGAGGAAAACGCGCTGTTCATTCCCCCGCCGTCGACGAGCGTTCGCCAGAGAATGTCGCCGGATCGCTTATTCAGCTTGACGAATCCGCCGCCGGCCTGAACGTAGACGTGTTCACCCATCACCAGCGGCGAGCACACGAAGCCGAACGACGGCAGCGGCGTCCCGAGCTTATCCGAAAAATCGACTCGCCAACGCTCCGCACCGGTCTCGATGTTCAGACAGACCAGAACATCGCGCATCCCCGCCACAAACAGCGACTCGCCGTCGCACGCCGGGGTCGCCCGGATCCAGTCGCCGTTCTTCTTGGCGAAGAAGGGCACGCTCATCGCGCCGCTCCATCGGGCCCGCCACAACTCGCGCCCGGTCGCGCGGTCCAGCGCCCGCACCCCCTCATCCGTCTTGGCTTCGGTCTCCGTTACAAAGACCCGCTCTCCCCACAGGATGGGACCGCTGTAACCCGGCCCCAGCTCGACGCGCCATTCGCGGGTCAGTGTCGCAAGGTCTTTCGGCCAGGGCGGCGATTCTTTCACCTGAGCGTCGCGCGAAGGCCCGCGCCACTGCGGCCACGCCAGAGCCTTCCCCTCCTCACCCCACGCCTCCCCCGAAAAGATCAGCGGAGCAACGGCAAGGACCGGCAGCAGGACTTTGCCCCGTAATCGTACCCGATGATTCATGGCCGCTCCTCCGCAACCTGCGGCGTCAGCACCAGCCGCGCCGGATCATAACCCTTCTCCGGAAGACGCTGGAGAATCTCATTGTAAGTCGGATCGTCGAGGACCGGGGTTCGACTCAGAATCCACAGAAACCGACGACTCGGCTCGCCCACGACCGCGTACCGGTAGTCTTCGTCAAGATCGATGATCCAGTAGGGGGCGCCGAACGGAAAGAAAAAATAGACGGTCAGCTTGGCGTTGGTCGACCGGTCCGCCACCGTCGCGAAGCCTTCGATGGTCCGCTTCACCGTCGTAAGGTCGTCCCCCCGACAAACGTTCACCACTCGAACCCGACCGTCCGTCAGCAATGTGTACTCGGCGGTCACGCCTGAACATCCCTGCTGAAAGGCGTTCGGATACTTGGCGATCTCATACCACGTCCCCATGTAGCGCTCGACGTCGACGTAGTCCGCCGTTTCGAGGGTTCCCGACGAGTTCGGGAACCACGCGCCGCAGCCGCCGAGGATTCCCGCCATCACGGGAAAGACTTTCATGATCCGTCGCCCCCATCCCCCACCCATTGCCATAAAGTCGGTTACCTCCGGGCGCGCCGCGCCATGCGAATCCGCCGATCATCGTTCCACAGAAGTCCGCGCCTTCCCCCCATCATCTCCTCAACGACGGCGGACCGGGATCTGAATTTCTGCCCATTTGTTGCGTGCGGGAGCCTCAGGACCGTTATAAAACAAGGCCCGCGGCTGGCCAGCCTCTTCCCACTCGGATTGCTGCGTCAACCAGTCGCGCAGACGCGCGACGCCTTCGTTCACCAGTTTCATTCTGTACGCTCCGCGCATGCCGATGGCCACAACCGTCACCGGAGGAATGTCCTCGATAAGGATGCGCTCGTCCTTGGGGTCACAGCCCGCAGGACCGAGTTCCGGGGATCGGTAGACGAACGACATGGTCCACGAACTCGGCTTTTGCGAGCCTCCGGCGCCAAGTCCATCGTAGTTCATCTCGACCGGCGAGGTCATTGCAATCTCGCGGCGCTTGATGTGGTTGAACAGCGGAAAGAACGCGAAGTTCATCCCCCAATCGGGCGCCATCGTCCCGCCGATCTCCGCGCGGCGAACCCGCGGGTATCGCTTAATGTCGATCGCGTCCGGCGGAGTCGGGGCGGGATAGCCGTCCGGCAGAGGCGTCGTGATGCGACACACCCCGCTTCGATACTCACCATTCACAAATTCAGTGATCCGGTGAAGATCCCCTCCTACGCGTATCGTCTTCGGCTGGCTTGCGTCGAACTCTCCGGCTGCTGTACCGGACGCAATAGCCTCTGATTGCGGCGCGGGCCGGCGCAAGCTGCAACCCGCAACCAGAAGCCCCATGCCCCCGAGGAGCGCCAGGCTGAGAAGAACGATCACCGATACCCCGAGCATCTTCATGTTCTGTTGTCCGGTCTGACGACGTCACCTGTCGCGAGGCGTGGGAACGAAGGGGGTCCGGTGGGAGCGTAAGGACATGACGCCCGAACGCCCCCACCTTCCCGGCACCCCCTGACCGGTAATCAAGCAGCTGCGGTCCGAACGCTCCCCCGTCTCTGGATACGCTTCAGCGCGATCGCCTGGTAGACCGCCGCCACGCCGACAAGCGTGTAGACCGCATTGGCCAGAATCGAATCCGCGCCGAACAGGGCGGCGACCAGATCGAAGTCGATAACCCCGACCAACCCCCAGTTCAGTCCCCCAACGACGAGCAGCACCGCAGCCAACACATCAAAATTACGCATGACACTCCCCCTTTATAGTTGAGATTCCGATCTTCCTCTGTGACCGCCGGACCACTGTCAGCAGTCAATGATCTTGCGCTTCGCCGCAGCGGACGCACGGGCCCGCCGCGGGAACCGCAACCCGCCAGCTCCTACCGTGCGCTTGTCATTCGCGTCATTTCGTACTCCGCGGCAAGAACATCATCAAAGGCGTGCCGCAGGGCCCACGCCCGGTCGGCCGCACCATGCGACTGTCCGGCGGCACGCAGTCCCTGGGCGAGACGCGCCCGCAATCCTGCATCCAGTTCATCGCCGGCCAGCTCCAGCACGGTCAACGCCGAGACTTCGTACACGGCCGCGCAGGCTTCCACGTTTCCGGAGTTGAACAGCGGCGCACCGCGTTCAATCGCCAGCCGAAGGCTGCGCCCGACCTCGCCGTTGGCGTCACCCAGCTTCACGTTCGGCGGCAGAAGCACCGCATCGATGACGTGAATGACGCCGTTCGTCGCAGGCACGTCGGGGTTCACAACGTTCGAAGCGTTCACTTTGACTCCCGACGACGCATCAATCATCACGCTCTGACCTTGAACGGTCCTGGCTTCCTTCAGCTTCACCACGTCCGCCGCCGTCACTTTGCCTGACACCACGTGGTAGGTCAGGACCGAAGCCAGCTTGACCTTGTCCTTGAGCAACCCATCCAGCGTATTCTTCGGCAGCTTGGCGAAGGCTTCGTCGGTGGGCGCGAAAACGGTGAACGGCCCGTCGCCTCGAAGTGTGTCTGTTAGGCCCGCCGCTTCGATCGCCGCAAGCAGCGTCCTGAACGATCCGGCAGACCGGGCCGCTTCGATGACGTCATTCTTGGGCAGCATCACGGCGTCGATCACGTGGATAACGCCATTGCCGGCCGCGATGTCCGTTTTCACTACGCCGGCGTTCTCGACGTGCACCCCATTCGAGGTATCAATCTGAACCGTTTGCCCCAACGCCGTCTTCGCCGTCTTCAGTTTGACCACGTCGGCGGCCATGACCCGGCCCGGAACGACGTGGAAGAGCAGGACGCTCTTGAGCGCCTCCGGGTTCTTCAGCAGCGACTCGAGGGCGCCCGGCGGCAACTTCGAGAACGCGTCATCCGTCGGAGCGAAAACCGTGTAAGGCCCGGGACCGCTCAGCGTCTCGGTCAGCCCCGCCGCCTCAACCGCCTGAACCAGCGTCTTGAAGCTCCCCGCCGCGGCCGCCGTCTCAACGATGGACTTGCCCTGCGCCTGCGCGGTCGCAGGACGCGCGATCGCCCCCATCACCGCCATCACCGCCATCACGTTCAGTCCGATCTTATGCTTCCTCATGAGTTTGAACTCCCTCCCGAAGGATTCTCAAAGATTCCCTGTTGCATCCCGGTTCAATTGTCTTCAACCACGAGCGCGTCGAGCGCAGGTTCGCCCGTGAGGAATCCCACCGCGAAAACCGTGTAAATCCGCCCGGCGCCCAACCCAACGTCGTCCAGCGCAAGCACCACGTTCGCGCCCGTTTCATCACGGACCTGAAGGTCGTACGTTCCCGCCGGAACCTCCAGGTAATCCGACGCCTCCTTGAACGACACATCGTCGAACAACGTCGTGCCGTCCGTGAGCGTGATGTCCACGGTTGGAGCGTCCGGACCGGCGTGGACGAAGCGAACCTTGGCGTTGCCGGACGTCGGTGCGGTGTTGTCGTCGATCAGCACCAGCGGCTCGATCTCGGACAATGCATTCAGCGCGACCACGGTCACATCTTCGTCAGCCTCCAACGGCAGGTCCGCCGAGATCACCGCCGCGCTCCCGCACCCGGCGCCGGATGGCGTGACCCGGATCGCGTAAGTTCCCGCCTCCAGCTCCGCGTAATCCGTCGCGCCGGGAAACGCTGCGTCCGCGAAGGCGACCTGACCCTCGACGCATACATCCACCGCAGGCGCGTCCGGACTGGCGTGGACCACGCGCAGGCGCGCCGCCGCAGTGTTCGGCGGCGGATCCGTCATCGGCACGCACCCGCCACACCAGCCGATTCCCATCACTCCAATCCACAAGACCCGATTCATCTTTGATCTCCTTTGCTCACAACGTCACCCCTCATGCCCCCTGGGGCGATCGTTTCATCAACGAGAGAATCTCGCCCCGCGCCGCCGCGTCAGACCGGTAAAGTCCCCGTGCGGCCAGCGTCGTCGTGATCGCACCGGGCTTGCACGCGCCGCGCAGCGTCATGCAGAAATGCTCAGCTTCCACCAGAACCACCACGCCTCGTGCGGACAGGTGCTCGTCCAGAGCGTCAGCGATCTGCTCCGTCAGTCGCTCCTGAAGTTGCGGGCGGCGCGCGAAGACATCGACGGTTCGCGCCAGCTTGGAAAGCCCCACCACCCGACGCTTCTGCGGCAGGTACGCCACGTGCGCCTGGCCCCGGAACGGAAGCAGGTGGTGCTCGCACGTGCTGTTGAAGTTGATCCCACTGACCACGACGGCCTGGTGGGACTCGTGTTCGAACTGCGTCTGAAGATGCCGTGCAGCACTGTCGGTCAGACCCGAAAAGATATCCCGGTAGGCTCGTGCAACCCGTCGAGGCGTCTCCTGCAAGCCGTCACGATCCGGGTCTTCTCCGATGGCCAGTAGGATTTCGCGGACCGCCCGCTCGATCCGCGGAACGTCGACTGCCGGCACGCGCGAGAGCCTTGCCGCCTCCGCCTCACCTGAGAGCGCCCTCGTCCCACACCGGCCCGGACCTCCGTTCAAGGACTCCTGATTTTCAGCTCTGAGATCCACCAGGTTCAGCGGTCTTGAGTTTCTTGTTCCGGACGATATATCATTTAAAACATTCATATCGTTCATTATGCCGACTCGAAACGGCCTGTCAAGGTTGACGTGAACGAAAAAACGTCATAAATTATCAAAACAGGTAAAGCCAACTGTGAGTCCTATAATATCTCCAAAAAAACTCGCTGATGCCATCGGAGTCAGCGAATCTTCCCTTAAAAGGTGGGCCGACGATGGGCAGATCAATGTCTCCAGGACAGCCGGCGGGCACCGCAGAATCCCCATCGGCGAAGCCATCCGGTTTATTCGCGCCATCCGGGCCCCGCTGATCCGACCGGAAGCCCTTGGTCTCAGCGACATGCCGGCCTGCGGCGATCCCGTCCTTTCAACAGAGTCGCCCGCCGAACGTCTGTTCGCCCACCTCGTGGAAGGAAAGGCGCGCGAGGCGCGGGGCCTGATCCTTTCCCTTTACCTCAGCGGTGCGAGCCTGGCCGAGATCGCCGACGGTCCGATCCGTTCCGCGATGAAACGCCTCGGGGAACTCTGGTCGCATGAGCCCGATGGCATTTTTCTCGAACATCGCGCCACCGACATCTGTATTCAGGCCGTGGAGCAGTTGCGCCTGCTGGTCGAACCCCCGACGGAAGGCCCGGTTGCCCTCGGCGGCGCCCCGCCGGGAGATCCTTACCTGCTCCCGTCGATGTTGGCGGCGACCACCCTCGCCGCTGATGGTTGGCATGTGGTTAATCTCGGTCCGGACACCCCGTTCTCCGCGATGCTTGCCGCCGTCGAACGTCACGCGCCGCGCCTGGTCTGGCTGAGCATCAGTTCCATCCGGAACCAGAAAGAAGTTGAGGAAGGCGTTGCGGAACTCTCGGCGCGTTTGTCAGAGCGAGGAACGGCGCTGATCCTGGGCGGTCAGGCGGCTGGCGCGCTTCCGATTCCGAAGCACATGCACTCGCGACGCGGGGAATCCCTCGCCGACTTGCTCACGCTCGCCAACGAGCTTCGGTTTGCATCCTGCGCGAAGCCGGAAGACGGCGCGGCATCCGGAAAACCGAGACAACGTCCCGCGACAGGCGACACGCCCACCGCAGGAGAGACGCTTTCGGTACGTCTGCCGCGCGATGCGCCATGACGCCGTTACCGGGCGGCTCGCTCCGGCCTTTCGCGCGCGGACGGCTTGAAGGAGCGCATTGGCAAGCTGGGGTGCAAGCCAACCCACGAGATCCGCAACATCGGAAAAAGCCGAGGTTGGACGCTGCTGCAAAACCGAGCCGCACCCGGAAGGAAGCGACTTTTCTGGCGGTCCTCGGGGAGTTGTGAAACAGCGGCAGCGTTCGACATTCGCCCCGGGTGCTCAACCCTGCCGCGCCCACGGACGCACGCCCCAACACGGTTCGTATCCCCCTTTAAGGGATCAACCTGAACTCGTCCTGTCGGGAATGCTCGAGGGTGTCGGCGATGATATCCCGCACATCCTTTCCGGTTCAGGTCAGGCCGAGTCCGGCAGCCGTCCACAAAGGTGCGCCGGTCATCTCGCGGTAGATGTGACATCACCACGGCGATCTCGCGCACGATCGGGCGTCAGTCTAGACGGACGGGCATCCCGGCTCGCAAGCGGATCTGACCTCATGACGATGTGTACGCGCGCGGGATCAGAACCGCGCGAGGCATGCCGTGATCCTGCCTGGCGACCCTGGCCCCACCCGAGCACGGATCGGGTGCACCACAAGTACCCTGGAACTGCGGAATTGACCGTGATTACAGCTCTTCTTCGAGCGTCGTGGAGTCGCTCAGATCAGCCTTCATGTGCGGGAGGTTGTCGTTATTCCACCGCCGCTGGGCTGACGGCAGGTTGCCGTTCCCTTCGTCAGGGTCGTTCTTATGTCGGACAATGTTCGTACGCCGGTCCCACTCAGCGTGTCCGTCCACAAAAAGGAGATTCGCCCCCTTGCGGTGGCGCTCGCCGGGCCAGCGGTTGCGCACGCCGAGCGTGCTCCAAGGCCGCCCGAACACCGCGTGGTCGTCGAACCCATCGCCGATCGCGTCCGCCAGGACAATCATGTCGCCGGGAGCCTTGACGCGCACCTCGGGCACTTCGGCGGCGCGCTTGTTCCCCTCGTCGTTGAAGTTCGGATACTGATCCGGGTGCATCCCCAGACCGCGTGACCACACCTGGGGATGACCCTGATTGACGGCGAGCCTCAGTTCGGTCTCGAAAATCTCGTGGTTGCCGGACTCGTTGTATCCGTAGCTGAAGAAGATGTTCGAGTTCAGGTGGGCGATTTCGTCGACCTTATACCCGTATTGCGGCCAGTCCCGGTTCCAGCCGTTGGGCTTGTAACCCGGCTGGTACCTGATGACCCAGGCGAACTCCTCCGGCGCCGCCGGGCAGAGAAACGTCTCGACCTGATCGTTCATGTATTCGCGGATCCGCGTCTGCCAGACGTAGATCCAGTAGCGACCGGGCGGCTGATGATGTCCGCCGGGATAGTGGGCGTTGTCGTGGACGTAGTAGGTCATTGCCTGCCCCATCGCCCGAAGCTGGGTCTGGCATTTGACCGTCTTCGCCTGATTGCGGGCCGCCTGCAACGACGGCAGGAGAATACTGATCAGGAGGGCGATGATAGCGATCACCACGAGAAGCTCGATGAGCGTGAACCCTGACCGACGCCGAACTGGTGCTGTTGACATGAACGAAATACCCCCGATCACGGGCGACCCGCCGGCCCGCTCGGCCTGAATCACCGAAGCATTCCCGATGCCCCCAACACCCGAGCGGCGCCTGCCTAAGGAATCGCTCCTCAGCGCGCCGTTGCCGCGCCTGAGGCTGCTCCAGATTCCGACTTACCCCCCGGTCTTGCGCGTCGGGGTCTTCTTTCCAGCAGCCGGCTCATACCCGTGAACCGACGCCTCGCCGATGTTCTCTTTGCAATGCGGACAAACGCTGGGCAGCGCTCCGTGCCCGACCATCTCGAGGTTGCGGTTACACGACGGGCACTTCTGCGCCCGTGACGTCTTCCGCTGACCGCAATGCGTGCAAGCGACGTATCCCCCCTCCTTCGCCGCCGCCGCCACCTTCGCCAGCGGAACCTCAAAATCCTTCCCGCAGGACTCATTGTGGCAGACCCAGTAGGTCGTCTCCTGCATGTTCACGCCGGAGTCCGACGGAGCCGTGAGGTTGCGATAGAAAAAGAAACCGGCGCCCGCCAGCGCGACGACGAGAATGAGTGTCTTGACTTGATTGGACATCTATGCCCCCCGGATCAGCAGACCTTGTGATTTCACTTCGCGAGGGGACGCCCGACCCCCTTCGACACCGATGGTCCAACCATCCAATCTGAACCCGCGATTGAGCACAACCCCCGTTACTCCTGGGTCGGGCTTGAATCGCTGCCGTCGGCCGTGAGGTGCGGCCGGTTATCGTTGTTCCAACGGCGCTGGGCGGACGGCAAATATCCGTTGCCGACTTCCTGCCCGGTGTCCACCAGCGATTTCGCCGTCACCCAGTTCGTGCGACGGTCCCACTCCGTGTGATTGTCAACAAACAAGACGTTGGCGCCTTTGCGGTGCCGCTCGCCCGGCCATCGCTCCTGGGGCCGTTCCCCACCGCCCGGCCAGAAACGAGGACGACCGTAACTGGCGAAATCGTCTACCCCGTCCGCGCGCGAGTCCGTGATGGCGATCATGTTCGCCGGAGTCACCACGCGGTCCACCGGGAATTCGGCGAGGCGACGGTTGACGTCGAGCTGATTACGCTCACCATCAGAGATCTCCCCATCGCTCATGAACTCTTCATAAAGATAGGTCGGAGTATCCGGATGCATGCCCAGCCCCCGACAGAACTGGAAGCTCTCTCGATTGCCGGATTCGTTGTAGCCGTATCCGAAGAAGTGGAATACGCCCGATCGCGTCGTACCGATCTGCGGCTCCTCGTTGTCCTGATATCCGTAATTGGGCCATCCGTGATCGGAATAACCCTGCATGCTGAAATTCTCATTGAATCCCGGAGTAATCTTCGGCACCCAGTCGAACTCTTCCGGCGCCGACGGGCAATTGAACGTCTCCACCTGCTGATCCATGTACGCCCGAGTGCGCGTGTGCCAGACGTAAATCCAATCCGATGCATGTGGGTGCTGAGCGTGCCCGCCGGGGAAGTGGTTGTTATCCGCTCCATACAGAGCCAACCCCGTGCCCATCGCCCGCAACTGCGTCGCACACTTCACTGATTTCGCCTGCTCCCTCGCCGCCTGGAGCGAGGGCAGAAGGATGCTGATCAGGAGGGCGATGATAGCGATGACAACGAGCAGCTCGATCAGCGTGAAGCCCGTTCGACGTGATGATTTGACGTGCATATGCTCCGACCCTTTCTTCAAACCGGCGGGACCGCCCGAAGACCCCGTTCATGCTCGCCCGAAGCGCTATGATCCAGTCCGGCGATCCCGCTCTCTCACCCGGCAACCGGATCCTCACCGCGTTCAATACGTTTTCCGACGCCCGGAATTCCCTTTTCTTGTCTTTTGCGCCGGATACTCGCCCGGGCCGCGCGTTCGCCGCCTTGTCAACCAAGACACCCCAACCCCGCCGCCGACGGCGATCCGTTAGCGTCGGACCCGGTTCATCAACCGCTGTCCCCGTCGGTACCCGCCGTTTACGGAACCGCTTTTCAACGCTTTTCAAGGACAATCCGCGCGTCGAACTCGGGGGAGACCACCGCCCCGGCGCCGCCTTGCGGATTGTTCAGCCCGTATTAAGCATCCAGTATGAACCCCACGGTCGGAATATGCAAGAACCCATCCGGAAATAATACGCACACCACCGGGGCGCATCGTCAGGCTGATGCGAAAAACTTGACCCTATGAAAACAGTCGAGAGGCAGAACCGCCGGATTTCACAGGCTCGGCCCTGGGAAAGTCCAGCGCCCTTATGACTCCGGTGAGGCTGGCTTCGCCGCGACGCCACCCCTTCCGCGACCTCCCGCAGATTTTGTGCGATCGCATCAACAATACGACATGAAGCGGTGATGTGAGGGTGAGCCTCTACCGGTGGACTGAGGACGCCTTCCCCTGACCGGTTCGCAAGGTTCTCGCGTCGGGCCGGCGATCACCCCGACCTCACTTGTGTCCGCCCAGGTCCGACGCCGCCACGGCGCCCCGAGGCCGAAGTGACGCCACCGGCGGAAAATTCCGCCCGGGACACGCCGTCTGCCGCGTCACGCCGCCGTGAGTATAAATCCGGTCGGAGGAAATGCGGCCCTCGGCGCAAAGAAACGCGATCAACCGCCGCAGCGCCGCAAGCTGCGCGGCGGACGGACGGGTCTTCTCGAAGTTCCCGACCAGGCAGATGCCCACCCCGTGATCGTTGTAGTAGTTGTTCGGCGTCTTGCAGTGTGCCCCGTGCTTCTGCTTCGTCCAGCGAGGCCCGACTTCGATCACGCCGTCCCCGGTGTCCGTGCCGTTGCCGATGACGAAGTGATACCCGAGTTCATCCCAGCCCCGGCTGATGCGGTGATCCCGGTCGAACCGCGCTGCCCCGCCGACGTCGGTCGCACTGTGATGAATGACGATCGAACTCCACCGTCCGCTGATCTTCCCCCCGGGCGGGATCCATCCCGGCGGGTAGGCGGACGTCGGCAAACGCCGGGCGACGGACGGGGGTGGCGCGTCGGGCGCCAGGGTGGACGGGCGCGGAGCGTCTGAGGGAAAGACGACGTCCGGAAGGTGCGCGAACCGGTCTGAGGCCGAATCCCCGCATCCGGCGATCGTAAGCACCGCCGCACCCAGAACGTATCTTACGTGGCGAAGCATCATGCCGTCCCCTCGACAACCTTCCCGGCTGCGCCTGCGTTTCTCCCGCGCGGCGTCCCGCGGTCGGAACCCGGGGCGTGTCCGCCGCGCCTCCGTCTTGCCGCGCCGCACACGGAAGCGCGCGCGTCGCATCTACCTTATCGGATCGGCGCACCGTAATTCAATACTCCTCAGTCTCAACCAGACTCCATCGTTGAGCGCTGTGGATGTCTCGTCGTTGCGACGCGACGTGCGATGATGCCCGGAACGGACGGCGATCGGCGGCGTGACGTTTCACCTTCCTCTCGAACTTCCGCCGTCCCTCCGGGATCCGTGAGGGGCGGCTGCTCCGGCGAAGGCGGAACCCCTCGCTGGGAGGTCTCCGGAGAATCATAAGTTCCTGTGATTTCAACTCCCGCAACCGGAGTCCGGCAGAGACTCGGGTCCAACCTCTGTGCGACGCTCCGGGGCTGAAACCGCCCGGGACGGCGCCCTCCGGGAGAACCTCACGGGCGGTGCCACTCCTCGCACGCCCCGCACAGCGGACCGGCGGCGGCGGCGTCCCCGCGCACGTGCGCCTCGCGCACGCGCGTCATCGCTTCACCACGCCAGACCGCTTCCAATTCATCCCTCCCGGAGTCGCCCACGGGCGTCAGGCCCCGGAAATCCTGATCGCAGAGCACGACCGACCCGTCCGCCAGCACCACCAGCCGCGACCGCAGCCGACGGCACGCGGTGCGCGACGGCGGCGCTGTGCTCATCGCCGCCAGGTCCGGCATCTGCCGCGACCGGTGACTGAATCCCGTGACATTGACCGTCCCCAGCCGGCGGACCCAGCCGTCGAAGAACGCCGGCATTTCCGCAAGCGTCGGCTTCGCCTTGACCATCTCCGGGACGACGATCGGCGCGACGCAGCCTCGCTCGCGCTTCCGCACCTCGAGGCGATCCACCCGAGACCGCACGTGCTCCAGTGAAGCCCGAGGCGGGGCGTCCGGCGCATGCATTGCCGCATACGTCTCGGTTGTCCACCCGTCCATCAGAACGCTCAATACGTCGACCTGGTAGTCGAGCAGCGTCTCGATCAGGTCATCCGTAAGATCAACCCCCGCCGTCCGCACCGCGACGCCGAACACGCCCGCCTCGCGCAGCACGCGCAAGACCTCCGGGAACCGCGGATGCCGCAGCGGATCGCCGAACCCGCCGAGCACCACCAGCGAGTCGTCCAGCGCGCCCAGTTCCGACGCGATCTTCCGAACTGTCTCGATCGACAAAGGCCCGCGACGCCCGACTCGATCGCCGCGCGGGTGCAGGACGGCCGACGGATAAGGATCATCCGTCGTCAGTTCGATCTCGACTTCGCTCGGAAGACGCGGGACGTGACTCGCCTCAAGGTCCGCGACGACGCGCCCCAACTGCTCCGCGTTCGGCGCGGGGTCGGCGCGCCACGCCGCGCTCGTGACCTCCGCCCAGCGGTCCGTATCCGCAATCAACCTCAGCCCGCCGTAGCGCAGCGGCGCCCGGACCTCGAAACAGCATGAGAAGAACGCCAGATCCTTGCGCGGCGCGTCCGGCTTGTAACTGAGGATCCACCCGGGAGGGATATTCTTGTCTGCCAATTCCCTGATCAGGTCGGCGTTGTAGATCGTTCCCGCGACCCCCGGCGGCGCCTGCGCAAACGCCAGCCGGTTGTCCTCCTCCGACCGGTCGTGCCGCTCGATCATCGCGTCCAGCACGTCCGGGCAGACCAGCACCGCCGCCGGTGGAACGATCATCACCCGGTCCGCCGGTCGAAGCTCCAGCAGGGCGGCGACCACCTGCGGGTGAAGGTACTCATCCAGCGAGGTCGTCCCACCTATCCCACCCCGCCACCCCGCCAGCGACCACTTCCGCGACACTCGCACCAGCGCCCGCCACGCCGGATCCGGCGCCTCGACCCGCTGGACCCCCACCCCGAGACCCGCAAGCACCGCTTCACACCGACCCTCCTGCCCCGCCGGCGAAAGCACCACGCATTCGGCGAGTCCTCGCGCCGCGCGCAGCCGCTCGACCGTTCTGCGGAGGATCGGCTGTCCGCCCAGCTCGTCACAAAGCCGGCTCCGCGTCCCCAGCGGCGTCCGCTCGAAGTCGGCGTGGATGACCGCGATCGTTCGTTTCATGCGTCGGGCTTTGCTCCTGCGCTGCCCCGCTCCGCGTCGGCTCCCGCCTCGATTTCGGACACGACCCGCCGCCGCGCCGCCTCGAGCATCTCCCGGACCTCGTCCACGCCCTCGCGCACGCCCCGGATAAACTCGACGTCCCGCGCGATCTGCCGCCGCGCCCGCTCTGCGCCCTCAGCCTCATCCGCGTTTAACCGCCGGTCCGCGCTGTACCGCCGGAACTCCGCGAATTGCGTCGCGCTGTTGACGATCTCGTAAGGCCGCGTCGCCCGGTGAATCCGAAGGCGCAGTTCATCCACCCGCGCCAGCCGCCGGTTGAACTTCCCCGGCTCGCCGACCAGCCCTTCCAGCTCCTTCAGAAGTGACAGTAACTCGTCACAGACCGCCTCAACGTCGTTGAACTCCGCCAGCCGGCGGTCCAGTTCGCGTTGCGCGGCGGGAAGACGCGACGGGTCGCGCCAGCGCCACTCCGTCCGGTACGCGAACCGCTCGAGCGGGATCGCCTCGCGGCAATGCCGCTGGATCACCTCGCTCAGCGCCATCGCCGAGGTCCCGCGGATCGCCGCTCCACCTTCCGTTGCGTTGATCACTGTTGCTCGCGTCTGCGATATATCCTTCTCGAACTGCTCCAGATAGGTGAAAAGCAGTTCGTCCGTGTACAACTCGACGCCGTCCTGACCAGGCACGCGGCGGAGAATGTCGCCGTTGCGGGCGATCCGCTCCCACTCCTTGTCCTCGATCGTGCTGAACCGGTTCAATTCCCCGCGCCACGTCCGGTGAACCTCGACGCCCGGCACGTAGAACGCATGTCCCGTGAACGCCAGATCCTGCCCGACGAACACCACCGGATCGCACCCCAGGTAGCACGCGAGGTAGAACGCCAGGTGCGCGACCGTCGCTCCGGCCTTGAGTCCGTCGCGCCCCGCCAGGTCGTCGCCCAGCACCAGCCGCATCCACCGGTTGTCCAGCAGCGACACCGGACCCGGATAACCGTCGATCACGTGCCACGTCGCTTTCGGCTCGGCCACCAGGTGAACGTCGCTGACGTCCCCGACGCCCTCAAAGAACGCCGCCGACATCGCGTGAAAATCAAGGCTCGTCACGAAGTCCGGGCGGATGCCCCGCTCCAGCAGCAGCCGCAGCGTCGTCTGCACCGCGATGATCACCGCCCGCCCCTTCGCCTCCGCAAGGCGGTCCACGTTGCAACGCAAGGACGGACCTGCCGACACTACGATCGCCGGATGCCCGCGAAAGCGGTCACGCAGCCCGTCGATCGGCGGCGTCGTGACGTACGCCGGGATGTTCATCGCAATGTTGCGGCAGGTGATCTTCGAATTCGCCACCAGCGTCAGCAGCGACATCCGCTGGTACGTCGCGTACTCCGTCACCAGCCGCGTCATCCGAGCGTGCTCCTCCGGCGCCACGCGCAGCGACGGACCGTGCGCCACCATCTGAAGCCCGAGCATCATCAGCGTCCCGACGGGCGCGAACCGCTCATGCACGCTCGCCTTGTCCGCCGTGTGCAACAGGATCAGCTTTCGCGCTGAAAGCGCCTCCGACACGTCCGTGCACGCCAGCGCCGTCGCCAGCGTCCGCAGCGACGGCTCGAAGCAGATCACGACCGCGTCGCCCTTCAGCCGCGCGCAAAGCTCCCGCACGTGATAACCCAGCCCCAGACCGCTCACGAAAAAGCAGAACTTGTCCGCCCACGACTGATCGACCAGCCGTGACGCCTCCGTCAGAGGGTCGTGGCGGCTGTGAAGATAAACGCTTATGCCGTCCGGTCCGGACGCCCGCGCAGTCGGCAAACCGGTCCGTGACGGCTCCAGCGCCAGCCGCTCTTCATCCTCGACCGCGTCGATCTGATGCGCCAACTCCGCGTCCACGCGCCACAGCGCGCTGAGGTTCCGGACGAACACCGCATGTTCTTTCGGCGGGTTCGGCGTCTGCGAAGATTTCGTCTCGGACTGAATCACCTCCGCCCAGCCTCCCTGCCCGCGGCGTCAATCCCCCTCGCGATCCCGTTCCGAGTCGATCCACGGTCCCGCTTTCCGCGGCGGACCGAGGATGCCCCGGCGCGACGGCGCCTGAAGAAACGCGACGAGCCTTCTCCCCGCCTCTCCTCGCACGTCCTTCGCCACCCGCGCGACCGCCTCCCGGAAAGAAAGTCCTTCCCGGTATAATGTGCGGAAGATTCCGCGCAGCTCGAGTACCTCTTCACGCGGCACGCCCGCCCGCCTCAGACCTACCACGTTCAGACCCGCGACAAAGCCATCGTGATCCGTCAGCATGAAAGGCAGAACATCCATCGCCACCGGTCCCCCGGCTCCGATCATCGCCAGTTCCCCGATCCGGACGAATTGATGAATGATTCCGTCCGCGCCGAACGTCACCCGGTCCGCCACTTGGCAATGTCCCCCGAGCTTCGCCCCGTTCACCATCGTCACCCGGTTGCCCACCTCGCAGTTGTGCCCAATGTGAGTGCCCCCGAGCAGAAAGCAGTCCTCGCCGACCACGGTGCTCTCCCCCTCACCCGTCGCCCGGTGGATCGTCGTGTATTCGCGGATCACCGTCCGTGCCCCGATCCGACAGTAACTGACCTCCCCCTTGAACTTCACATCCTGCGGCAGATGCCCGACCACCACGCCCGGGTGCAACTCGCACCCCTCGCCGATCACCGTGTGTCCCGTCACATATACATTCTGATACAACCGACACCCCGCACCGATCCGCACATAACCCTCGATGATACAGAAAGGCCCCACGACCACGGTTTCGTGCAGTTCCGCCCGCTTGTCCACAATCGCCGTCGGATGAATGCTCATGCCAAGTTCGTCCCCGTCATGCGCGTGCAAGACTCAAGCTGCAACCTCCACGCCGCACGAGTTACGTTGCCCTCTTGCCGGTTGCCTGCTGCTTGTCGCCTGTCCCCTCGCTCACACACGCCGCGATCGCCAGATCCCCGACCACGTTCACCGTCGTGCGGCACATATCCAGCAGCCGGTCCACCCCGAGAATGATGCCGATCCCCTCCCCGGGCACGCCCACCGTCTGCATCACGATCACAATCAGCGGGATCGACCCTCCCGGAACGCCCGCCGTCCCCACGCCCGCCAGCACGCTCATCAGCACCACGGTCAACTGCTGCGTCGCCGTCAGGTCCACTCCGAACACCTGCGCCAGGAACAACACCACGACGCCCTCATAAAGCGCCGTCCCGTTCTGATTGCCCGTCGCCCCCACCGTCAGGACGAAGTGCGCCACGTCGTCCCGGATGCCCAGCCTCTGCTTCGCCACCCGCAACGACGTCGGCAGCGTCGCATTCGACGACGACGTCCCGAACGCCGTCATCGCCGCCTCCGCCGTCAAAGCGAAGAACCGCGCCGGCGACATCCCTCCCGCCGTCCGCACCAGCGCCGAATACACCACGAACATCTGGATCGCCAGCCCCGCCAGAACCGTGACGATGAACCACCCCAGCGTCCGCAGGATATCCGTCCCAAGCCGGGCCGTCACCGCGAACACCAGGCACGCCACCGCGACCGGCGCCAGCTTCATCGCCCACCCGATGACGATCATGCTCGCGTCGAACACCGCCTGAAGCACCCGGATCAGCGCCCCCGCCCGGTCCGCCGTCAGCATCGTCAGCGCCGCCCCGAACACCAGCGCGAAGAACATCACCGACAACATGCCGTTGCCCTTCGAGCTGCCGTCCAGCGCCCCGACGGCCTCCTGCAACGGGTTCTCGGGGATGATGTCCAGAAGCGTGTCTTTCAGCGACTTCGCCTGCTGGGCCTTGCTGATCCGCGCTTCAGCGTCGCCCTGATAGCGCGCCAGCAGCTCGCCCCGCTGCTCCGCCGACAGACCCCCGCCGGGCCGGATCGTGTTGACCAGCCCCAGCCCGATCCCCACCGCCATCGCCGACAGCAGCACCGTCAGCAGCAGCGACCGCATGCCAACCCGCCCGAGCCTCCGCAAATCCCCCAGCTCGACCACCCCCAGGCACAGCGCCGAGAACACCAGCGGCACGACCATCATGAACATCAGGCGCAGGAACACCTTGCCCACCGGCTCGGCCACGTTCGCCGTCACCCACTCGACACGCTCCGCCCACGCCCGCGCAGACCCGGCCTCCCCCGCACCCGTCGCTTCGCCCCCCGAGCCGGTCCCTGCTCCGTCGCCGGCCCCCGGCACATCAGGGCCTCCGGACGCCGCTTCGACGCCGCCCGCCCGTTTTGCCTCCTCCGCCTTGCCGGCGGCAAGAAAACGGTTCGCCGCAAGCCCCAGCAACATGCCGATGACGAGGCCCACGAGGATGCTGACGTGCGCACGCTTGGACGGTCCCGACGTTTCAGACACGTGGCAATCCTCCCTCCATGTCGGTTAAGTGATCGATGCCGGCAGGAGGACGAAGCGGCGACTCAGCAGATCATCTCCCGCCCTGTTAAGCTCCGCCGCCAGCGTGCAGGGTACGCCACCAGAGGTCGAAGGCAACCAGCGACCAGACCACGCCGCCGAGGTGATCGCGCCCGCTCAGGTGATCGTCCACCACCCTGCGGACCGCCGCCGTGTCGAACAAGCTGGACGAAACGATGCCCGAAGCGCTGGGCAGCTCGCTCGCCAGATTCCGCAGTTCTCCTCGAAACCACTCATTGAGCGGCACGCGGAACCCGACCTTGGGCCGAAGGAGGATTTCGGAAGGCAGGCGGCGTGAGGCCACGGCACGGAAGACGCGCTTTCCTCCTCCGCGGTGAAATTTCAGGCACGAAGGCATCCGCGCCGCCAGCTCGACGATGCGATGATCGGACAACGGCACGCGACCCTCGATCGAGTGCGCCATCGTCATGCTGTCGAGCTTGGTGAACATCTCGCCCGGCAGGAGCGTGCGAAGGTCGGCGTAAATGAAAGGCCTCATCCAGTCGGACGAGTCCGCGTAACGGTCGAACGCCGTTTCATACGGTAGCGGCTGATCGACTTGCCGCAGCACGTCCGGCGACAGCAGCCTCGCGGGCGCGGCGAACGCCGACCGGTTCATCGCCAGGAACGCCATCCAGCTTCGTCGCGGCAGCCGCGCCGTCGCGGCGGCCTTGCGCAGGCGGCGCAGATGATTCCCAAGCCGGGACGTCGCGGGAAGGCGCTCCGTCACGGACAGCGCCGCCTCCAGCGCGCCCAGCATGGCCGGTGGACTGACCCGCTGAAGCGCGACCAGCCGCTGTAAGTACCGGTAACGCAGGTCATACCCCGCAAAGACCTCGTCCGGCCCGTCGCCCGAAAGGACGACCTTCACATGCCCGGCCGCCAGCCGCGACAGGTGATACAGCGGAAACGCCGACCCGATCGAACACGGCTCGCCGAACGCGCGTACCACGTCGCCCGCGTCCTTGAGCAGGTCAGGCTCGAACGTCGTCGTATGATGCTCGATGCCCAGCGCGTCGCGCAGGAGGTTGAAATACGCCGACTCGTCGTACGCCCGCTCCCGGAACCCGATGCTGAAGGTCTTGACACGCTCGCCAGCCGCATCGTGCATGAGCTTCACGACGGTGCTGGAATCCACGCCGCCGCTGAGGAACGCACCGATGGGCACGTCGGCGATCATCTGGCGCGTCACGGCGTCGCGCAGGAGGGCGTCCAACTCCGCCTCCCACTCGGCGTCAGACCGACCCTCGATCGGATTCATGTCAAAATTCCAGTAGGAAAGGACTTCAATGCGGCCGCCGAATGTCGCTTTCAGAAGGTGGCCGGGAGGGAGCTTGCGCACGTGCTTGTAAATGGTCAGCGGCGCGTGGATGGACTGGAACGAGAGGTAACAGAACAGTCCCTGCGGATCGATTTCGGTGGGGATGGCGGCGCCGGCCAGCAGTGCGGGCAGCGTGCTGGCAAAGAATAGACGGCCGCCGTAATCGCTGTAATACAGCGGTTTGATCCCGAGTCGGTCGCGCGCGAGCAGGAGCGATCGGCGCTTCCCGTCCCAGAGGGCGAACGCAAAATCCCCGAGCAGATCTTGGACGAGCTGCGAGCCTTTCTCTTCGTAGAGGTGAACAAGGACTTCGGTGTCGGACTGCGTGCGAAACACATGCCCGCGAGACTGAAGGTCCGCACGCAGCTCCTTGAAGTTGTAGATTTCGCCGTTGAAGACGACGTGAATCGTTCCGTCCTCATTGGAGATCGGCTGCGCGCCCGTGCAAAGGTCGATGATCGCCAGCCGCGTGTGACCGAGGGCGATTCCTTCGTGCTGGGAGACGAACCGGCCTCGACCGTCCGGACCGCGATGTGAAAGCAAATTCTGCATTCGATCGAGGCGGTCGATGTCGCCGGGACGTGCGCTGGAGTAATCGAAAGATCCGCAGATTCCGCACATGTATTTCTCAAAACTGCGAGTTGATGCCTGACGTTTCTCGTCCGTTTCGGCGCTCGTTCAGGTTGAGGAACTCCGGACGTCCGCATCCAGCAACTCCGCCAGGCGTCGCGTGAGAAACCGGCGATCATACTCCGTCGGAAGGCGATCTGCGAAGACCGAAGGACGACCGGTTCGCTTCTCCGTCAGACGTTCGGCGATGAACGCTTCGATTTCGTTCGGATGGGAGGGTCGTACGCAAACCCCAACGCCCGAGGCCTTGACGATCCGCGCCGTCTCCCCTTTCTCCGCCAGCGCCAGCACCGGTCGGCGTGCGGCCATGTATTCGAAGAGCTTCGCGCGCACGGCGTAGTGGGCGATATTCGCCCCGGCCTCGACGAGGAGGACGTCTGCGCGGCACATCCGCTCGAAGGCTTCGCGCTGCGGAACGCGGCGGGGCGGCAGCGCCAGTCCGAGGAGATCGTGCTGCTTCAGCAGAGCCGACTGGGAAGGCGTCAAAGCGCCAAGGAATTCGAGCCGGATGTCGGAGGGTGCGCATCGCTCCGAAGCGAGCAAACCGCGCACCGCCCGGCACAGGGCGTCGAGCGCGTCGTCCGCGTAGAACCGCCCGGCGTGCAGCAGCGTGAGCGGCGCCTTCGGATCCGGCGTTAGCGTTCGTTGAAGGCTCTCCCCCAGAAATGCCAGGTCTTCATCGTACCCGTTGGAGATGACGTGGAGGCGGTCCGGCGGAAGCGACGGGTCGGCGGTCAGGTACATGTCCTTCATCGCCTCCGTCACGACGACGACGGCGTCCGCGGCCTGGAGCACGGCGCGTTCGCGGCGCAATGCGGTCTTGCGTCCAGAGGCCTTGCCGCGCAGATGCCAGACCCCGACGGCATAAGGATCGCGAAAATCCGCGACCCACGACAAACCGGTCACCCGCTGTACGCGGCGGGCGAGGAGGTGATTCTGGAACGGCGGGCTGGTGCTGAAGATCGCGTGGCAACCGGCGGCGAGAAGCTTCGCGGCGTTGAGCACCGGCAAGAACGACAGCGGGTAGACCTCGGGCCCGAAAAGGCTCGTCAGGAAACTCTTGGTCCTGACCTCGCCGGCCGCCGCCTCAGACTCCACCGCGCCGCCAGGCTTAGTCGCAGGCTGCGGCGATTCCGCGGTCACGCTCGCGTGCCCCGATCCGCGGCCCAGCACTTTGCGGAGACGCGATCGCCAGACGTATTCCCAGTTCCGCATCTCGTGCAGCTCGACCTGCGGCGGAATGCGGTCGCACAGGCTGGCGTCCGCCAAAGACCCGAGATCGCTTCCCCTCAGCGTCATCACCACCGGCTGCCAGCCGAATTCCGGCAGATGCCGCGAGAACCCCAAGGTGCGCAGCGGTCCCGGTCCGCGCGAAGGCGGGTAAGCGCCGACGGTGATCATCAGCACGCGATTGCACGGCGTGGAGTGGCTCCCGCTCATTCGGATCGCGCCTCCGGCGGCGCTGTGGAGGCGGAGGATCCCTCTCGCTGCGCGTTCCAGTGATTTCGAAGGCCGGTCAGGAGGTCGCGCATCGACAGGATGCCCAACCGGTCATAAAGCAATGCCACAACGACGACGTAAGCGACCGCGCTAAGGCACAGAAGCGGAATGTCGTGTATCCCGCCGGCGTAGGGCTTCGCCAGGAACACGGCGCTGGCGAAAACGGCGACGCCAGCCGTCTTGGCCAGCGTCGCAAAAGGTAGAACCGCCCCGACGCGACCCCCGTAGTGCTTTCCGATCCAGCTCAGGCTCAGCGGAAACAGACAGAGCGCAAGAGACAGGAGTCCGCCCCACGCGGCGCCTACCGGTCCTAACGGTGAAACCAACGCAAAACTCAGCACCACATTGACCAGCAACGATACAACGTTGATCCACAACAGGAGTTTTCCCTTGCCCGCACTCAGAAAAAGATTCCCGACATTGACGATCCTCAGCGGCAGTTGCAGCGTGTACACGCGGAAGGGTGCGGCGCTTCCCTCGTATTCCTCCGTGAACAGCACGCGCATCGTCTCCGGGGCCATCGCCACGAAGAAGACCGTCATCGGGAACACCAGCAGGGCGCTCTTCGTCGCCGCGCGCCGCCACAGCGCCAGCGCCTCGGCTTTGCGATCCTCCTGAGTCAGTCGCGTCGCCTCGGGCAGGAGCACGCCGGTGACCGAGGTGCTGAGCACGCCGACCAGCGGAAGCTCCACCGCCCCGACGGCGTACACCGCGTACGCCTCCGCGCCGAACATCCCCGCGACAATGAGCCTGTCGATCTGCGAGCGCAGCGCGCCGAAGCCGCGCATCAGACCGAGCGGAAAGCTGTAAACGATCTGCTCGCGCATGCCGCGCCACGTCGGTGCGGACGGACCCTCCGGACACGACCGCCACATCAGCAGCATCGCCGGGATGAAGACTACCGCCGCTCCGACCACCTGCCCGGCGACCGCCCCCGTCGGCGTCCGCCAGATCAGGCACGCCCCGATCGCCAGCGCCAGCATCGCCAGGCGGCTCGTCCAGTTGTACATCGCCAGCCGTCGGTAGTGATCGGTCGAGACGAGCACGGCGCTGACCGCCATCGCGGGCAGCATGAACAGCGCATACGGCGCGAAGATCAGCAGCGTGCGCTCCAGCGCCGGGTTCGGCTCGCCGGCGCGAGAGGCGAGCAGCCGGTTCCCTCCGAGAAACATGAAAAGCATGAACGCCAGTCCGCATACGCCCAGCAGCAGAAGGTTTTCGACGAGCACCCCCCGCATCCGGTCTCGGTTGCGCGGAAGGAAGTAATACAACGCCAGCGGCAGCCCCATCGCCAGCAGCGGTGCGGCCAGGTTGTATGAAAGCAGCGTCTGCTGATACGCGCCGAAGTCGGCTTTGGTCAGCAGCCGCGACAGCACCATCGCGCTGCCGAGTCCGACCAGACTGGTCAGCAGCGTCCCCGACGCCAGCATCGCGGCCTTGAATGTGCGCGACCTCGCCATCTTCGTGCGGTCAATCCTGACGGACGCGGGTCACGGCTGCCGTCGTCTGAATCTCGCGGACGTATAAGGGATCACGACGCCGCATTCGCCGCCTCGCGCATGATTTTCACGCCGGAGGACGTGCCGATGCGAGAGGCTCCGGCTTCAAGCATCGTCGTAAGCGTCGCCAGGTCGCGGATGCCGCCGGAGGCTTTGACCTTCAGCGGGCTGGCGTGACGGTGCAGCAGCCGCACCGCCTCGATCGTCGCCCCGCCGGACGGATGAAACCCGGTCGAAGTTTTGACGAAATCGGCTTCGCCCTCCGCGGCGCAGCGACAGCCGAGGATGATCTGGTCCGGGGTGAGGGCGGCGGTTTCGAGGATGACCTTGAGGATACGCCCGCGTCCGCCGCCGTGGACGGCGTGCGCGACGGCTTCAATGTCTCGGCGGACGTGCACCGCATCGCCGGCGATCAGGTGCCCGAGGGCGACGACCATGTCGATCTCGTCCGCACCGTCGTCGATCGCCCGGCGCGCCTCGTCGGCCTTGATGTCGGACCGCGTCGCTCCGAGCGGGAACCCGGCGACCGTTGCGACGTTGACCTGTGACCCGCTCAAAACCCGCTTCGCCCGCGCGACGTGGACGGGGTTGAGGCAGACGGCGAAGAAACCGTGTTCGCGGGCCTCGTCGCAGAGGCGGTCGATCTCCTCCAGCGTCGCCTGCGCCGCCAGCAGCGTGTGATCGATCGTCGCGGCGATCTGGTGACGGGTGAGGTTCATGAAAGCGGGATCATCGTGCAGCAACGTCGGTCGGATTTCAAGGGGCTTCGACAGCCGTAACGCCCGCCCGCCGCTGGGTGAAACCGGCGCGACCGTCTACTTCGAGGTGGTCTGAATCGACTCCGCGCCGGGCACGGACGCCAGGTCCGCCCACTCCGGGCGCAGGTTCGTCAGTCGCACCGATCGGATCCGCAACGTCTCGACCGGCGCTCCGGCGGCGTCGAGCGAAACATTCATGATCCGGTCCAGCGCGACGAACGAGGCGTCGCCGACGAGCTGCGCGAAGACAGTGTACCGCCCGTCCCAGTCCGCGTGCCGCGTGTTGCAGATGAAAAACTGACAGCTCGCCGAGTTCGGATCGTCCTCCAGCAGCGCCATCGAGACGCTGCCCTTTTGGTGCGGGCGGTGATTGAACTCCGGCGGAAGCTTCCGCCCGTCACGGCGGATGCCTGTTCCGTCGCCGACCGGATCCCCGCAGAGGATGAAATGTCCCGGGGTGACATGAATCGGCGTCCCGTTGTAGAACCCTTCCCGCGCCAGCTCCAGGAAGTTCGCCACCGACTGCGGCGCGTCATCGTAATAAAACCGCAACGTCAGGATGCCGTAGTCGGTGTGGATTTCCGCCTGCTGTAGCGGCGCGATGTCGAGCGTGATCGGATTGCTGGTCAGTCGCCCGCCGTAAGGGCTCCACGTCACGCGGTAGCGACCGGGCACGCGAAGCACCGTCGGGTAAAACTTCAGCAGATCGACGACCTGTCCGACGCTCGCCCGCGGGGCGAGGGCGATCCGCGCGGGGTTGGCTGGCTGGGCGTAGTCCACCAGGTTCGCACGCGACGAATTATCATTCAGATTCACGATCGAAATTCCGGCGCCGGCGCCCTCGCCGCTGAAGATGTGCGGAGACGGCAACCCCATCTCCTTGTCCAACGCTCCTCCCGCTCCCCCGGGGACGCTGAGCGTGATGGTCCGGTCCGTCGTATTCACCAGCGAGAACTCGACCCAGACCGCGCGACCGACGTCTACAAAACGCGACACCGCGCGAATCCGCGCCTCGACGCCGGAAAGATCGTTCGCATTCTGGGCCTTCACCGATCCGCAAAACAAAAGACAGGCCGCAATCGGCAGGAGGCATGAATGAACAACACGTTGCAAAACCGAGCCGCGCCCGTGCGGGAGGAGGTGTTTCGAGCCATCCAAGAAGGTTCTGAAACAACGTGTAAGCATTGCACTTCCCTGTAGTTACAGACGCCGCACCGCCGGGGACGACCTGTCCGCCGCCCGACCAGCCCAACAAGCGCGGGACCGCTGACGAACATTTGAGGATGTTCAACAGCGACAACGCCTCTTGTACCCGGTTCTACACTCCTTGCAAACCGCAAGTTGCGGTCCTTCCCACCCCCGTCATGCCGTCCGTGCGACGACCATCCCCCGGACCCGGCGGAGACGACCCGCCAGTTGCGCCGTTTCCGCGCGTTGCCGCCCTCCGAACCGTCTTCTTTATCGTGCGGTCAGCCGGTTCCCTTCATCAGGCCGATAACACCCGCGGCGTGGGATGACGAAGCAGGGATGCGCCACACGCACGGAGGTTTCTCGTGACGATGAACGCCGACTCACACGCATCTTACCCGGACCTGCGGCGCACCGTTCGACGCGCTCTGGTGTTGCTCAATCCCGGACGGGTCAGCCGGTTCTACCTCGCAGGTCTGGCGGCGGGCGCTGGGCAGCTCGGGATCGACGTTCGCGCGCTGGAACTCGGCGCCATCTGGTCCCGCCCGGACGCGCCGCGCGACCGGATCGCGCGGGAGCTTCTGACCGTCCTCGAACGCGAGAAGATCGACCTCGTCATCAGTTACACCTTCAACGGCGTCTTCGATCTGGCGGTGATGAAGGACGCGACCGGCCGTGCCACCAGCATCTTCGGCCACGCCGGCGTCCCGCACCTGATGCTCTGGACCGACCACCCGCAGTGGGCGCATGAGCGCGCCGCGTTGCAGCGCCCCGCACAGGCGGTGCTCCGTCAGGCTCATCAGCATCATTTCCTCAAGGCTGACTACGCCGCGCAGGAAGTGCGCCGCTTCCTCGGCTGGGAGAACGTTTACGGGCTGTCCGTCGGCGAGGATCCGTCGCTGGTGCGTCCGATCGAGGGCGTTGCGCCGGAGTTCGATCTCGTCGCGGTGGTGGGTTCACCGCCGTACCTGCCCGAGGAAGTCTCGCCGTTTCTGGATCAGCCTTCGCCTGACGCGGGGGATATCTTCGGCGCGGTGGCGGGAAAGACCGCGCGCATGCTCGATGAAGTGTGGCGCACCCGGGCGGCTTCTCTCATGCAGGACAAGCTCGCGGGTCTCGGGCGGGACTGGGTGGAGGCGAAACGGCGCGACCCGCGTCGGGCGGCGTTTTATCATTATCAGCACGTCGCCGCCGATCACCCCGACGCCGCCGCGTATCTCGCCGAGCACTACGAAATCTACTTTGACGCCCTCCACGCGATGTGGGAGTTCGGGCGGTGGCAGCGGGCGTTCGTGCCGCTTTACCTGAGCCGGTATTTTCGCGTCGGCGTTTTCGGGCATGACTGGTCCGGCGTCGGGCTTCCGGGGAGCGCTGCGTGGGTGAACTACGACCAGCAATCCGCGGTGTACGCCCGCGGGCGCGTCGCGCTCAACGTCAATCAATGCAACGATGAGGAAGGATTAAGTCACAAAGCCTTTCAGATCACCGCCAGCGGCGTCCCCTGCCTGCACCTGGATCGTCCGGGGGTTGCTGAGCATTTCGAGCCGGGGTGCGAGATCGCGGCGTTCACCGATCCGGTTGACGCCCGAGAGCAGGCGGCGGCGCTGCTCGGCGACGAGGCGCGACGCGCGGACGTGGCGCAGCGCGGGTTGATGCGTTTCCGTCGCGATCACACGTGGGCGCGGCGGCTGGAGCAGATGCTCTCCCGGATGTTCGGCGCCCCGCCTGCGCCCGTGACCGAGGCGGTCGTCACGCTCCGGACGGTCCCGCAAACCGGGTCAAGCGCCGATCTCGAACGCCACGACCGAGACGTCATCGCGCGGATTCAGTGAGCCGTGATCGGCATCGAGCAGCGTCTCGATGCGTGGAATCATCTCCGCAAGCGGCAGGCGGCACAGCTCCTCAAAACGCTTCAGGTAGGCGCGCGTGTCGAGCTTGGCGGCGCGCGACGGTTCTTGAAAGACGAGTTCGAAGCCGTCCGTGTACAACACGATCTTGTCGCCCGGTTCGAGCTGCACCTCCGCTGAAGGAAAGGTCTCCCCTCCGAACAGCCCGAGCAGACCGCCGGAGGATTTCAGCTCGGTCCAGCCACCGCCGGCGCTGAACAACAGCGGATACGGATGTCCGCCGCGGGCGAATCGGAGCTTCCGCGTGCGCGTGTTCAGCAGCGCGTAGCACGCCGTCACGAACTGCGCGTTGGGCAGCGTCTGCGCGACCAGCGCCTCGTTGAGGATCGCCAGCGTCTCCGAGGGATCCAACACCTCGTAACGCTCCCCGGTAATCCGTTTCGGGATGACCGCCTGCTTGATGAAGATCGTCAGCAGGCTCGCCGCCATCCCGTGCCCCACCGCGTCCGCGACGTAGCATGCCACGTGATCCTCATCGACCCGGAAGACGTCGTAGATGTCGCCGGAGACCCAGGACGCCGGGCGGTAGATCGTGCGGAACGAGACGTTGTTGATCGGCTCGGTGATCTTCGGGAGGAAGTCGCGCTGGAGACGCGAGGCGAGGCGCATCTCCTGGTCCACCTCGCTGAAGTGCTCGTTGAGGCGCTTGCCGAGGCGCTGCATGTGCTCCAGTTCGCTTTCGATCTGGCGGACGTAGCGCTGATGGCGGCTGACCGTGGCGAGACGCAGGGCGAGGTCTTCCTCTCCGGCGCCGCGCGGGGCGAAATCCAGCAGCGAGTCATCTCGCACGCGGCGTCCGCCTGGATCGTCCGCCACCACCACCGACGCCACGCGCCCTGCGTCCAGCGTGCGGTACAGATCCTCGACCGCCTCCCGGTCTCCGCCGCCGTCGGGATCGCTGACCAGCACGGCGTCGACGTGGCCCGCCCCCACGATCTCCGCCGCCGCATGAAAATCCGTCGCCTCGCGAACGTCCCAGCCCCGCGCACGCAGCGCGGACGCCGTTGCCGCCGGCAGACCTCGACCCGGATGAACCACCAGTACGCGCAAACTCTGCACCCCCGGTTAGGACGCAATCCAGGAATGCATCGGTGACGCCGCCCCTTGTCTGGAGCCGACGCGGCTTATCTGTCCGCCGGACTTTTCACGTCCGTCGATCGTCCGACGCCCGACGACGGTTCCCCACGGCATCCGATGGCGCAGGTAAGCAATATCGGACGAGTTCGGCGGATTCAGACCTACCTGCAACACCGGTCCGCGCCTCGACCCCCCGGCGGTCCGTTGAAGAACTCAGGATCGGCCTTTACGGGGTACATTCTCTTCGGAACGTGGATCGAGGAGCGAACGCTCATCGCCGAACACGGCGAGCGGTACCTGGCGTACCGGCGGAGCGTGCCCGCGCTGATTCCCTGGCCGATGAATCGCCGGTAAGCGCGCGATGCGGACCGGCGCACAACGTCGCGAAGCAGAGGAGGATGCGGGCGCGTGTCGGTTACGGAGCGGGTTTCTCGGCGTCCTTCTTCTTCAGGTCGATCGAGGTGGGGATGCTGCCGACGGCGGTTTTGACCTTGATGGGGATGCGCTCCTCCTCGGCGATCTTTTCGGCGAGAGGTTGGAGCGTGGCGACGAGTTGGCCGAGGCGATCGAACGAGTACACCATCGATTCATAAAGCCGCGGGTCGCGGAGGAGGAGGGCGGCTGTCCCGTCGCCCTCATTCAAAGCCCGTGCAGCGATGGCGAGCTGATCGGAGGCGGTGTCGAGGTTCTCCAGGACGGTGTTGGCGGCGGCGAAGAACTCCCCGATGTGCTGCTCGGTGTGGTCGACGCCGGTGTTGACGTTGTCAGCGAGCTTCTGCGTCTCGGTGCGCCAGGTCTCCAGCACGACGTTGAGCTTGTCGGAGGCTTCGCGGAGGCGCGCGGCGACGGTCTTGAAGTCGGTTTTCAACTGCTCGTCGCCGAGGACGTCGTTGACGTTGCGGAGGGTGGCGTCGAAGCGCTCGATGACGGTCGAGAGGTTGGCGGTGATGCGCTCAGCCTCGGTGAGCGGCTGATCGACCTGGGCGACCGGGGCTTTTCTGAGGAGCAGGTGAAGATCTTCGGCGACAGGGGTGAGCTTCTCGGCGAACTGTCCGATCCGGACGACGGTCTGCTCGAAGGAATCCATCGCCTCCTCAGAGACGATTTCATTGAGGCGGTTGGCCATCTGACCGCGGATGGACGCGGTTCCGTCGGTCGGAAGGACTTCTCCGCTGAGGGGGTCGTCGACGACAAGTTCGATGACGCCGCGTCCGATGCCGAGGGTAGGGGAGTAGACCAGGGCGCGGGCGGTGGCGGGGACGGCGTAGGCGTTCTTGATGAGGACGATGATGTCCACGCCGAGCCCGGGGCGGCGGTCATCCTTGAATTCGAGGCGTCCGACGCGCCCGATCGCCACGCCGTTGAGGGTGACCTCGTTGCCTTCGCGGATGTCGCGGAGCTGGCTGACGCCGCGGATGCGCAGCGACCACTCGGCGCCGCCCAGCCACTCCGGTCGCTCGCCGAACATGACCATCAAGGCGCCCAGGGCGCCCAGCGAGGCGATGACGAATACGCCGACCAGTACGTTTCGGGTGGTTTCCTTCATGATGGCACTCGACTTTCCAGGGCGTCGAGATCTTCCGCGTTGGCCCGCCCCTCGATGAACCGACGGACGCGCGCGTCGGTGCAGGTCCGGATGGCGTCGGGCGTCCCGTCGAAAATGAACTTTCCCTTGTGCAGCATGACGATCCGGTCGGCGACTTTGAACGCGCTGGACATGTCGTGGGTGACGACCACGCCCGTCGCGCCCATCACCCGCCTCATGCGGAGAATCAACTCGTTGATGACGTCCGCACGGGGCGGGTCGAGTCCCGTGGTGGGTTCATCGTACAGGATGACCTCGGGATCGAGGGCGATCGCCCGGGCGAGGGCGACGCGCTTTTTCTGGCCGCCGGACAGCTCTGCGACGCGTTTCGGCTCCAGACCAGATAACCCGACCATCTCGAGCTTCCGGGCGACGGTCTGCCGCACCTCGGCGCGGCGCATCGTGGTGTGCGTGACCAGCGGGAATGCGACGTTTTCTCCCACGGTGAGCGAGTCAAACAGGGCGGAAAGCTGAAACAGGAATCCGAAGGATTTTCGCGGTTCGACCCACTCCCGCTCGCGCAGATCGTTCATCCGCCGGCCGTGAAAGTAGACTGATCCTTCGTCGGGTTTGAGCAGGCCGACGATGTGCTTGAGGAGGACGCTCTTTCCCGTGCCGCTTTCGCCGATGATGACGGTGGTCTCGCCGTGGCACAGCGCAAGGTCCACGCCGTCGAGCACGACGAGCGGTCCGAACCGCTTGCGCAGGCCTTCCAGATGGATGATCGGTTCGTTGTCGTTTTGCGGCGTCATCGTCGTGCAGATCCGTCGCGGCGTCGGCGCGCGTCTTGCGCGGGCCGGCAGTCCGGCGCCGGCATCGCCGTGCCGCGTGTCAACATAATCCGAGTCGTCGGCGCAGGAAACACGGCGACGCCGGTCCGGCGAGCGTGTCATCGTGAACGTGGCGGAAGTTTCAGGGGCGACACCGGCCAAGCTGAGTCAACGTCGAGCGGAAGTCTTTCGGCGGCAGCGCCTCGTACGTGACGGGGTCGTTCGTACGCGGGTGACGGAACGTCAGCCGAAGGGCGTGGAGCGTCAGGCGACGGATCAGCGGGCGCTCCGGATGCCGGGAACTGGGGCGGTAACCCGGTTTGAACTGGGAAAGCAGGATCTGCGTCCCCCCGCCGTAGAGGGAGTCCACCGCAAGCGGGAAGCCGATCGAGGCGAGGTGAACGCGGATCTGGTGTAACCGTCCGGTGAGGGGGCGGCATTCCAGGAGGGTGTGTCCGGCGAGGTGCCGGACGACCTGGAAGCGTGTCAGCGAGGGTTTTCCGTGTTTGTGGGCGACAGCGACGCGGCGGCGGGCTTTATCAGGCTTGAGAGGCAGATCCACCTCGCCGGGATGCTCCACGCGGCCGGCGACGAGGGCGAGATAGACCTTCTCGACTTCGCGGCGCGCGAATTGAGCGGACAAAGCGCGCTGGGCGTCGAGCGTCCGAGCGTACACGACGATGCCGGAGGCGTAGCGGTCGATCCGGTGGACAGGTCTGAACTCCTCATCGGCGTCAAGATGGTCGTGACGGATCAGGGTGTCGTACACGGAGACGGCTCCGGTTCCGGTGACACACACCAGTCCCGGGGGTTTGTTGATGACGAGGATTTCGGCGTCTTGATGGAGGATGGCAACGTCAGGAATACCGCGTTTTTTTCGGGTCACGACTGAAGCGTACCGCGCCGTGGGGTTGAGGGCGCGGCGGAAAGACCTGTGGATGGCGAGGCGAGGATGGCGTCAATAATTAAAGTGAAAATGAGCGACGATGGGGGAGAAAGGGAGTCTGGATTCGGTTAGGCGGAGAAGCAGAAGGCGCTGTCTTTTCGATTTGACAGGGTTTGGAGCGCGCGTATACTCGCCCGGCTCTAGGCTTGGTCGAACCCCGGCGACTGTCGCGGGTGCGGGGGAATCCCGCCGCGAATCGGCGCGGCCGAGTCGTCGATGCGGGAGCACCGCGCGGCGTTGGCGTGTTCCGTTGGAGGGACAATCGCCGAGTCTGCGGCGCTGGCGCGCTGCTGTAGCTCAGCTGGTAGAGTGCGTCCTTGGTAAGGACGAGGTCACGGGTTCGATCCCCGTCAGCAGCTTGGTGAGGCGGCGCGGCGGGGAAGGTCGTAACGGTCGCAACGTCCGAGCGGCGCGCGGGCGTGGCGGGTCATAAACGAATGTCCGGACGTAAGAAGTCCTTACGAGTGGAGGAGCAGTCTCAGTATGGCGAAGGACGTATTTGAACGAACAAAGCCCCACGTCAACGTGGGGACAATCGGACACGTGGACCACGGGAAGACGACGCTGACGGCGGCGATCACGATGGTTCAGGCGGCGAAGGGTTTGTGCAAGGCGATCAGCTACGACGAAGTGGCGAAGGCGTCGGAATCGCAGGGCCGCCGCGACCCGACGAAGATTCTGACGATCGCGACGTCGCACGTCGAGTACGAGACGGAGAAACGTCACTACGCGCACATCGACTGCCCGGGTCACGCGGACTACGTGAAGAACATGATCACCGGCGCTGCGCAGATGGACGGGGCGATCCTGGTGGTGTCATCGGCGGACGGTCCGATGCCTCAGACGCGCGAGCATATTCTTCTGGCGCGTCAGGTGAACGTTCCGCGGATCGTGGTGTTCCTGAACAAGATCGACCTGGTGGATGACGCGGAGCTTCTGGATCTGGTCGAGCTGGAGGTGCGCGAGCTGCTGAGCAAGTACAATTTCCCCGGCGACGACACGCCGGTGATCCGCGGGTCGTCGCTGCCGGCGCTTCAGAATCCGAAGGATCCTGAGAAGACGAAGTGCATCAGCGATCTGATGGCCGCGCTGGACTCGTACATTCCCGAGCCGGTCCGTGAGGTTGACAAGCCGTTCCTGATGTCGATCGAGGACGTGTTCAGCATCAAGGGCCGCGGGACGGTGGTGACCGGTCGCGTGGAGCGCGGACAGGTGAAGGTGGGCGACGAAGTGGAGATCGTCGGACTTCGGGAGATTCAGAAGACGACGGTGACGGGCGTCGAGATGTTCAACAAGACGCTGGACTACGCGCTGCCGGGGGACAACTGCGGTTGTCTGCTTCGCGGGACGAAGAAGGAAGAGGTGGAGCGTGGTCAGGTTCTGGCGAAGCCTGGGACGATCCCGCCGCACACGAAGTTTGAGGCGGAGGTTTACGTTCTGACGCAGGAGGAAGGGGGGCGTCACACGCCGTTCTTCAGCGGATATCGTCCGCAGTTCTACTTCCGGACGACGGACGTGACCGGTTCGCTGAAGCTGCTGGGCGGGGCGGAGATGTGCATGCCGGGCGACAACATCACCATGGAAGTTGAGCTGGGCAAGCCGATCGCGATGGAGCAGGGGCTTCGTTTCGCGGTGCGTGAAGGCGGTCGCACGGTTGGTTCAGGCGTGGTATCGAAGGTTTTGGAGTAGTCGGAGTCGCGTCGGCGTTTCTGGCCGGTTGAAAGCGTGGGTTGGGCGGGCGTGGAGCGCGTCGCTTCGCTTTCGGCGAAGGAGCGGTATCGGGGATGGCGAAGAAAAAGGGTCAGAAGCGCGAGTGGGTGTGGCTGCAATGCAGCGAGACCGGCGACTTGAACTACCGGACGACGGTGAACGTGATGGGCGGGACGCCGAAGATCACGTTGATGAAGTACAGCCCTCGTCTTCGGAAGCGGACGCTTCACAAGATCAAGCGGAAGTAGGGTTCGGGGTTCAGGTTACGGGGGCCGCGGACGGGCGATGGTGACTGCGGCGGGCGGCTCGGCGAGGTTCGGCGGACTTGGTGGAAAGCGCGGGAATCAGGCGTGTGTATATCGAGTCACGGATTGAAGACCGGTTTCTGCGGACCTTGATTCCGGTGCTCCTCCGGGATGTGAAGGAGCATAGCTCAATTGGTAGAGCACCGGTTTCCAAAACCGGCGGTTGGGGGTTCGAGTCCCTCTGCTCCTGATGAGAAAGTTTCAAGGGGCGGGGCGGAACGGAACTGTCCCGGAGTCTGAATCGACGGCGTTGCAGGGTCGTCGAGAGACGACGGGGCGGGCTGAAACGAGCGGAATATGGCAAACGCGACAACGACGTCGGGGGTGGGCCCGGTGACGGGTTCCTCACCAAGGGAACCTGGTGGGCGTTCACCGACGGGCGGAGGCAACCTTGTCAGCGGAGGCGCCGGGGGCGGCGGAAGCCGTCGAGCGTCGGGCGCGGCGAATTTTTTCGAGCGATACAAGCCTGAGCAGGGTCCGAAGGTCCGGTGGGCGTCGATGGGGGCGGCGCTGCTGATGGCATACGGACTGGCGTCGTTCGTGTACGACCGGTTGGTGGGGTGGCGCGATTCGAGTCGTCCGTGGACGATGGTCGTCGTTTACGGGATTCCGATGATTCTGGCGCTGGGGGTGGCGGCGACGGGGTGGTGGTTCACGTTTCGGAATCGGGGCAGCAGCGACTTTCTGATCGCCACCGAGAACGAGATGCGGAAGGTGAACTGGTCGAGCCGTCGCGAGGTGATCGGTTCGACGAAGGTGGTGATCGCGTTCACAATCATCTTCGGCGTGTTGATGGGTTTTGCTGACCTTGTTTTCTTCCAACTGTTTCAGTGGTTGGGGGTGTTGAAGGCAGGGGTCACGGGACTGGGAGATCCTGGGGGATGACGGAGCAACTGTCGAGCGAACCGACGCGCCCCGGGATGCGGTGGTATGTGCTGCGGGTGGCGTCGAACAAGGAGGATCAGGTTTGCGAGGCGCTGACCCGGAAGGTGAAGATCGAGGGTCTTGAGTCTCGCGTAGGCCGGGTGCTGGTTCCGACGCTGAAGGAGAAGAAGTTCAAGGGCGGGGCGCTGAAGTTCATCGAGCGGAAGCTTTATCCGGGTTACGTGTTCGTCGAGATGGCGTGCGAGCCGGACGGTTCGATGAACGAGCAGGTGTGGTTCACGGTGAAGGAGACGACGGGGGTCGGGGACTTCATCGGGGCGAACAACAAGCCGAAGCCGATGCCGGATCACGAGGTGGGGGCGATGCTGGCGGCGTGCGAGAAGCCGGATGAGTCGGCGCTGGCGGCGGTGCAGTTCCAGAAGGGGGATCTGGTCAAGATCACCGAGGGTCCGTTCGAGGGCTACGAGGGTGAAGTGGACTCGATGGACGAGCGTCGGGGCCTGGTGACGGTGGTGGTGATGGTGTTCGGGCGTGCGACGCAGTTGGATGTGGAATACTGGCAGTTGGAGCGGGCGACGGCGGAGCAATCGGTGAAGGAGTGATCGGGATTTTGGGTTTGAGATGGGGGATTCGGGGTCACGGACGGGCGATCGGGAATGACGGCGGGGTGAAGGGAAGGCTGGCGTGGCGAAGAAGAAAGAGGTCGTAGCGGTCATCAAGCTTCAGGCGCCCGGGGGGCAGGCGACTCCCGCGCCTCCGATCGGACCTGCGCTGGGTCAGCACGGGGTGAACATCGGGCAGTTCGTGCAGCAGTTCAACGCGGCGACGGGGAACCTGAACGGGATGCGAGTGACGGTGGAGTTGTCGGTGTACTCGGACAAGTCCTTCACGTTCAAGGTGAAGAGTCCGCCGGCATCGGTTCTGCTGAAGGATGCGCTGAAGGCGGAGAAGGGTAGCGGGACGCCGAACAAGCAGAAGATCGGGACGATCACGCGGGCGCAGCTTCGTGAGATCGCGCAGCGGAAGCTGCCGGACCTGAACTGCACGAAGATCGAGTCGGCGGAGCGGATCGTGGCGGGGACGGCGCGGTCGATGGGCGTTGAGATCGCGGACTGACGGACGGGCGGACGAGCATGGCAAGACAATCGGTGGCGTACAAGAAGCGTCTGGACATTCGGGGCGGCGACGCGCTGAAGCCGGTCGACGTTGAGACGGGGATCTCGACGGTGAAGTCGATGGCGGCGGTGCGGTCGGACCGGACGTACAAGAACGGGCGGAAGCGCAAGGGTACGGATCAGACGTTGCAGTTGGTGATGCACCTTGGGATCGACCCGAAGCAGGCGGATCAGATGTTGCGTGGGGCGATTTCGCTGCCGAAGGGGATCGGAAAGTCGCGTCGGGTGATCGCATTCTGCGAGGGGGATGCGGCGGTTCAGGCGAAGGCGGCCGGGGCGATCGAGGCGGGCGGCGACGAGCTGATCGAGAAGATTCAGAAAGAGAACTGGTTTGAGTTCGACGTGGCGGTGGCGCATCCGTCGCTGATGGGGAAAGTCGGGAAGCTGGGTCGGGTGCTCGGGCCGCACGGGCTGATGCCGACGCCGAAAGCGGGGACGGTGACGCCGGACGTGGTGACGGCGGTTCGGGAGTTCGCGGCGGGGCGGATCGAGTTCCGGAATGACGCAGGAGGGAACGTCCACGTTCCGGTGGGCAAAGCGAGCTTCAGCGTGGCGGATCTTCGGGCGAACATCGAAGCGGTGGTGGCGCACATCGGTCGCGCGAAGCCGGCGTCCGCGAAGGGACAGTTTTTCAAGAAGGTCTGCCTGGCGGGGGTGAACACGCCGTCCGTGATGCTGAACGTCGGGTCGTAGAGGCGGTGGCGAGGCGCTGGCTCGCGGCGTACGGCCGCGTGGCGGATTGAAGGGCGAAAGGGATGAGCAAAGTCGTCAAAGACGCGGTCACGCAGGAATACGGGAAGCGTTACGGATCGCTGGCGGATGCGTGCCTGGTCGATGTCACGCGGTTGAACGTGATCGATGTGACGCAATTGCGTCAAGCGCTTCGGAAGAAGCGGATCGAGGTTCAGGTGGTGAAGAACAGCCTGGCGCGTCGTGCGTTCGCGGGGACGCGGTTGGCGCCGCTGGCGGCGGGATTCGACGGTCCCTGCGCGCTGGTGACGGGGGGCGAGTCGATCATTGACGTGGCGCGGGCGCTGGTCGAAGCGAAGAAGACGTACGTCAAGCTTGAGCTGAAGAAGGGCATCTGCGAC
Source organism: Planctomycetota bacterium (assembly GCA_016860685.1). Classification (GTDB taxonomy): domain Bacteria; phylum Planctomycetota; class Phycisphaerae; order UBA1845; family UBA1845; genus JABWBH01. The sequence continues at coordinate 54,782 of BOJX01000005.1, forward strand.
GGCGATCCGGCGCTGCTGACGGTTGATGAGATATCGAAGCTTCGTGGGAAGCGTGAAATCCTGGGCGAAGTGGCGCTGTTGATTTCGTCGCCGGGTCGGGCGATCAGCGGATGCCTGCGCGGCGCGGGGGGTCGGATCGCGGGCTGCGTGAAGACTCTGGCGGACAAGGCCGAAGGCGCGGGGGCTTCGGAACCGGCAGCGGCCTGAGGACATCGGGAATACATCGGGTGTTCCGGCTGGTCCCCTTCGGGGGATGAAACGACTCGCGTGTTGCGGGCGCCGTCCGGACTCCGTGGTTGAGCAGATAAGAAGGGGGCATCGGACATCATGGCGGAGGCACCGGCGAAGGAGTTTTCAGCGGACATCAAGTCGCTTGCGGACAAGCTCGTGGGTCTGACGGTGAAGCAGGCGCAGGAGCTGGTGGATTGTCTGAAGAGCGTGCACGGGATCGAGCCTGCGGGCGGCGGGGCGGTGATGATGGCGGCGCCCGCGGGCGGCGGCGGCGCGGCGCCTGCGGCGGAGGAGAAGGACTCGTTCAACGTGATCCTGGCGGGATTCGGCGACAACAAGATCAACGTGATCAAGGCGGTCCGCACGATCACGGGGCTGGGTCTGAAGGAAGCGAAGGATCTGGTGGAAGGGGTTCCGAAGCCGCTGAAGGAAGGCGTGTCGAAGGAAGACGCGGAGAAGATCAAGAAGGAGATCGAGTCCGCGGGCGGTGCGGTGAAGCTGGAGTAGCCGCAGCGGCTCAGAGGCGGTTGCGAGTCGATCGAGCGGCCGCCGGGAAGTCAAAAGAAGATGGGAGGGTCGAGGCGAGCCTCGGCTCCTCCCTGTGTTATGCGCAAAGTCCCCGAAGCACACGATCCGCAACCGACGGGAACGACCGGCGTGGTAGAAAGGGACCGCCGGTGTCACAGAGGTCGGAGCGCGGATTGAGAGTCCCTTAGGATATCGTCAGTCGATTTCGAGCAGGGAAGGGATCATCACGATGCTTACCCGGGCGCTACCGGTCCGCCGTTTCTCCAAGGTTGGAGACGCGCTGGAGATTCCGAGTCTGAACCAGATCCAGGTGAAGTCGTACGCGGCGTTCCTCCAGGAGGACGTCGAACCGCGTTCTCGGGCGCGGGTGGGTCTGGAGGCGCTGCTGCACGAGGTTTTCCCGATCGAAAGCTACGACGGGAACGTGGCGCTCAACTACGTGTGCTACGAACTGGCGAAACCGCGCTTCACACCGGACGAATGCCGCGAGCTGCGTCTGACCTACGGGAAGCCGCTGCGGATCCGGCTGCGGATGACGCGGAAGGACTCCGACGAGGTTCTGGAAGATCTGATCTACGTCGGAGAGCTGCCGATCATGATGGGCGGCGGGGAGTTCATCATCAACGGCGCTGAGCGTGTGATCGTGTCGCAACTGCACCGCAGTCCGGGCGTGGACTTCGTGAAGGAGCAGGCGGAAGGGGATCGGGCGTTGCACGGGTGCCGGATCATTCCTGAGCGCGGGAGCTGGATCGAGGTCAACGTCACGAAGAAGGACTTGATGGCGGTCCGGATCGACCAGAGCAGCAAGATCGCGGCGACGGCGTTTCTTCGTGCGATGTCGGAGAAGTACTCGACGGATGAGAGCATCATCCGGGAGTTTTTCCAGACGAAGCAGGTGAAGCTGAAGGATCTGACCTCGGACATGTACGTGGTCAGTCCGGTGGTGGAAGCCGGGACGGGGACCGTGCTGGTGCAGGCGGGATGCCAGATCGGGGACGCGATCGGAGCGATCCAGCAGGGAGGATCGGGGACGAAGATCGAGGTGATCGCGCAGGTTCAGGATCCGATCATTCTGAACACGCTGGCGGAGGACAGCACGCATTCGCATGAGGAGGCGCTGCTGAAGATTTACGCGCGGCTTCGTCCGGGCAACCCGCCGGCGCTGGACAAGGCGAAGAAGCTGTTTCACGAGAAGTTCTACGACGAGAACCGCTACCGCCTGGGGAAGGTGGGGCGGTTCCGGATGAACCGCAAGCTGGACATCAACTCGGACGAGTCGGTGATGGTGCTGCGGGTGGAGGACTACGTGGCGTGTCTGCGGTACATGCTGCACCTTCGAGCGGGGGATCCGCAGTATTCGGTGGACGACATCGACCACCTGGGGAACCGGCGTCTGCGGACGCTGGACGAATTGTGCTCGGACGAGCTTCGGAAGGGTTTCCTGAAGCTGCGCCGGACGGTTCAGGAGCGCATGAGCCTGAAGAACCCGGACGAGATCGGGCGCATCGCGCAGCTCATCAACAGCAAGTCGATCAGTTCAGCGGTGGAGTTCTTCTTTGGTCGCAGCGAGCTGTCGCAGGTGGTGGACCAGACCAACCCGCTGTCGCAGTTGACGCACGAGCGGCGGTTGTCGGCGCTGGGTCCGGGGGGGTTGAACCGGAAGCGTGCGGGTTTTGAGGTGCGCGACGTGCACATTTCGCACTACGGTCGGATCTGTCCGATCGAGACGCCGGAAGGCACGAACATCGGTCTGATCGCGTCGCTTTCGATCTACAGCAGCGTGGACGAGTACGGGTTTCTGCGGACGCCTTATATCAAGGTGGACAAGAGCGGGAAGCTGGACGAGAAGGCGAGCTACCTTCGGGCGGACGAGGAGATGCGGCTGGTGCTGGCGCCGCCGGAGGCGCTGGATCCTCAGAAGCGGCGGCTTCAGCAGGGGGCGGTGATCGCCCGCGCCTACGGCGAGTTGGCGCAGGTGGACAGCAAGCAGGTGGACTATCTGGACATTTCGCCGAAGCAGACGGTGGGGGTGTCGGCGGCGCTGATTCCGTTCCTGGAGCACGACGATGCGAACCGGGCGCTGATGGGATCGAACATGCAGCGTCAGGCGGTTCCGCTGCTTCGGACGGATCCCCCGGTGGTGGCGACGGGGATGGAGAAGGTGGTGCCGATCAACAGCGGGATGGTCGTGCAGGCGCGGTACGCCGGGACGGTGACGTACGTGGACGCTTCGCGGATCGTGCTGAACGACACGGACGAGTACGTGTTGCGGAAGTACCGCGGGCTGAATGAGCGGACGTGTCTGAACCAGCGTCCGCTGGTGAAGCCCGGGCAGAAGGTGAAGGCGGGGGAGATCATCGCGGACGGTCCGGCGACGTACAACGGCGAGCTGGCGCTGGGTCGGAACGTGCTGGTCGCGTTCATGACGTTCGACGGCTACAACTTTGAGGACGCGATCCTGATCAGCGAGAAGCTGGTGCGCGAGGACGTGTTCACGAGCATTCACATCGACGCGTACGACGTGGAGGTGCGAGAGACGAAGCTGGGCAAGGAGGAGTTCACGGCGGACATTCCGAACGTGTCGGAACGGGCGTTGCGGAACCTGGACGAGCGTGGGATCGTGCGGACGGGGACGGTGGTGAGTCCGGGGGACATTCTCGTCGGCAAGGTCAGTCCGAAATCGAAGACCGAGTTATCTCCGGAGGAGAAGCTCCTGCACGCGATCTTCGGGCGTGCGGGCGAGGACGTGAAGAACGACTCGCTGGAGCTTCCGGCGGGGGAGGAGGGCGTGGTCATCGGGGCGAAGCACTTCTCGCGCCGGATGAACATGTCCGACGAGGAGAAGAAGCAGCTCGAGGCGGAGGTGGCGGCGTACCGGGAGGCGCAGGACGCGCGGATCGTGACGCTGTTCCGCCAGATGTGCGAGGAAATCGAGAAGATGATGGACGGTCCGATGATCGACCCGAACACGCGGCAGAAGGTCGGTCACAGTCCCCTCAAGGGCGTCATTCTCGAACAGGTGAAGGATTTCGGCGACCAGGTCCGGACGCGCGACCTGAAGTGGGTGAAGCCCGCGTCGATCCGGGAGCAGGTGCTCAACAAGGTGGTGGACCGGTTCTGGTCGCGGATCGAGGAGATCATCGAAGAGCGTGAGCGCAAGTCGTCGCAGATGCGGCGTGGCGACGAGCTGCCGACGGGCGTGCTGGAGATGGTCAAGGTTTACGTGGCGACGAAGCGGGCGTTGTCGGTCGGCGACAAGATGGCCGGGCGCCACGGGAACAAGGGGGTGATCGCGCGGATCATGCCCGAGGAGGACATGCCATTCCTGGAAGACGGGACGCCGGTGGACATCGTGCTTAACCCGCTGGGCGTGCCTTCGCGTATGAACGTGGGGCAGATTCTGGAGACGTACCTGGGTTGGGCGGCGAAGGTGCTGGGGTTCCAGGCAGTGACGCCGGTGTTCGACGGGGCGAAGGAAGAGGAAATTCACGAGCTGATCCGTCAGGCGAACGCGCACGTGCAGCAGATGTCGCAGGACGCGGCGCACGTGGCGCGGGCGGGTGCGGAGGATCTGCGTCTGTGCGAGATGCCGGTGGGCGGCAAGACGCGGCTTCGCGACGGTCGGACCGGTGAGTACTTCGATCAGCGGGTGACGGTGGGCTACCTTTACATGCTCAAGCTGCACCACCTGGTGGATGACAAGATTCACGTGCGTTCGACCGGTCCATACAGCCTGATCACGCAGCAGCCGCTGGGGGGTAAGGCGCGGACGGGGGGTCAGCGTTTTGGCGAGATGGAGGTCTGGGGTCTGGAGGCCTACGGCGCATCGCACATTCTTCAGGAGCTTCTGACGGTCAAGAGCGACGACGTGGAAGGGCGGACGAAGATTTACGAGGCGATGGTGAAGGGGTCGAACACCCTGGAGGCGGGAACGCCGGTATCGTTCGACGTGTTGTGCAACGAGATTCGCGGGTTGTGCATGAACATTCACCTCGAGAAACCGATGTTGATCTGAGTCGTAATCGCGGCGTGAAGGGCGCCGCCGCCGGGTTGTGATGGGGACAGGGATGGAAGCATCGATCACGCTATCGATGGACGACCGGCCTGGGGCGGACGAGTTGCTGGCGTTTTATGAGCGTCACGGTCACCCGAACCGTCCGACGCGCGAGCAGGTTTCGCGGATGATCGGGTCGTCGCACTGTTTTGCGACGGCGCGCCGAGACGGGGTGCTGATCGGTTTTGCGCGGGGGGTGACGGACGGGCTGCTGGGACGGCTGGCGGAGTGCAAGCTGGATCCGGCGTACCAGGGTCCGGCGGCGATCACGCGGAAGGACGCGCGGATCGAGCACGACGCGGGAGGCGTGGCGGCGCGGATGGCGCGGGGCGTGATCGAGGCGCTGCGGAACTACGGCGTGCAGCGGATCGAGGCTGTGGCTTACGGGACGGAAGTGGATTTCTGCGAGGAGCTGGGTTTCCGGAAGATGTCGGGGGTGGTGGCGCTGGGTCTTTCGTTCGGGGACGGGGGACGGGAGAGCGCGGCGATGCTGGCGGCGGCGACTTCGTGACGGGTCTTGGGCGGACGGGGTTGCGATGCGGCGCGGAAGGGCGCCGGGGGATTGAAAGGGATCACCGGACATGGTGGACACGACGTACGATCGGGTGAATGACTACGCGAGCGTTCGAATCACGCTGGCTTCTCCGAACGATATCCGGGCGTGGTCGTTCGGCGAGGTGAAGAAACCCGAGACGATCAACTACCGCACGTACCGTCCCGAGAAGGACGGGTTGTTCTGCGAGCGGATTTTCGGTCCGGAGCGGGACTGGGAGTGCGCGTGCGGGAAGTTCAAAGGGACGAAGTACAAGGGGATCATCTGCGACCGCTGCGGGGTGAAGGTGACGCACTCGCGGGTGCGGCGCAAGCGGATGGGGCACATCAACCTCGCGGCGCCGGTGGTGCATATCTGGTTCTTCAAGGCGATGCCGTCGCGTCTGGGGGCGCTCCTGGACGTGAAGACGGGGGATCTTGAGCGGGTCATCTACTTCCAGGACTACATCGTCGTTGATCCGGGGGACACGCCGCTGACCGAGAAGCAGGTGCTCAACGAGGAGGAGTACCGCAAGGCGCTGGAGGATTACGGTCACTCGTTCACGGCGATGATGGGGGCGGAGGCGATCCAGACCCTGCTGGAGAAGCTGGACCTGAAGCGTCTTTCGGATCAGTTGCGCGAGCAGCTTTCGCGGACGTCCAGCCAGCAGCGGATCTACGACCTGACGAAGCGACTGAAGGTGGTCGAGGCGCTGAAGAATTCGCCCAACGATCCGCGGTGGATGGTGCTGGAGGTGATTCCGGTGATACCGCCGGACCTTCGTCCGCTGGTGCTGCTGGAGAGCGGGAACTTCGCGACGAGCGATCTGAACGACCTGTACCGGCGGATCATCAACCGGAACAACCGCCTCAAGAAGCTGATCGACCTGAATGCGCCCGAGGTCATCATCCAGAACGAGAAGCGCATGCTGCAGCAGGCGGTGGACGCGCTGTTTGACAACGGTCGCTGCCGACGTCCGGTGCTGGGCAGCAGCAACCGTCCGCTGAAGTCGCTGACGGACATGATCAAGGGGAAGCAGGGCCGCTTCCGCGAGAACCTGCTGGGCAAGCGCGTGGACTACTCTGCGCGCTCGGTGATCGTCGTGGGACCGGAGCTGAAGCTGAACCAGTGCGGGCTTCCGAAGAAGATCGCGCTGGAGCTGTACCAGCCGTTCATCATCCGCAAGCTGAAGGAGCGGGGGATGGCGGACACGATCAAGAGCGCGAAGCGGATGCTGGAGCGTCGGGATCAGGAGATCTGGGACATTCTGGAGGAGGTGATTCATCAGCACCCGGTGCTGCTGAACCGCGCGCCGACGCTGCACCGGATGGGCATTCAGGCGTTCGAGCCGGTGCTGGTGGAGGGGAACGCGATCAAGATTCATCCGCTGGTGTGCAAGGGCTTCAACGCCGACTTCGACGGGGACCAGATGGCGGTGCATCTGCCGCTGTCGATCGAAGCGCAGGCGGAGGCGCACGTTCTGATGATGAGCGTGAACAACATCTTCGGTCCGGCGAACGGGTCGCCGATCATGTCGCCGTCGCAGGACATCGTCTTGGGGGTGTTCTACCTGACGACGGATCACACGAGCGGTCCGATCCCGGAGAAGATGCCGACGTTCAGCGACGAGCAGGAGGCGATGCTGGCGTATTCGATGGGGAAGATTTCGCTTCACCAGTGGATCCGGGTGCGTATTGCGCGGGACCGGATCGTCACCGGGATCAAGGAGGAGCCGCAGGACGCGCCGAAGGATCGCCGGTTGACGACGACGGCGGGGCGCGTGTTGTTCGCGGATTTTCTGGCGCCGCAGATGCCGTTTTACAACTGCTCGCTGTCGTCGAAGGGGTCGGCGCGGGTGATCGCGGACTGCCACGCCCTGCTGGGGCGTTCGGCGACGATCGATCTTCTGGACCGGATCAAGGAGGCGGGCTTCCGGCACAGCACGCTGGCGGGTCTGTCGTTCGGCGTGACGGACATGCGGATTCCGTCGGACAAGCAGCGGATCATCGACGAGACGCAGGCGGAGGTGGACAAGTTGACGATGAGCTTCCAGAAGGGGGCGCTGACCCGGATGGAGCGTTACAACCAGGTCATCGACAAGTGGATTCACGCGCGGGAGCGGGTGACGGCGGCGATGATGAAGGAGCTGAAGAACGACTGGCGCACGGAGGACGGGCGGTATGCGGCGGTGGGGGAGAAGTCCGCGAAGCCGTATATGAACCCGATCTTCCTGATGACCGAATCCGGGGCGCGCGGCAGCGTGGACCAGATCCGGCAGCTCGCGGGGATGCGGGCGCTGATGGCGAAGCCGAGCGGAGAGATCATCGAGACGCCGATCAAGGCGAACTTCCGGGAAGGGCTGTCGGTGCTGGAGTACTTCAGCTCGACGCACGGCGCGAGGAAGGGGCTGGCGGATACGGCGTTGAAGACAGCGGACTCGGGCTACCTGACGCGGAAGCTGGCGGACGTTGCGCAGAACGTGATCATCAACATGGTCGACTGCGGGACGATCAGCGGGATCACGAAGAGCGCGATTTACAAGGGCGAGGAGGTGGACATCCCGCTGCGCGAGAGCATCGTCGGGCGCGTGGCGCGGGACACGATCATCAACCCGATGACGGACCAGGTGATCGTCAAGGAGAACGAGATCATCACGCGGGACATCGCCCGGGGGATCGAGGATCTCGGTCTCGACAAGATCCGCGTGCGCAGTCCGCTGACGTGCGAGAGCCGAGCGGGGATCTGCGCGAAGTGCTACGGGGTGGACATGTCGACGGGGCAACTGGTCGAATGCGGTCTGGCGGTGGGGATCATCGCGGCGCAGTCGATCGGCGAACCGGGCACGCAGTTGACGATGCGGACGTTCCACACCGGGGGCGTGGCGCACAAGGCGGCGCTGGAGAAGGAGCTGCGGTGCTCCCAGAAGGGCGTGGTCGCGTTCCACGACCTTCGTCCGGTGACGGTGACCGAGCCGGACGGTACGACGCGGACGATCGTGCTGAAGCGCAACGGCGAGGTGGTGATCAACGACGAGAAGGGGCGAGAGCTGGAGCGTCACCGGATTCCCTACGGCGCGGTGCTGCACGTGACGGAGGGTCAGAAGGTCGCCAAGCAGGACAAGCTGTGCGAGTGGGATCCGCACCTGACGCCGATCCTGGCGGAGGTCGCGGGCACCGTCCGCTTCCAGGACATTGCGGAGGGCGAGACGGTCCGGATGGAGGACGAGAAGACCGGCGCGAAGTTCGTGGTCATCGAGCACAAGGGGGAGAAGCACCCGAAGATCGTGATCGAGGACAAGGACGGGAAGGTGCTGGATTATCACTACCTTCCGGCCAAGGCGCGCATCGAGGTGGGCGAGGGTCAGAAGATCAAGCCGGGCATGCTGCTGGCGCGTCAGCCGCGCGAGATGTCGGGGGTGCAGGACATCACGGGGGGTCTGCCGCGGGTGACGGAGATTTTCGAGGCCCGCAAGCCGAAGGAGCCGGCGAGCATGGCGGAAATCTCCGGGATGGTGGAGATCCGCGGTGACAAGCGGCGCG
>BOJX01000006.1 GCA_016860685.1 Planctomycetota bacterium
CGCACAAGGCTCGTCACGCTCGACCGCGTGACCCGGATGGACGCGGCGAGCGACTTCTTCGGCGAGGCGAACGTGCCGCGCCGCGCGATCACGATGGGCGTCGGGACAATCCTTGAAGCGCGGCGGATCATTCTTCTGGCGTTCGGCGAACACAAGGCCGAGATCATCCGCCGCGCCGTCGAGGAGCCGATCAGTCCGGCGGTGACGGCCGGCTTCCTGCGCGAACATCCGAACGCGGTGTTCATGACGGATCCGGCGGCGGCTGCGGAACTGACGCGGTTCAAGACGCCGTGGCTTGCGGGGCGGCTGGGGGAGGCGGGCCTGACGTGGGACGTTCCGATGACGCGGCGGGCGGTGATCTGGCTGTCGCTGAAGCTCGGCAAGGCGATCCTCAAACTGACGGACGCGGATTACAGCGAAAACGGGTTGCAGGAGCTGCTCGCCGCGAGGGGCTCGGCGTACGATGTCAACATTCAGGTGTTCCGGTCTCTCCAGCAAACGATCACGGGTTGGCCGGGCGGCAAGCCGTCCGGATCCGCGACCGCCTCACCGGATGTCCGTGTTGACGAGTCGCCGCCGGCCGCGGCCCGAAGCGGCGGGCCCGATCTTTTCCGACATGCGTCATCGGTCTTTCCGAAGCGCGTCGTCGTCTTCTCACCGCACCCGGATGACGACGTGATATCGATGGGGGGGACGCTCATCCGGCTCTGTCGCCAGGGGCACGAGGTTCATGTGGCGTATCAGACGTCGGGCAACATCGCGGTCTGGGACGAAGCCGCCCGGCGGCACCTGGACTTCGCCGTGGAGTTCGGGCGTGCGTTCCGTTTCGACGAGGGGGCGCGCGAAGCGCGACAGATCGCCGAGCGCGTTCAGGCGTTTCTCTCGAAGAAAAAGCCCGGCGAAGTGGACAGCCCGGAACTTCAACGGATCAAGGCGCTGATCCGCCGGACGGAGGCCCGCGCCGCCGCGTTCTACTCCGGCATCCGCCCGGAGAACATTCATTTCCTTGACATGCCCTTCTACGAAACCGGACGCGTGCGCAAGAAACCGATCGGCGACGAGGACGTGCGGCTGATCCGCGACCTGCTGGCCCGCATTCAACCGCATCAGATCTACGCCGCGGGCGACCTGTCCGACCCGCACGGGACGCACCGGGTCTGCCTGCGCGCGATCTTCCGGGCGGTCGAGGCGTTCGACGCGGAGCCGTGGATGCGAGCGTGCGAAGTCTGGTTGTACCGCGGCGCGTGGCAGGAGTGGGCGCCGCACGAGATCGAGATGGCGGTCCCCCTGTCCCCGGACGAGGTGGAGCGGAAGCGCTTCGCGATCTTCAAGCACGAGTCGCAGAAGGACCGGGCACTGTTCCCGGGGCCGTCGGACGCCCGCGAGTTCTGGCAGCGGGCGGAAGACCGCAATCGCGCCACGGCCGGGGTTTATGACCAACTGGGACTTCCCGAGTATCAGGCGATCGAAGGCTTCGTCCGTCGCCGGCGCGATCCCGCGGCGACAGGAGGCGAAGTGCCGTGATATTGACACCTCAGGGGTCGCTCCGGGCCTCGGCGCCGCGCCGGCGCCGGGCGGCGACGCTCTGCACGTCAGGCCTGGATGTCGAGGTGCGCGTCTCCGCCGTCGGGATCAGGGGCGAAGTCCGGCGACTCCGGCAGGGAGCCTGCTTCGGGATCATCGGGTTCGAAGCTGCGTCCCTGCGAGCCCGTCCCCTCGGAATCGGCGAAGACCGCCGTGTCCTCGTCCTCAACGCCGACGGTCTCTCCCGCCAGGCTGGCGGCCTTGGCCTGTCGTGTCGCCGCGCCGGTTTGCGACGCTTCGTCTTTCTCCCGCGCCGCGGCGGCGAACTGCGCCTGAAACCCCGCCTGAAGGCTGGAGATCGTCACGCTGGGAGGAATCTGGGACATTCTGGAATCCGCAGTGGCGACGCCGGAGGTTGCGACAAGCCGGACGCTATCACGTTACTCCCGTCGGAATCCACCGGATACGTTGCGATTCGAATGACGCGACAGTTCAGCATCATCATCGAATTATCGGCGAATTAAGCGATTTTTTGTCGAGGCATGAAAGAAGCGGGTTTATTCACGTCAAGGATCGCCAGTCGGACGCTGGAAGGGGATCGAGTCCGAATAACTTAAGTAGACAGCGCATTTTGACCTTTGATCGACCCGCTTGTGGCGTTAGAATGCAGGGAGCATTGTCTGCGTCTGCCGTCGCAATAACGGCCGGTGCGACGAGCATTCTGGGGGGCGGATTCGCGGGCGCGAATCCGGAGTGGTGGGAATCCTTATCTTTCAGGAGGGGAGCATGCGAAGGTTTTGCCGTTGGAGCATGCCGGTTGCGGCTGCGCTTTGCCTTGCCGCGACGTCCGCGCGAGCCGGGCAGATTGATCCGGGTCTGCAGGAGATTCTGGACGGAGCGCCTGCGGACCAGGTGTTCTCGGTCATTGCGTTCCTGAACGAGCAGGTCGATCTGACGGCGGCGACGCGTCAGATGGACGTCGAGCGAGCGACGCTGCAACGGCGGCATGAGCATGTCATCGTCTCGCTGCAGGGGGTGGCGGACACGACGCAGGGCGCGGTCCGGGCGTTCCTTCAGCAGGGCGTTGCGGACGGCGGCGTCCGCTCCTTCGAGGCGGTCTGGATTCGCAACCTCTTCATCGTCGAGGCGACAAAGGCCGCGATCATCGAGTTGGCGTCGCATCCCGACGTGGATCGCGTTTACTTCGATTACGAGATTGAATTGATCAAACCGATGCCGGTGGTGGACGCGCCGAACCACGGCGACGAGGAAGTGCCCCAGGCGCCGGAGATCGGGCTGGTCGCGATCCGCGCGCCGGAAGTCTGGGCGATGGGGATCGACGGGTCGGGAGTGCTGGTGTCCAACATGGACACCGGCGTGGATGGGAACCACCCGGCCCTGCGCGATCGCTGGGCGGGCGTGGCGGATTCGCGGTATCAGGGTCACCCGGAGTGGGCGTACTTCGATCCCTTCGGCGGCCGACATGACTTTCCGCGCGACTCAAACGGTCACGGTACGCACACGATGGGGACAGTGACGGGCGGACCTCCGGGCGATCAGATTGGTGTTGCGCCGGGAGCGTTTTGGATCGCGGCGGCGCCGATTGACCGCGGTGGCGGCATATCGCGGACGGTGGCGGACGCGATCCTGTCCTTCCAGTGGCTGGCGGATCCGGACGGCAACCCGAACACGAACTGGGACGTTCCGGCGACGAACTCCAACTCGTGGGGGGTGACGACGGGACACGGTTATCCGCCGTGCGATCAGACATTCTGGAGCTACATCGACGCGTGCGAGGCCGCCGGTATTTTCGTGACGTTCTCTGCGGGTAACGAGGGAAGCTCCGGGTTGCGTCGTCCGGCGGACCGGGCGACCACGGATTACAACTGCAACGCGGTGGCCGCGATCGACGCCAACAATCCGAACTGGCCGATCGCCAGCTTCTCCTCGCGCGGTCCGACGAATTGCACGCCGGACGGGCGTCAGGCCATCAAGCCGGACATCGGGGCGCCGGGGGTGGACGTCCGGTCGTCGCTTCCGGGAGGCGGCTACGGTCGGCTCAGCGGCACATCGATGGCGTCGCCGCACATCAACGGCGTGGCGGCGCTGATGCGTCAGGCGAACCCGAACATCAGCGTCGATGACATGAAGCAGGTGATGTACGAAACCGCCGTCGATCTCGGAAACCCGGGCGAGGATAACTCCTACGGGTGGGGGATGGTCGACGCCTTCGAGGCGGTCAGCCGCGTGCTGAACGCGAACGATCCGTATGCGTGCTGCTTCGGCGACGGGTCGTGCAGCGATGTGCTGCCGCAGGACTGCCGGGCGGCGGGCGGGAAGTCCCGGTTCGGGTACGAATGCGGTCAGATCTCGTGTCCGCAACCGGGCGCGTGCTGCTTTGACGACGGGACGTGCGACGACATTCTCGAGGCAAACTGCACGGCGCCGGGATCGGACTGGAGCGAGGGCGACTGCGCTTCGGCGGATTGTCCACAACCGGGCGCGTGCTGCTTTGACGACGGGACGTGCCAGGTGCTGGGTCCGTTGGCGTGCGAGAACGCGGGCGGCGAGTTCAGCGGTCACGGGATCAGTTGCGACGGCGCGGGATGCCCGCAGCCGGGCGCCTGCTGCGTGACGGACGATGAGTGCCAGATCCTGGGTCCGGACGCGTGCCGGGCGGCGGGTGGCGCATTCAAGGGTCACGACACGACCTGCACGAACGCCTGCCCGTGCGACAAGATCGCGAAGCTGAAGGCGAAGTGCAACGACTCGGGCAACGTCAAGGTGGTGGTCAAGTTCGTGGATGAAAGCATGAACGGCGACCGGATCACGGTGGACGTGCGCGGGACGCGGGTGGTGACGGGCGTGCTGGGGAACAAGGCGAAACTGATCGCCGGTCCTTTCACCGGTCCGGTGCCGGTGCGCGTCGCGGATCCGGATTGCACGAACACGGTGACGGCGCAGTGTCCGTGACGTGAGGATGAGTCAACGAGGTTGCGTCCGCGGGCGGAGGGCTGTCCGCGGACGCGACGATCTCAAGACAGGCTCAGCCGGGGCGCCACGACGGGAAGCGTCGTGCAGCGCCGTAGTCGTTGAGCGGCAGCCGCCGGACGCCGGTCCGGCGGAGGAGGAGATTCGGGGCATTCAACAGGAGGAACGTGATGAGACGGAGCATGTGGGCGTATGCGCTGGGGCTGGGAGCGCTCCTGGCGTCGGCGGCGAGCGCCGGACAGATTGACGAAGGCTTGCAGGAGATCATCGCCGGCGCGCCGGCGGATCAGGAGTTCTCGGTGCTGGTCTACCTGAACGACCAGGTGGATCTCGAGGCGGCGACGCGCCAGATGGATGTGGAGCGGGCGACGCTTCAGCGCCGTCATGAGCACGTCGTCCTGGCGTTGCAGGGCGTGGCGGATGCGTCGCAGGGACCGATGCGGGAGTTCCTCCAGCAGGGCGTGGACGCCGGAACCGTGCGTGAATTCCGCGCGTTCTGGATCCGCAATTTCTTCCACGTCGTGACGACGAAGGCGATGATCGAGCAGATCGCGCAGCGCGAAGACGTGTACAAGGTTTATTACGACTACGAAATCGAGTTGATCGAGCCGATGCCGGTGAAGGAGAATCCGATCGACGACGATCAGGAGCCGGCGGGGGCGGAGATCGGCCTGGTGGCGATCCGCGCTCCGGAGGTCTGGGCGATCGGCATCGACGGCACGGGCGTCCTGGTGTCCAACACGGATACCGGCGTGGACGGCAATCACCCTGCGCTGCGCGACCGTTGGGCGGGCGTGGCGGACTCTCGGTACCAGGGACACCCGGAGTGGGCGTGGCTGGACCCGGCGTTCGGGCAGAACGATTTCCCGCGTGACTCGAACGGTCACGGGACGCACACGATCGGGACGGTGTGCGGCGGTCCTCCGGGTGAGGTGATCGGCGTGGCGCCGGGGGCGTACTGGATCGCGGCGGCGCCGATCGACCGGATCAGCATTCAGCGCACCGTTCAGGACGTGCTGGTGTCGTATGAGTGGTTCCTGGATCCGGACGGCAACCCGAGCACGAACTGGGACGTTCCGGCGGTGAACTCAAACTCGTGGGGCGTCACGACGGGCCACGGGTATCCCAACTGCGATCAGACGTTCTGGAGCGCGATCGACGCCTGCGAGGCGGCGGGGATCGTGATGATCTACTCGGCGGGCAACGAGGGCGGAAGCGGGCTTCGTCGTCCGGCCGACCGCGCCACCACTCCGTACAACTGCCACGCGGTGGCGGCGGTGGACGCGAACAATCCGAACTGGCCGATCGCCAGTTTCTCGTCGCGCGGACCGACGCGCTGCACGCCGGACGGTCGTGAAGCGATCAAGCCGGACATCTCGGCGCCGGGTGTGGACGTGAACTCGTCGCTGCCGGGCAACCGTTACGGACGCCTCAGCGGCACGTCGATGGCGTCGCCGCACATCAACGGCGTCGTCGCCCTGATGCGCCAGGCGAACCCGAACATCAGCGTGGACGACATCAAGCAGGTGATCTACGAAACGGCCGTGGACCTCGGCAACCCTGGCGAGGACAACTCCTACGGCTGGGGCATGGTGGACGCCTACGAGGCGGTCAACCGCGTGCTCAACGCGAACGATCCGTATGCCTGCTGCTTCGAGGACGGATCGTGCAGCGAGGCGCTTCCGCAGGATTGCCGGGCGCAGGGCGGTCTACCCAGCTTCGGGCGCAACTGCGGTCAGGTCTCCTGCCAGCAGCCGGGGGCGTGCTGCGTGAACGATGAGGATTGCGAGCAGCTCACGGAGCGGACGTGCAACGGTCGCGGCGGCACGTTCCTGGGCGAAGGCGCCTCCTGCCGCAGCGCCTGCCCGTGCGACGCGATCAAGAAGTTCAACGTCAAGTGCTCCGCGCGGGGCGAGGCGAAGATCAAGGTCGTGTACCGGACGGACGCCTACAACGGGCAGTTCGTGACCGTGAACGTCAACGGCGCGAACTTCAACGTCGTGGTGTTCGAGCGGAAGGCGATTCTTTTCGCCTGCTGCTACACCTCGGTCACGGCACAGATGGTCGATCCGGGCTGCTTTGACCCGGTGACGGCCGCCTGCGAGTAAGCGAGACCTTTCAGAAAGGTCAGGACAGATCGGGCGGCGCGCCGGTGCGACCGGCGCGCCGCCTTCTTGTTTCCGGAAGTTTCATATGAGCGATCCCTGGTCCACGGAGTTTGACATCGCGGCGACGGCGCCTACCTTCGCGCTGACGCCGCCGCCCGCGACACGTATCCGAACCCGAGTCCGAACCCGATGATGACGCACATGACGCTCGAGAAAACCTACGATCCACGACAGGTGGAGCCCGACGTGTACGCCGCGTGGGAGGCGGCGGGGGCGTTCGTCGCCCGCCCGGATGGTCGCCCGCGCGAGAAGACCTTCTGCATCGTCATTCCGCCGCCGAACGTCACCGGGGCGCTGCACCTGGGGCACGCGCTCAACAACACGCTTCAGGACGTGCTCGTCCGCTGGCATCGCATGCGCGGGTTCAACACGCTGTGGCAGCCGGGGACGGACCACGCCGGCATCGCCACGCAGGCCGTCGTCGAGAAGCGCATCCGCGAGCAGGAGGGGCTGACGCGGCATCAGCTCGGGGCGACGCCGCGGGAGGCGCGCGAGGAACTCGTCCGCCGCATCTGGAAGTGGAAGGACGAATATGAGAAGCGGATTCTGTCGCAACTGAAGCTGATGGGCTGCTCGTGTGACTGGAGCCGCACGCGCTTTACCCTTGACGAGGGGCTGTCCCGCGCCGTGCGGCACATCTTCTTCAAGCTCTTCAAGGACGGGCTGATCTTCCGCGGCAAGCGCCTGGTCAACTGGGACACGCAGTTGCAGACGGCGGTCTCGGACGACGAGGTGTACCACGAAACGGTGAAGGGGCATTTTTATCACATCCGGTATCCGGTGTTGGGGGAAGGGGCAGAGGGACAGAGGGACGAAGGGACAAAGGGACAGAGGGACAGAGGGGCAGAGGCAATTCGGAATGCGGGTACGGGGCCGGAGTACGTGGTCATCGCTACGACGCGGCCGGAGACGATGCTGGGGGACGTGGCCGTGGCGGTGCATCCGGACCCGGAACGCGCGTTCGCGGAGGCCGAAGACAAGCTGCGCGCGGAGATGGCCGGCGAGACACGGGCTTCCGTCCGCGCGGAATTGCAGGCCCGTCTCGACGCGATCGCCGAACGCCGCACCTCTCATCTGCCTTTGCTCCTTGCCCTGCGCGACATGGCGAGGGCGGGGCGCAAACTGCTCCTTCCGCTGGTCGAGCGCGAGATCCCGCTGATCTGCGACGAGTGGGCGAACCCGATGCTGGGCACGGGATGTGTGAAGATCACGCCCGCGCATGATCCGAACGACTACGAAGTGGGCCTGCGGCACGGGCTGCCGATGATCAATGTGATGACGCCGGACGGGAAGATCGCGCGGATCGTTGACGCGGACGGTTCCGTCAATGAGCACGGCGGCGATTATGAAGGGCTGGAGTTCTCGACGACGGGCCGAAAGAAAGTGGTGGCCGATCTCGAAGCGCGGGGCCTTCTGGAGAAGATTGAAGACCGCGACATCGACCTCGCGCACAGCGACCGCAGCAAGACGCCGATCGAGCCGTTCCTGTCGGATCAGTGGTTTGTCAGAACGGCGGGTATGAGTACGGCCTCTCTCCGAGAGGCCAATTCTGCCTGCACAACAGACACCCAGATGTCCTCTCGGAGAGAGGACATACCCGAAGACATACGCGAACACATATCCGGCAAAGGCCTCGCCCAGGCGGCGATGGACGAAGTGACCAGCGGCCGCATTCAAGTCTTCCCCTCGCGCTACGCGAAATCCTACCTCGACTGGTTGGGCGAGAAGCGCGACTGGTGCATCAGTCGGCAGTTGTGGTGGGGACATCGGATACCGGTGTGGAGTAAGACGACGGATCAGGAATTCATGATCACGTCTGATTCCCCCCTTGGTGCGATTCAGCATGGCAAAAAGCGTAAAGTGGTGTTTGAGATCATCGAGAAGCTTAGCGTTCAAGGACTTTGCGTTTTGAGGCGGGGACACGGAACGGAGATTGACTACCCCTCCGAACCTGAACGTCAAGTGCTTGGAGAGTCGTCTGTCTGCTTTCGTGATGTTCTCGATTCAGGTGATCGTGACGTTCTTGAAGCGGTTGGGTTTGTTGAAGACCCCGACGTTCTTGACACCTGGTTTTCCTCCGCGCTGTGGCCGTTCAGCACGCTGGGCTGGCCCGATGCGGAGGATGAGCCGAAGCCCAACTTCCTATCACAATACTATCCGACCAGTGTGCTCTGCACTTCGCGCGACATCATCACCAACTGGGTGGCGCGGATGGTGATGTTCGGGTTGTATGTGATGGGCAAGAAACCCTTCGACCACGTCTATATCCATCCGAAGATTCTCGACGGGCGCGGGGAGACGATGAGCAAGTCGAAGGGCAACGGCGTGGACCCGGTGGACATCATTCACACGCACGGGGCGGACGCGCTGCGTTACACGATGGCGGACATGACCACCGAGACGCAGGACATCCGCATGCCGGTCAACTATGTCTGCCCGCATTGCGGCAAGCTGACGGATCAGGCGGCGGCGCTGAAACACGAGGAGCAGAATCGCAAATCGCGCGGCGTGAAGCTCGAACGGGGACTGCAACCCTCCGACGTGCAGCGCGTGAAGTGCAGTCACAAGGAATGCGGCAAGGAGTTCGCCACGCCGTGGGCGGACGCGGAGACGAAGGAACAACTGGGTCTGGGCCGGGAGACGTCGGAAAAATTCGATATCGGGCGGAACTTCTGCAACAAGCTGTGGAACGCGGCGCGGTTCGCGTTCATGAACCTGGAGGGGACTCCGTACCGCCGGATCGAACCTTCGGAATTGCTTCCCGAGGACCGCTGGATTCTGGCGCGCCTGTCGCAGACATGCCGGCGGGTGCATGAACTGCTGTCGCAATACCAGTTCTCCGCGACGGTGAAGGAGTTGCGAGACTTCTTCTGGGACAGCCTGTGCGACTGGTATATTGAGCTGACGAAGGGGCGGAGGGGGATGTCCTCTCTCCGAGACGACAATAGCGCTCAAGCGGAAGGCGCCCCGATGTTCTCTCGGAGAGAGGGATTACCCGGTGATGACTTGCCCTCTCGGAGAGAGGGCATACCCGGGCACCCCGGGCAGGTGCTGGCGTTCTGCCTCGATCAGACTTTGCGGTTGTTTCATCCGATCATCCCCTTCATCACGGAGCGTCTCTGGCGGCAGCTCAATGAGATCGTGCCGCGGCGGGGGTTGCCGGGGCTGGCGGAGCTTCCGGACCCGGGGTTGGCGGAGCACGCGGGGGTGGGGCTGCTGGCGACGGCGGCGTTTCCGCCGGCGGAAGGGTATCCTGCGCTGGAGCAGGCCGTGGGCGGGGCGCAGATCCTCGACGTGTTCGCGCAGCTTCAGAACGTGGTGCGGGCGGTGCGCGATCTGCGCGCCGCGTGCAAGGTTTCGCCGAAAGACCGGGTGAGCGCCATCGTGGTGCTTCCGCCGGACCAGGTGGAGAGCTTCCGGGCGCAGGCGCATGTTGTGCAGCGGATGGCGGGGGTGGGCGAAGTGACGGTCGTTCCGGAAGGCTCGGCGCAGGCGTCGCGTCCGAAGAACGCGGGCAGCCTTCGCGCGGGGGCGCTGCGGGTGTACGTTCCGGGCATCACCGACGACGCGGCGGAGCGGGCGCGGGCGATGAAGGAGCTGGCCGACGTCGAGAAGCAGATTGCGGGGAAGGAAGGCCGGTTGCGCAACGAGAAGTTCGTGGCGAACGCCGACCCGGAGCTGGTGGAGTCCGAGCGGCGACGCCTGGCGGAGTTGGTGGCGCAGCGGGAGGCGCTGAAGGAGCATCTGGCGGAGCTGGGGTGACGCGGTGCGGCGCCCTGGACGGTGCGGCGCCGGCGAGCATTCTGCGGTCGGTCGTGAGGGGTCCGGGTGGTCCGAACCTTGATGTCGGGGGTGGCGCGTGGTCCGGGCGTGATGGGCATCCTGAACGTCACGCCGGATTCGTTCTCCGACGGCGGACGTTTCGTTGACGCGGGGGAAGCGGTGGGGCACGGGCTGCGGATGATGGCGGAGGGGGCCGCCGTCATTGACGTGGGGGGGGAGTCCACGCGGCCCGGATCGCAGCCGGTTGATGAGGACGAGCAGCTCCGGCGGGTGGTTCCGGTGATCCGGGGGTTGCGGGCGGCGGACGGAGACGTGGCGATTTCGATCGACACACGGTCGGCCCGAGTCGCACGGGAAGCGCTCGATGCCGGGGCGGACGTCATCAACGACGTATCCGCGCTGGGGGACGACCCGGAGATGGCGCAGGTTGCGGCGGAATCGGGGGCGTACGTCATCCTGATGCACCGGCGCGGGACGCCGGCCGATATGCAGCGCGACGGCGGGCCTTTCTACGCGGACGTGGTGGGGGAGGTGCTGTCGTTTCTGGTTGAGCGTGCGGCGTGGGCGGAGGCGAAGGGCGTCGCTCGGGAGCGGATTTTCGTCGATCCGGGGCTGGGTTTCGGCAAGCGGCACGAACACAACCTGCAATTGATGGCGGCGTTGCCGCGCTTTGCGGCGACGGGTCTGCCGGTGGTGGTGGGCGCCTCGCGTAAGCGTTTTATCGGGACCGTCACCAGGGAGGAGGAACCTGCGGCGCGGTTTTTCGGATCGCTGGCGTGTGCGGCGCTTGCGGCGTGGTCGGGGGCGGCGCTGATCCGCGTGCATGACGTGGGTCCGACGGTGCAGGTGGTGCGCATGATCCGCGCGATCGCGGAGGCGGTCCGATAGCGGTCGCGGTGGAAGCTGCGCGAGGCGGGGTTTTTCCCTCCGTCAGGTCTCGGATCGGGCGCCGCGACAGGATCCGAATCGTAGGCTGAACCGGGCGCGAGAAGCGCCGCCGAAGGAGACGCCCGGTGAAAGTCAGCGAAATCGTTCCGATCAGTCAGCAGGCGCTACAGCGCCTTTTTCGGATGCGCGGGCTGGCGGCGGACCCGTCAGACCTCGGTCGCCGCCGAGCGCCGCGCTGGCCTTTTCCGGGCGCGGTGGAGATCTGGGTTCCCGCTGCGGACGGCGGTGAGGAGCACCGCTTCGGGACGTGCGAGAACATCAGCATGGGCGGGGCGGGCGTGCGCTGCGATGACGCTTATGAGCGCGGGACGGAGCTTCAGGTCGCCGTGCATCAACCGGAGTTGAGCCTTCACGGTCGGGCGGTCGTGCGACATTGTACGCGGTTGCGCAGCGACTACTACGTCGGGTTGGAGTTCATCTTCGACGACTGATCGCGTCAGCGTCGAGCGCCGACGCCGTCGGGCGAAAAAGCCCCATCGTCGTGGGCATCGTGGCCGCGCGCTCGCCGGACTCCGCCCCCCAGCCCGCTGTCCGACCCTGGACATTGCTGCGCGACATAACAGCCCGTTGAGAAAGGGGTGCGCCTCCCTCCGGCAGGCGAATTTCATCGGTAAAACAGGTATCACAAAGACCGATCCCGGGTTCTTCAACGGGCTGCTAAGCTGCAGCATCCACGCCGCACGACGCATCGCGCGGACTGAAGCCGCGCGGCTCGGTTGCCTGGGGGATCAAGGGACGAATTTGTACCCGATACTGTGGACGGTGATGATGTGCTTCGGGTTTTTCGCGTCCTCCTCGATCTTGCGGCGCAGGCTGACGATGTGGTTGTCCACGGTGCGGTTGGTGGGGTAGGGGTCCAAGCCCCAGATCTGCGCAAGGATGTGGTTGCGCTCGACGGGCTGCTCGGCTTTGTCGAGAAGCATCTTGAGGATTTCGATCTCGAAGTGTCCCATCCTGAAGACTTCCTTGCCGCGTTCGACCTTTCCGGTGACGAGATCGACGTTGGCCTGTCCGATGCGGACGACGCGTGAGAGGTGCGGTGCGACGCCGCTGCGGCGCAGGGCGGCGCGGATGCGGGCGAGCAGCTCCCTCATGCTGAAAGGCTTGGTGACGTAGTCGTCGGCGCCGACCTCGAAGCCCTTGATGACGTCAATTTCCTGGCTTTTTGCGGTGAGCATGATGATGGGGATGGTGAAGCCCGCCTCGCGCACGCGGCGACAGACTTCCAACCCCTCCATCTTGGGCATCATGACGTCGAGCAGGATGAGGTCGGGTCGGTCGGCCAGCGCTTTCTTCAGTGCGGCGTCGCCGTCGGCGGCCTCGATCACTTCGAAGCCTTCGAACTGAAGGTTGTCCCGCAGCCCCATCGCCATGTCGGCCTGATCCTCGGCCACCAGGATTCGCGCCATCGTGTCTGCCTCCTTCGGACGCGTGATCGACCTCCGATCGCGTCAGCTTGGTCCGCCCGCCTTATTATTTCGTGGGCATCAGCGTCTGCAAGGCGTTGGGTCATCGTCGCGGTTCGTCAGCGCTTCCTTACAGGCGCGGCTCGGTCAAGAACAGCGTCTTAATGCTTTTGCGAGCGTTTCCCTACCGGGTGCGGATCGGTTTAAAGTCATGCGTTCCGCTCCTCGTCAATCTCCGTCGATCCTCGTTCCGATGGCGCGGCCCTCGCAGACGGCGCGCATGTTTCCGGGGGTATACAGGTTGAAGACGATGATGGGGACGCGGTTCTGTCGGCACAGTTCGACGGCGGCGACATCCATCACGGCGAGGCGTTTGTCGATGACCTCGCGGTAGGTGAGGCGGTCGATCTTCCGCGCGTTCGGGTCTTTCATCGGATCGGCGGTGTAAACGCCGTCGACCTTGGTGGCTTTGAGGAGGACGTCGGCCTGCATCTCGCTGGCGCGCAGGGCGCCGCCGCTGTCGGTGGTGACGAAGGGGTTCCCGGTGCCGCCGGCGAAGATGACGATGCGTCCCTTCTCGAGATGGCGCAGGGCGCGTCGCCGGGTGAAAGGTTCGCAGACGCGATCCACGGCGACGGCGCTTTGCACGCGGGTGACGAGTCCGAGGGATTCGAGGGTGTCCTGGATCGCGAGGGCGTTGATGACGGTGGCGAGCATGCCCATGTAATGCCCGGTGACCTCCTCGATCGGGGAGTCCTTCGCGAGGCTGCTTCCGCGGATGATGTTGCCGCCGCCGACGACGATGCAGAGCTGAACGCCGAGATCGGCGACGAGCTTGATTTCGCCCGCCATCCTGCCGAGGACTTCGCCGTCGATGCCGAATCCGCCGGAGCGGCAGAGGCCTTCGCCGCTGATCTTCAGAAGGACGCGCCTGTATGTGACCTGCTGCATGTCGCCGCAACCTTTCGAGTCTCGCGCCGTTCAGGCGCGGCTCGCCGCGCCGTAGGACCGGCTCGCCGGTGCGCGGCATCTTACGACGCGGCGCTACAGGGAGACAAGGATGGGTCGAACGTCGGGATCCGCGGCGTCGGAGCCAACGCCTTCAGGGTTAACCGCGGCGTTCGATCGGAACGTAGGACTCTCCCCTGCGTCCGACGTATTTTTGGGTCGGGCGGAAAATCCGGTTGTCCTCGAGCTGCTCGATCCAGTGCGCCAGCCACCCGGTCACGCGGGCCATCGCGAAGACGGAAGTGAAGCAGTCGCGGGGGATGCCGAGTTCCGCGTAAACCAGTCCGGAGTAGAAATCAACGTTGGGACAGATGCCGCGGTCGGAGAGGATTTCAGAGGCGGCCTCCTCGACGGCGACGGCGATGTCATAAAAGCGGCTTCCGCTGCGGCGGCAGAGCTGCTCGGCGTATTTCTTGAGAATCCTGGCCCGCGGGTCGATTGTTTTGTACACCCGGTGGCCGAAGCCCATGATTTTCTCTTTCGCCTCGACCATCCTGCGGATTTCCGTGCGGGCGTTGGCCGGCGACCCGATCCGCTCGAGCATCGTGAGCACCTGCTCATTGGCGCCGCCGTGAAGCGGTCCGGACAGCGCGCCGAGCGCCGAACTGACGACGCAGTAGGGGTGGGCCAGCGTCGAGGCGACAACGCGTCCGGCGAAGGTGGAGGCGTTCATCGTGTGCTCGGCGTGAAGGATCAGGCACACGTCGAGGATGCGCGTGCGCACCGGGTCAGGTTCCTCGCCGCGCAGCATATACAGAAAGTTTCCGGCGATGTTCAGATCGGGGCGGGGAATGAGGTTGTCGTCGCCGGTCCGCAGGCGGTGAAAGCTGGCGACAACGACGGGGAGCTTCTCAATCAATCGCAGACAGGACAGGCGCTTCTGCTCCGTGCCGGGATGATAGCGCTCGGGATAGAACATGCCGATCGCCGGGACGGCCGCCTGAAGCGCCTCCATCGGATGCCCGTGTTCGGGCAGGCACTTGAGAAGGTCGATCACGCGGTACTTCAGTCGGCGATGTCGCGCGCCGTCGCGGATGAAGTCGTCAAGTTCGCGGCGCGTCGGCAGCTTCCCGTAAAGGAGCAGGAAACTGGTCTCCTCGAACGTGCTGTGCTCAGCGAGGGTTGCGATGTTCAGCCCGCGGTATTCGAGAAGCGAGTTCTGACCGTCAACACGGCTGATCGCCGAGGCCGCAATCGGAACCCCTTCAAGACCTGGCACAATCTCCGTGATAGACATACGTCGCTCCTGTGATCCCCGCTCACCTACCTTCGCGCGCCGGATTTTTCCGGTTTTGCATCTGCAGCAGATTCGCAATGCGTTCGCGTTAAACCTAGCTATCTTGTCATCGGCTGTCGATCGTCGTCATTACGCAAAGGCCTTAGAGCAATCGACTTGGAGATGCGGGAGGTTATTAAAAATTAAAAAAATAATGTGTGTCGTTACGCGGATACGAGGTTTTCTTGTCCGGGCTTTGCCTTGGTCGTATAACTTTCAGGGTGACTTCGGGTTATGAGTTGTTCGATCACACGGCGGACTTGGGGATCCGCGCATTCGGCAGCACGGTCGAGGAAGTCTTGGAGGCGATGACGGCCGGGTTCTACGCAGCGGTGGGGGACTTGGTCCTTCAGGACGGTGGAGAGGCTTGCCGGGTGGCGGTCGCGGGTGAGGATGACGCGGTGCTGCTGCGGGATTATCTGGCGTGCCTGCTGTTGCGGCTGGAGCATCACTTGCAGGTGCTGAAGATTGACCGGGTTGTTCGGTTCGGCGGGGGGGGGCTTTCGGTCGAGGGGACGTGGCGAGAGGTTGACGAGGGGCGGTCGGAATTTTTGCGCGAGGTGAAGGCGATCACGTATCATGAGTTATCGCTCGTTCGGACGGATCAGGGATACGAAGCGAGGGTGATCGTCGATATCTGAAGAACAAGGCGGATGCGGGCTGAATCTCGCAAGCGGGTTCCAGCGCCGGTGAACCCGCGACGACGGATGACAACGACAAGGTCGTACGATCGATCCCCAACGACAAAGGAGGATGACGAAAATGAGCGCGCTTCCAGGCCGGTTCGGACATTTCAAGGCGGTGGCGTATGTCGCGGGTCTGGTGCTGATCCTAGGGGGGGTCGGCGTGGTGTTGGCGGGGATTTCGGGTACGACTGCGCCGCGGGTGTTGTGGCATGTGATCGCGGGAGTCGCGGCGATTTTCTTCGGGGTGTACTGGGTGGCGCTCATCAGCATCCTGATCAAGATGGAGGGGACGACGGCGCGTCAGCTCGGGGAATATCGCGACATGACGGAATTGCTGGGACGTCAGCTCGCGCGACTCGACCAGATTGTCGCAAACACGGACATCTCAGATTCGGCGAAGTCGCTGGTGCATCGGGATCGGGAGCTGGATTCCCTGCGTCAGACGATCCGCGCGGCGATCCGCCGGGAGGACTGGGAAGGGGCGATGCACCTGGTGGATGAGATGGAGCGGCGTTTCGGATATCGGGAGGAAGCCGCCCAGATCCGGGAAGAGGCGAAGGACGCGAAGAGCGACGCGATCTCGCGGAAGCTGACCGCGGCGCTGCAACTGGTGGACGAGCACTGCCGGCGCGGAGAGTGGGCGCTGGCGAAATCGGAAATTGACCGGTTGCTGAAGCTTCTGCCGGACGACCCGCGGGTTGCGCCGCTGCCGGGTCGTCTGCGGGCGATGTGGGAAGAGCGGAAGAATGCTTTGCTGGCGGAGTGGCGCTCGGCGGTGAACCG
Source organism: Planctomycetota bacterium (assembly GCA_016860685.1). GTDB lineage: Bacteria > Planctomycetota > Phycisphaerae > UBA1845 > UBA1845 > JABWBH01. Next base: position 16,574 of record BOJX01000006.1, read on the forward strand.
TCACGACGTGGATCATGCGATCGAGGTCTTGAAGGATCTGGACCTGTATCTGACGCCGGAGGAGGCGAAGGAGCTTCAGGACTCGGCGCGGACGGTGTTCAAGGAGAAGCTGCTCCAGATGGGGGTGAAGTTCCGCTTCGCGGTGACGGAGCGGCGCTGGCATGACGCGCTGGAGGTGGGTGCGGAGCTGGTGCGGGAGTTTCCGAACACGCGGATGGCGCAGGAGGTGCGGGAGCGTCTCGACGTGCTGCGGGAGCGCGCGAAGCACCAGGACAGTCGGTCGAGAGAGGCGGAGACAGTCGGAGCCGGCGCGTCGTGAAGGCACCGGCGGAGGGTTCCGCTGCGGAAGGCGTCGAGCGGCGGTTGGAGATCGACTCGGCCTTTGAGGCGCTGCTGCGGCGCAACGGACTTTCCGATCCCGAGGCCCTGCTGAACCTTCAGGGCGCTGCGCGTCTGAGCAAGCGGGGTCTGGCATCGTGGCGCGAGCGGCTGCGCGTCGAGCTTCAGGGCGAGGACGGTCGCCGGGCCTCCTTTTTCCTGAAACGTTACGTTGATCCTCCCCGGAGCGCGGTGCGCGCGGCGCGGCGGATCTGCGCGGCGGCGCGGACGCTGGCGGGGGTGGAGTGGACGTGGATGCGCAGGCTCGCCGAAAGCGGGATCGGCGTGCCGAAGGCTGTCGCGCTGGCGGAGGAGCGGCGCGGCGATCGCGAGCTTCGCAGCGCGGTGTTGATCACCGAAGTGCCGGGGGAGTCCCTCGAAGCGTGGTTCGCCCGCGGGTCGGGAAGTGCGGACGACATCCGGCGGCGGTTGATCGCGCCGCTGGCCTCGCTGATCCGGCGCTTTCACGAAACCGGACACGTCCACCGGGATCTTTATGCGGCGCACGCCTTCGTGGAGGAGACGGTCGCGGGTCCGGTGTTCCGGTTGATCGACCTTCAGCGCGTGTTCCGCCCGCGCTGGCGGCGGCGGCGCTGGATCGTGAAGGATCTGGCGTCGCTGTCGTACTCGTGTCCGGCGGGCCTGGTGTCGCGTGCGGCGCGCGTGCGGTGGTTGAAACATTACCTTGAGGTGTCTAGGCTGCGCGCCGGGGACAAGCGGCTGATCCGGTCGATCGCTCACAAAACCCGGTCGATCGCGCGGCACGACGCCCGCCGGTTGCGGCGCTGACCGCGGGTGAGCGAAGGCGCCGGCGGACCCGTGTGAATCCGAGGCGTGCGCATTGCGCTGGTGACAGAGTGGATCGACGGGTGGCGCGGGGGCGCGGAGACCTCCACGTTTCAGTTTCTGCATCATCTTCTTGAGGCGGGGATCGAGGTCGATCTTTTTACGCGAAGCCGGATTTCCCCGGTTCCCGGACTTCGGGTTTTCACGATCTCCGGCGCCGCGGTGACGCGAACGCGGCGCAGCATTACGTTCGCTCGCCGGGTCGACCGGCGCGTGCGCGACGGGGGGTACGACGTGGTTCACGCGATCACGCCGTGCCGGTCGGCGACGGTGTATCAGCCTCGCGGCGGGACGGTGGCGGAGAGCGTCGAGCGGAACCTGGCGCTGCTGCCGCCGGGGCGTCTGCGCCGTCTGAAGCGGATCGCCAACCAACTGAACCTCAAGCAACGTCATCAGCTTGCGCTGGAGCGGCGACTTTTTACGTCGCCGGACGGACCGGTGATCCTGGCGCTGTCGAACTACGTCGCGGACCAGCTTCGGCGACACTACCGCGTGGACGCGTCGCGCGTCCGCGTCGTGTACAACGCGGTGAACCCGGATGAGACGCCGGCGTCGCAGCGGCGACGGGATCGGGAGGTGATCCGGTCGGAGTACACGATTGCGGACACGGATTTCCTCGTCATCGTGGTGGCGCACAACTTCCGCCTGAAGGGCGTGGCGAGGTGGCTGGAGGCGCAGGCGCTGCTGCGCCACGAAAGCGGTCGGCGCGTGCGGTCGCTGATCATCGGGCGGATGCCCTCCGTGCGATGGCGGCAGCAGGCGGAGCGGCTGGGTGTGTCCGATGTTGTTCGCTTCGTCGGTTCGTCAAACCGGGTTCAAGCGTTCATGCATGCGGCGGATGCACTGGTTCATCCGACGTATTATGACCCCTGCAGCCGGGTTGTTCTGGAGGCTCTGGTGAGCGGGCTGCCCTGCGTGACAACGCGTTGGGACGGCGCTTCGGAGGCAGTCCGGCAAGGTGAAAGCGGGTTCCTTGTTGACGACCCGGCGGACGTGGAAGGGATTGCGTCGTGCGTTCGCCGATGGCTGGATCCTTCCGCGCAAGAGGCGGCGGCGCGAGCAGCGCTGGCGGGGGCGGAGCGCCTTTACATGAAACGACACGCACGGGAGGTCATCGGCGTTTATGAAGAAATGACTGCCAGATGCGTCCGATAGCGGGCGAGAAGGAGTTGCGCGGCAGTTTGGGGATCTCGGCAGGGGGGTGGTGGGGGGCTTCGGCGAACACCCGAGGTGCGTGCGGTTACAACCTCCCGCGGCGACTTCCGGGCGGGGAGGATTGAATCAAAACACCGACACTTGAAGGTACACGTCGTCGGACGCTATCTTATTGCAACCGCGAAGTGTCAAAAAAGAAACAGGGGGGAACTCCGGAATCTCTGCTGGTCGGGGACTAGAATAACCGAGACAGGGAAGACATACCCTGGGTGTGGATCTACGATGAACGACAGTCTGGTGAAGACTCTGAACGTATTGGCCCTGGGTCGCAGCGAAGAGCTGGAGGAGTGGCTGGGCGCGCTGGAGGGTCGGGTTCAGCTTACGCGGGCCTTGACACTGGCGGAGGCGCCGCAGGCGCTGCGCGAGCATTCTTACGATCTGGTGGTTGGAGACGCGAACCTGCTGCGGTTCCTGATCGGGTTGAAACGCCCCGCTCAAGTTCAGGAGTCGGCGGGAGGACTTACGAGTTACACGTGGGTTCTGGATCCGCAGGGGAGATTCCTGGGCCGGTTTCCGTCAGAAGACGCCCTGCCCCCGCAAGTTGAAGAACCCCTGATGCAAGCCGCTCTCGACACGCTTAAGTCCCTCAAGTCCTCCTCTTCCGCCCCCGCCGCCCGCCGCCTGGATTTCACGACCGACACCGGGGACATCTATCAGGCTGTGCTGACGCCGCTGCGGAGCGGCGACGGCGTGCTGGCCGGGCTGTCGGTGTCGGTGACGGACGTGACGCGTGAGCGCAGGCTTCAGAACCGAATCAATGTGATCGACGACGCGGGCCGGCAGCTTGTCCGTCTGGACGCGGAGCAACTGACGAAGCGCAACGCCGCGGAGCGCCTGGCGCTTCTTGAAGAGAAGGTCATGCATTATGCGCATGAGCTGATGCACTTCGACCACGTCGCGGTGTTCGTGGTGGACCGGAAGACGAACAAGCTGGAGCTGGCGCTGGCGAGCGGGATGCCTTCTGCGGTGCGCGGGATCGACTTGTACGCCAACACGGAGGGCAACGGGATCTGCGGATACGTGGCGGCGACCGGACGGTCATATCTGTGCCCGGACGTGTCGAAGGACGCGCATTACATCCGCGGGTTGGGCAACGCGCAGTCGTCGCTGACGGTTCCGCTGACGCTGGGCGACCAGCTTGTCGGCGTGTTCAACATCGAAAGCGACCGTGGGTGCGCGTTCACCGAGGAGGATCGGCAGTTCGCGGAGATCTTCGGGCGGTCGATCGCGATGGCGTTGCATACGCTGGAGTTGCTGGCGACGGAGCGTCACACGATGACCGGTCAGCTCCGGCAGGACGTGAAGGCGGAGGTGCTCGGACCGCTCAATGATGCATTGACGGAGGTGGAGACCATCCGCGAGGAATTCATCGGTCTGGACGACCTTCGTCGCCGGCTGGACGGCTTGTCGGAGACGATCGTGGGCATCCGCGAGGCGTTCTCACGGGTGACGTCGCCGGCGTCGTGCGTCGTGAGTTCGAAGGAGAGCCGCGGGCCGCGGTTCGACCCGGTGCTTCAGGACAAACGCGTGTTGATCGCGGATGACGAGGCGATCCTGCGCGAGACGGTGCGCGATGTGCTGACCAGCTACGGGTGCCGGGTGACGGCGGTGGCGGACGGACCTTCGGCGCTGGCCGAGATCGCTCGCCAGGGGGCGTTCGACCTCGTGCTTTCGGACATCCGCCTGCCGGGCAAGAACGGATACGAAATCTTCGCGGCGGCGCGCGTCGCGGATGCGCGGACGCCCGTGATCCTCATGACCGGTTTCGGATATGATCCGAACCACGCCATCGTTCGCGCGAACCGCGAGGGCCTGAACGCGGTGTTGTTCAAACCGTTCAAGGTGGACCAGCTCCTGACGGAAATCCGCTCAGCGCTGCAATCCGCCGCCCGGGTGACGTAAATCCGCGGGTTCGGGTGTTCGGCGCCTCGGATGTTCTGTCGTTGTGACGCGGCGGGCGATGATGCTTGGGGGGAATCGGCGGGGCGACGGCATTCCCTCCTCCCGAACTTTTGTCGCCCCTCCGGGACTTCCGAATTCTCCGCGACGGTTTCCCATCACTTGCGTGCTGGGCTGTTTTCCGGCGCCCCTTCCGTGGCTAAGACGGTCGGAGGATTCTCCGAGGGCGCCTCAGGTCGACGGATCTGCGTCGCGCCTCAGAGGTTCACCGCGAATGCCTTGCCTGCTGCGGTCGGGAATGGTTCATTGCTCGCTTCGGGTTTACCCTCACGAGACTTCAACCCGTCACTTATGAAAGGTCTGCGGCGATGAAGACGATGCTGAGCAAGTCTGGTTTCAGGACGTGGTCAACATCCGGGTTGGCCTTGCTGCTTGCGACGACGGTTGCGGCGCAGCCGATTCCGGTTGATTCTGCGGTGGAGCAGCGTGCGCGGGAGGCGATGACGAAAGGGCTGGAATACCTGATCGCGTCGCAGCGGCCTGACGGCGGGTGGGAGATCCGCGGACAGACGCACCCTGCGATCACGGCGATGGCGGCGCAATGCCTGATCCAGGACGCGCGTTACGGTCCGAAACATCCGGCGGTGGTGCGGGCGCTGGCGTACGTTCTGCGGTTCAAGCGGGAAGACGGCGGCATCTACGTCGAAGCCGAGGGGATGCCGAACTATCACACCTGCGTGGCGATCACGGCGCTGGCGGCGACGAAGGAGGAGCGGTTCAAAGCGGACATTGAGGCGGCGCGGCGATTCCTCAAGCGGATCCAGTGGGATGAGGACGAGGATAAGGACCGGTCCGATGTCTGGTACGGGGGCGCGGGTTACGGCAACAGCAAGCGTCCGGACCTGTCGAACACGCAGATGATGGTGGAGGCGCTGCACGACAGCGGGCTGTCGAAGGACGACCCGGCTTATCAGAAGGCGTTGGCGTTCATTTCGCGCTGTCAGATGTTGTCGGAGACGAATGACCAGCCTTTTGCCCGCGGGGCGACGGACGGCGGGTTTGTGTACTCGCCGGCCAACGGCGGGGAGAGCAAGGCGGGCGAGGAAATCATCGAGGGCCGTCCGCGGCTTCGCAGCTACGGGTCGATGACGTACGCCGGGTTCAAAAGCCTGCTTTATGCGAACGTAAGCCGGAACGATCCTCGTGTGAAACAGGCGTTTGAGTGGATCAAGCGGCATTATTCGCTGGACGAAAATCCGAACATGCCGGGGGCGCAGTCCCGCGAAGGGCTTTTTTACTACTACCACGTTTTCGCGCGGGCGCTAGCGGCGTGGGGAGAAGAGGTGATCATCGACGGTCGAGGTCAGCCGCATCGCTGGCGACAGGATCTTTGCGAGAAGCTCGCCTCGCTCCAGCGCGCGGACGGAAGCTGGGTGAACGAGGAGGAGCGTTGGATGGAGGACAACCCGGTTCTCGCCACCGCGTATGCGATTCTCGCCCTCCAGGCGACCCTCGAACCCTGAGGCGCCGTGCGATTTCGCCGTGCTGGAGTGGTTTCGGCCGGAGGTTGTGCCCCGGTTTCCGCGGAAAACGCGGCGAGCAACGCGGGTCCGGCGGTGACGGACAATCCTTGACAGGTCACTGCGCGGGTTCAAGAATGCGATCCAGAAGGAATGCGCCGGGGGCGGGTCCGCGCCGGGAACGGCGCGATCGGCCGCCGAGGGCGTTGCGCGGCTGGAGCATTCCAGAAAGGCGACTCAAACATGCGGGGGACAAAGCGAATGTCGTTGACGGTCGGACGGAGTGCGTCGGCGGGCGCGGCGGTGCTGCTGGGGCTGGCGTTGACCGCACAGGGCGGGGACGCGGTGCGTTACGGGCGGGATGGTCGGGCGTATCTTCAGGAGCGTTCGACGACGGAATTCGCGGTGAAGTTCCGGGACACGGCGCTGCTGGAGAGCGGCGGGAAGCCGCGGATGTCGTCGCTGGGGGCGGTGGAGGTGCGGATGCTTCCGCACCAGAAGGGCGGTCCGTGGCGGATCGTCGAGGTGAGCGCGGTCGACGCGACGGCGCGGGCGGCGCTGCTTTCGGACGCGAACGTGGCGACGGTGCAGCCGGTGTGGCGGCGCTCGGGAAAGACGGTTCCGGTGCTGTCGTCGGGCGGGGTGGTGGTGAAGTTCAAGCGCGGGACGACGGCGGCGCAGCGGGAGGCGTTCTTCAGCCGTTACGGCGTGCGGATTGCGGGCGAGGACCGGCTGGGGCTGAAGGATACGTACGTCCTGACGCTGACGGACGCGAATGCGGTGGACATGATCGTGGCGGCGGAGATGTTCCGCGATCCGATCGTGGAGTGGTCTGCGGCGGACCTGGTGTGCCCGATGGCGCCGCATCAGGCGCCGGCGGATGAGTTCTTCGCCGAGCAGTGGCACCTGAACAACACGGGGCAGGGCGGCGGTCTGGCGGGGGCGGACATCGAAGTTCTGGCGGCGTGGAACACGACGCAGGGAGCGGACGTGCTGGTGGGCATGTTCGACGACTCGTGCGACGTGACGCATGAAGATCTGTTCAGCAACTACTCGGGCAAGGGGAACGACATTTCGGCGGAACCGAACACGCCGGATTCCCGGGATCCGCGTCCGAAGGGCATTTTCGACAGCCACGGAACGCCGGTGATGGGGCTGATCGTGGCGGCGCCGAACAATCTGGGCGTGCGCGGCGTCGCGCCGCTGGCGTCGTTTTCCGCGACGCGCGGATTGAGTGAGCCGACGACGGAATCCAAGACGGCGCAGGTGTACTCGCTGGCGCTGACGGACGAAGTCGATGTTCACAACAACAGTTGGGGTTTTATCGACGGACAGCCGCACCCGATCGTTGAGGCGGCGATCGGCAACGCGTACCGCACGGGACGGGTTTCCCCGGTGGACGGTCGAGCGCGCGGGATGGTGATTCTCTTTGCGACGGGCAACGAATTCAGCGAATTGGAAAGCGGCAGCGACCTGTCGACGCTGCCGTCGGTCATCGGCGTCGGCGCTTCCAACGCCCGCGATGTCCGGTCCTTTTACAGCAATTTCGGCGAGGACATTGACATCGTCGCGCCGAGCAACGACTTCGCCGCACTGCCTGGACTGGTCACCACGGACAACGAGGATGCGAGCGGGTATCCGAATAACGGTTACAACGACGGCGGGATTGACGGGGGACTTCCCGGGCTGGATGCCGAAGGGAATTACACGCTTTCATTCGGTGGAACCTCCGGGGCGTGTCCGGTTGCGGCAGGGGTGGCGGCGCTGGTGGTTTCGGTCAACCCGCTGCTGACGGCGGACCAGGTGCGGTCGATCCTGGCGCACACTGCGGAGCGGATCGACGAGGATAACAGTGTGGCGCCCTATCGGCGGATTGCCCAGCACAGCATCTGGTACGGATACGGGCGGATCAACGCTCGGCGGGCGGTCGAGGCGGCGGTGCAATCCGTCTCGAACGGGAACAAGACGTGGCCTGGCGTTCCGAAGAACGTGACGGTGAACACGCTGGTGCGTTCGATCCGGTGGGAGGCGCCGGAGTTCGATCCGACGCTGGATGATGACGAGCAGGAGGATCCGAACCGTCCTGGGTTGGAAGCGGTGGATTACCTGATCGTGGAAAGCACGGATCCGGACTTTGACTTCGTACCGACGGACGGCGTCTGCTACGTTTACGACGCGGCGAATGACGTCCAGATCGGTTGTCAGGGTGAGGCGCTGGGCGAGCTGCCTGAGGGCGTGACCGCGTTCGCCACGAAGAACAAGTCGTTTACGTTCACGGCGCCGCCGACAGGACAGGTCAAGTACTTCGCGTTGTTCGCGCGGAACATCGTCGGTCGTTACTCGTTCGGCGTCCCGCTCGATTCCGAGGGCGGCGGCGGCGGCGGCGGGGGCGGCGGCGGGGGCGGCGGCGGCGGCGGCGGCGGCGGGGGCGGCGGCGGCGGCGGCGGGGGCGGCGGGGGACTGAAGGGTGCGCCTCAGGTCAGCCTCAGCGCAAGTCCGCTGATCGGCGAGTCTCCGCTGACGGTGCAGTTCCGCGGGAACGCGATCACGTCGGACGGCGCGGCGCTGGTCGAGTATTGCTGCCTTGACTGCAACCAAAACGGCGTCGAGGACGCGGAAGACATCCAGCTCGGAACGAGTCAGGATGAGAACTTCGACGGCATCCCGGATGAATGTCCGAACGACGGCGTGGACATCGACCCGTCGAAGGTGATCCCGTGCCCCAGCCCGGTCTCGCCGGAGGAGGCGATCCGCTGCTCGGGCTGGGATTTCGAGGATGACGGGGTCATCGACACGTTTACGACGACGACGTCGCGCGTGTACACGAGCAATCCGGACGGTCCGAGCCGGCAGACGGTACGTGCCCGGCTGTCGTTCACGGACGATCAGTTGCGGACCGGCTCGCAGTTCGTCGACATCATCGTTCTGCGCAGCGATGACGGCGACGGGGGTGCGGGCGAAGGCGATCTGACGATCAAGATCGATGCGCCGGGGGTGAGCACGGAGCCGATCACGGCTGGCACGTCGCCGCTTCAGGTGGAGCTTTCGGTGGACACGGCGGGGCTGCCCGGGACGGTGCAGAGCGTCTCGTGGGATCTGGGCGACGGTGTCGTGGCGTCGAGTATCAGCGTGATTCACACGTATGTGAACACGGGGACCGCGGACATCACCTTCCCGATTTCGGTGACGGTGTTCACCAGCGTGCAGTCCGGCGAGCCGGGCGGCGGGTACTCGGCTTCGACCGTGCTGACGGTGCGTCCGGGATCGGACGAACCGTTTAGCAATTCGAACATCAACGGGAGCGGCATCGACGGCGAGGGTTTGGGCGGCGTCGGTGGTTGTCCCGGGCTGGGGATGATTCCGCTGCTGGGGCTGGCCGGGGCGCTGTCGCTGATGCGTCGTCGGAGCGGGCGGCGGCGAGTTTGATTCCGCCGAGGTGTTGATTCAGGACCGCCCGTCGGGTCGTTGAAGCGACCCGACGGGCGGTTTTCATTGTGTTCAGGCGGGCCGGTTCACGGTCGTGAGAGATCGTCAGCGTGAAGTCCTTCGATTTGTTTCACACCTACCGCTTCGTGCTGACGGTGTTCGTCAGCGTTTACGCCGCGATGGGGGCTGCGGCGGTCGTGCGGCGTTGGGTGACGGCGCCGCTGTCGGGGCGTGCAGGGCGCGTGCTGTGGCGTTACGCGGGGCTGCTTCTCCTTCGCACGCGCGTCTGCCCGTTTGTGAGGGAGGTCGTCATCATTGCGGCGCTGGCGGGGATTCTGGCGTTGTTGGCGGCGGCGCACGCGCGGTAGACTCGTTGCGGAGATCGAAGGAGCCGCTTGAGATGGAGGAACGCACGACGACGTCGCCCGCCCCCGACCTGGAGGGCCTGCCCGCGGATGAACTGATCAAGCTCGCACAGGCGCTGGGGCTTCGGCCGGACGGGCGGTCGGAGCACGCGGCCCTGGTCCGGCTGGTGCGAGAACGTCGTCGCCTGATTGACGATCTGGATCACGACGCGCTGCTCGACGTCGTGAAGTGGATGCGCATTCCGGTGCGTCCGTCGGAGTCGAAGGCGGTTCTGGCGGCGCACGTGGTGGCGAGCCCGAAGGTGCGGTTTGAGGGGCTGTCAGACCGGGGTCTGGACACGGTCGCGCGGCTGCGGGGGGTGGAGCCGCGCGCCGGCGAGCCTCGGGCGTCGCTGGAGGCGCGCGTGAAACGAGAAGAAGGATTCTGGAGCCGGGTGCGCCGGAAGCGCCGGGAGTGGGCGGCATCGGTTGTGGAGCGGCTGGTTGAAGGGGAGCGGGGGAGCGAGGAGTACCGGTTTCTGCCGGAGGAGGAGGAGCGTCGCGGGCTGCGTGAGCGGATCGAGAACGTCGGCGTGGTGGGGGGGATCGCGCGGACGCTGCGCGGAGCGGCGGACGACTACGTGGCGGAGAAACTCGATGAGATCGAGCGGCGCATCGACCGGAAGCTGGAGGAGATCGATCGTCGGCTTTGCGAGTGGCGCGACCGTGAAGTGTCGAACCGTCTGCGGATCGTGCGTCTCACGCTGATCGGCACGGTGATTGTGGCGGCGCTGAGCCTCGGGTATGAATATGTGAAGCGCCGGGTGGCGTCTGAAGCGTTGACGCAGGCGGACCGAGGCGCGACGGTCGAAATTCGGCCGGCGGGTGACGGCGCGGCGGGGGCTCACGGCGCTGCGGGAAGGGAATGAATGCTACCGAAAGCAAGCGCTCGGGTCGAGAAAGTGATCAAACTGGCGAACGCGGTAGCGCGCGAGTACGACCGCGAGTACGTCGGGACGGAGCACCTTCTGCTGGCGATTGCGTCGGACGGGACGGGACTGGGGGCGGAAATTCTGAGCCGCCACGGTGTGACGCCGGAGAAGCTGCGCCGGGAAGTGGACGCCCTGGTGCAGAAAAGCATGGAGGAGACGTGGGTGTTCGGGCGCCTTCCCGGGACGCCTCACTTCAAGAACGTGATGGCGGTGGCCATCGAACAATGCCAGCAGCTCGAAGGCCTGGAGCTTTGCACCGAGCACCTGTTGCTTGCGTTGCTGAAGGAGCCGGGCTGCATCGCGTGCAAGGCGTTGAAGGCGCTGGGCGTCACGTATGACAAGGTCCGTGGCGAAGTCCTTGCGGCCGCCGGATGACGGGGGATTCCGCGCCCGAATCCTTCGTTCTTTCATTTTGCGCGTCCTGACGATCGTCGCGGCGAGCAGCGTCGGCTGCGATCGGGGGACGGATGCCGGCGGCGTCGAGCTACGGGTGGCCAACTGGGGCGGACCGGCGAATCTTTCCGAGTTTCTCGAACTGGACCGGGGGATTCAGCGGGCGTTCGAGGCGATGCACGCGGATCGCGGCGTCCGGGTGGTCATCGAGCAGATTCCCGGCGAGGGGCAGTACACGTCGAAGCTGATGATGATGCACCTGGCGGGCAATATGCCCGACGTGGCGCATCTGGATGCGTCGTCCGCGGCGGTGTTCGTGGACAACGGCGTCATGATGGATCTTTCCGCGCGGATTGCGTCAGACCCCGACGTGGATGAAGGGATGTTTTTCCCGAACGTGGTGGACATCGCCCGGCGCGGGGAGAAGGTCTACGCCCTGCCGCTGGACTTCACGCCGATGGTGATCGTTTACAACCGGCGTCTGTTTGACCGGGCCGGGGTGGTGTATCCGCAGGAGGGATGGACGCGGGAGGAGTTTCTGGCGACGTGCGCCACGTTGAAGCAGGGTTTGTCGTCGGAGGATAAAGTCTGGTACCCGATCGATTTTTTCAACTGGATGCCGGGCTGGTATCCGTTTCTGCTCGCCGGGGGCGGGGACGTGCTCACGTCTGACGGGCGTGGTGCGGTCGGGGCGCTGGACGCGCCGGCATCGGTCGCGTCGCTGCGGTTCATCGCGGACATGATCCTGCGCGACGGATACGCGCCGCATCCACGAGTGCGGACGGCGGTGGGCAAGGATCTTTTTCGGGCGGAGCTTTCCGCAATGACGCTGACGGGACACTGGATGATGCTGGAGTACCGGCGCGACGGTCTGGACATCGGGGTGGTGAGCGTGCCGCACACAGGGGAACGAAAGACGGTGATGTACGCCTGCTCGCTGGCGATCCCGGTGCAGGCGCGGAACCCGGATCTGGCGTGGGCGTTCGTCAAGCACATGACGAGCACGGAGGTGCAGAAGCTCCGGAACAGCACGGGGCTGGCGATTTCGGCGAACCGCGCGGCGGCTGAGGCGCTGGCGACGGACGACGTTGAAGCGGCGTTTCTTCGCGAAGTGCGTTTTGCTCGTCCGCCGTGGGGTGCGCGGGTGGAGCGATATCCTGTGATTGAGGAATTCGGGTGGGAGATGATGGAGGACGTGCTGCACGGGGGGATATCGGTGGAAGCTGCGGCGAGCGAAACGGCGATGTTGATCGACCGGCGGATCAATTGAGGGCCAATTTTAGAATTTTTACTTTACGTTTTAATGGTGGAATAAGGTGCGTGGGCCTCTTGCAGAGTGAGGTGGAAGCCCTTAAAGTGCCGCGGATTGAAGTGTTGTGGAAAGGGATGAGTGACGGCGGGTGCCGTCGGGAAAAAAGGGTCGTCGATGCCTCAGTTAGCCGTTCCGAAGCAGGAGATTGTTGCGAAGTTCGCCCGCCAGCCGAAGGACACCGGATCGTCGGAAGTCCAGATTGCGATCCTGACGGAGAGGATCAATCACCTCAATGAGCATTTGAAGTCTGCGCGCAAGGATTTTTCCGCGCTGCGTGGTCTGCACACGTTGGTGGGTCGGCGGTCGCGGTTGCTTCGGTATCTGCGGACCTGCGATCGACAGAAGTATCTCTCGACGATCGCCGCGCTGGGGCTGCGTCGTTAGTCGTCGCGGGAGGCTCCTTCGCCGCGGCGCGTCGCGCTTTTGTCCGGGGCTGCGGAGGGGCTGCGGGCGGCGGTTCGACGGCCTCCTTTCATTCCCCCCGTTCCGGTCGGGCGCGGAGGATGCGCATCGCGCGTCGGCTCGCCGGATCGCCTTCCACACTGGAACCTCGATAAGAAGAGTCAATGCATGATGGAACCTACAGTTGTTGAACGTCAGATCGGTCGTCATACGCTGCGGATCGAGACGGGACGTCTTGGCCGACAGGCGGCGGGCGCGGCGCTGGTGCAGTACGGGGAGACGGTGGTGTTCGCCGCCACGGTGACGGGACCGCCGCGCGAGGGGACGGACTTTTTTCCGCTGACGGTGGACTATCGTGAGAAGGCTTACGCGGCGGGCAAGATCCCCGGCGGGTTCTTCAAGCGGGAGGCCCGTCCGACGACGAAGGAAATTCTGACGATGCGGATGATCGACCGCCCGATGCGTCCGCTGTTTCCCGAGGGTTTTTACGACGAAGTGCTGATTCAGGCGATGTGTCTGGCGACGGATCAGGAGCATGATCCGGACGTGCTGTCGTCGATCGCGTCGTCAACGGCGCTGTGCCTGTCGGGGCTGCCGTTTGAGGGGCCGGTGGGGACGGTGCGCGTCGGGTATATCAACGGGGACTACGTATTGTTTCCGAAGCTGTCGGAGATGGCCGGGAGCACGCTGGAACTGGTGCTCAGCGGGCACAAAGACGGCGTGAACATGATCGAGGTCTCGGCGTCGGAGGTTTCCGAGGAGGTGGTGGCCGGGGCGATCGAATACGGCACGCAATTCATCCGCCAGATCTGTGATATGCAGGAGGAGCTGCGTCGCAAGTCGGGCAAACCGGTGACGTGGACGGCGCCGGCGCCGGATCCGTCGCTGCGCACGAAGGTCCGGGAGCTGGCGGCGTCGAGAATTCGGGAAGCGAAGCGGATTACCGGCAAGGTTGAGCGCAACGCGGCGATGGAGTCGGTATACGAATCCGTGTTAAGCGCGCTGTCGCCGGAGGATGCGGAAAACCCGCCGTATGAGCGCGACGCGGTGAAGCGGATGCTGGACACGGTTGAGGGAGAGGTTGTGCGGAAGATGGTGCTCGATGAGGGCATCCGGGCCGACGGGCGCGGGCCGCGGGACATCCGCACGATCACCGGCGAAGTCGGCGTGCTGCCGCGGGTTCACGGGTCGGCGATTTTTCAGCGGGGGGAGACGCAGGCGCTGGTGGTGGCGACGCTGGGTACCGGGCGCGACGAGCAGATCATCGACGGGTTGACCGAGGAGTACAGCAAGAAGTTCATGCTGCATTACAACTTTCCGCCGCTGGCGACGGGGGAGGTCAAGCGCGTTGGTGCGGTGGGTCGGCGGGAGATCGGTCACGGGGCGCTGGCGGAGAAGTCGCTGGAGGCGGTTCTGCCGACGGTGGACAAGTTCCCGTATACGATCCGGCTGGTGTCGGAGATCTTCGAGTCGAACGGGTCGAGTTCGATGGCGTCGGTATGCGGGGGAACCCTGGCCCTGATGGACGCGGGCGTTCCGATCCGTCATCCGGTGGCGGGGATTTCGATCGGGATGTTCAGCGAAGGCTCGAAGCGGAAGCTGGTGGTCGACATCCTCGGCGAGGAGGATCACTTCGGCGACATGGACTTCAAGGTCGCGGGGACGCAGCGCGGCATCACCGGGATCCAGCTTGACCTGAAGGCGCGGGGTCTGACGCAGGAGACGATCGTCGAGTCCCTCGCGCTTGCGAAAGAGGCGCGGATCGAGATTCTGCGGAAGATGCTGAGCACAACGTTGAAGGCGCCGCGTCCGGACATCAGTCGTTACGCTCCGCGCATTCTCACCATCAAGATCAATCCGGAGAAGATCGGCCGCGTGATCGGCCCGGGCGGCAGCGGCATCCGCGGGCTCGAGGCGAGCACGGGAGCGACGATCGAGATTTCGCAGGACGGCACGGTAATGATCGCGTGTCTCGACGCGGACGGCGCGCAGCGCGCCCGCGACGCGATCGAAGCGATCACGGAGGAGGTCAAGGTCGGCAAGGTTTACAGCGGCAAGGTGATCGGGACGAAGGACTTCGGGGCGTTCATCGAGATCATCCCGGGTCAGGACGGTCTGTGCCACATCAGCGAGCTTTCGGACGAATACGTGCGGAACGTCAATGAGGTGTGCAAGATCGGCGACGCGATGAAGGTCAAGGTGATCGCGGTGGACGAGCAAGGCCGGGTCAAGCTGTCGCGCAAGGCGGTGCTGCTGGAGGAGAAGGAGAAGGCGGACGACGGGCGGGATCGGTAGGTAAGAAGGGTTCAGAGTTCCAGATCGGGGGGTTGGCGGGGGCGGGCTGTCCCGGGTGACGCCGCGTGGCGCTCGGAGGCGTGGGCCGCGAGGTCGGTGATGAAGGAATACGACATCGCACGAGGCGCCGGAGTTTGCACCGTTACCGGCAGGACGCTGGCGGAAGGCGAGGAGTTCTACGTCGTCGTGTTCGAGGACGGCGAGACGTTCCAGCGCCGCGACATCTGCGTGGAGGCGTGGACGGGACCGCCTGCGGACGCATTCTGCTTTTTCCGCAGCCGCGTGGCGCCGCGTGAGCAGAAGAAGCGGCTGCTGATCGACGATGAGGCCCTGCTGGCGTTCTTCACGCGGCTTGAAAGCGAGACGGAGCCGGTGCGTGTCCAGTTTCGGTTTGTCCTTGCGCTGATCCTGATGCGGAAGCGGCTCTTGAAATATGAGTCGTCGAAGATGCGCGACGGCGTGGAAATCTGGACGGTGCTCCTGACGCGGGATCAGTCGCGGCACACGGTGGTGAATCCCGGCTTGTCGGACGATCAGATCGAGGGGGTCAGCCGGGAGCTGACGGCGATTCTTCACGGAGACACGGCGGCGCATCTGACGGATGAGGCGTCGTCGGCAGGTGAGGCGGGCGCTCGTGCGGTCGTTGAGGCGGTGGCGCATGAGCCATCGTGACGTCACCGAAGTGTCGGCGTTCCGGGGATCGCGGTTCGGGGCGGTGGCGCTGGCGGTTGCGGGGGCGGCGCTGCTGATCGGGTGTCCCCCGGCGCCGAGGAGCCGGGAGGTGTTCGATCCGCTGCCGCTGGCGCAAGCGGTGGAGTTGATCAATGCGCCGCCGACGCGGCTGACGGGATTGCTTCGCGCGACCGGGGACGTCCGGGCAAAAGTCCGCAGCGCGACGTCGGACCGGATCAAGCAGTACGACCTCGAAGGCGTGCTCCTTTTTGTGGCGCCCGATCATCTGCACTTCGATCTTCGACACGAGTTGGCCGGGGAGCAGCTTTCGGTCGGGTCCAACGGTGTCTACTACTGGTACGACGACGACCCGGATTACGCTCCGATCTGCCGGCGTTATGACGAGTTTCCGGACGGGTATGACCCGGACCTGCCGATCCAGCCGCGTCAACTCGTGGAGGCGCTGGGGCTTTCGGGCGTGCCCTTCGGGCCGGACGCGCACCCGCTGGATCATCCGGTGCAGCGCGTGGAGGACGCGGAGCAGCAGTTGTTGCTGCTGGCGTACGACGCCGCCGGCGCGCCGCGCCTGGTGAAGGAGTACTGGATCAGCCGGGTGGATCGGCGCGTGCTGCACCGGATCGTGTTTCGAGACGCGATGGGGCGCGTCGAGATGGTGTCCCGGCTTTCCGATCATCGCCCGCCGCAGTCCGGGCTACCGTCGCTTCCGCACCGGATTGACATTGCCTGGCCGAAGGACGGATCGTCGCTGGAGTTCCGCATCCGGCGCTGGGAGCACCGGCCGGAGCTGGGGCGGGATCTTCCCGCGTTCACGCCGCCGATCTTCCGTGACGCGGCGGAGGATTGAAGTCTGATAGGCCTGATCAGTCCTCAGGTTCCGCGACAGGTGATGCGCCAACGTCCTTGCACACCTCGCGGATGACGCACGTGGCGTAGCTGCCGGACGGCAGACTGAAGCGAAGCTCGAGGGCGAGGGCGTCGTCGACGGCGACGAGTCTGGCTTCGGCGTCCGCGAGGGGGACGCGCAGGGGGCGTCGCCCGCCGTCGACACGGACCGCGCTTCGGCGGTTGAAATCCTCCGCGGTCAGTCCCGATGCGGAGAGAACCTCGGCCTCAAGACGGCCAGGCTCGCCTTCGGCGGATCGCATACGCGGACCGAACATCGGTCCGGTCGGCGAGAGGTCGAAACCGGCGCAGCGCGGCTGCTCCAGGTTGGCGTCCTCGACGACGAAGCAGGCGCCGTTGCGGTGCAGCCAGGCGACGTCGCCCTGCATCACGCGGTCGATCGTGGGGAGGCGGCGGGCGAGGACGTCGTTGAAGAGGCGGCTTTGCGCGGCGTTCAGATAAAGCTTCATCAGTGAGAGGGGGACGGCGCGCAGTGCCTTGTCGAAGCGTCCGGACGTCTTCGCCAGCGTCCGGCAGACCTTTGCGTTCTCGCGTGAGGCGCGGATCCAGGCTTCGGCGGCGTCGTCGTAATTTCCGGCGTCGAAGGCCTGCCGGGCACGGAGGACGTGTCCGCGGTCGAAGTCTCCGGGGCGTCCGAGCGTGATGCGCAGGGCTTCTTCCGGGTCGCCGCGAAGGACGGCGGCGCCGATGCGCCAGGTGTCGCCGCGGACGCCGAAGCGCTGCGGTCCGAAGTAATTCGGCAGTCCCCGCTTTCGCAAGACCTCGAGGATTTCCGACGCGCGGTCTTCGGCGTCCGGGGCGACGTTGCGGATGCGGATGACGAAGCGGTTGCCGCGGAGGTGACCGAGCTTGAGCTTGTTCCCGTGGCGGTTGACCCAGAGGACGGCGATGCCGGGCAGGCGCAAGGCCTGGATGCGTGCGGGGTCGATGTGTTCGAGGCTGAGGGTCTGGACGGTCACGGCGTGGGCGTCTTTCAGGCCGGCGTATCCGATGTCGCGCGGGGGTCGGCCGAGGGACTGCGCGATGCGGTTGACGGCCTCGTGGGTGGTCATGCCGCGCTTTTCGACGCCGAAGTAGACGTGCGTGCCCTCGCCGCAGGGTTCGTAGAGAGGAAGCTCCTCGACGAGAAAGTCTTCGTCGGCGCGTCGGATGACGCCCCCGACGCCGGGCCGATCCGACGTCAGGAGCGGGAGAGGATCTGTGAGCTGAGTTGCGCCGACCGTCATTCCGGGAATGTACGTCCCCGCCAACCTTGCGGCAAAAAAGGGGTCGAATTGTTGCGTCTCGGGGTCGGGGGCGTAGATTGCGCGAGAGGCGGCGCGGGGGCCGTCCGCAGGGTCCGGGGGCGCGGCGACGCCGGATCCTGTGAAACAGGAAAGCGCAGGGTGCCCGACCTCGCCGTCCGGGCGCAAGGAGACCTTTGATGAAGACTCAGCATGTCGGTCGGTTTGTGTGTGCGTTGGCGTTCGCGGCGGCGTTCTGCGCTGCATGCGGGTGCGCGACGACGCGCAGCACAACCGAGGTCAGTCATTCCCGTCACGAGACCGAACCGGAGATGACGAATCAGGGCGAGATGCAATCCGAGGGCGAGATGGTGTCGCCGGGTACGATGATCGTGGACTGAGCCGGTCGGCGAGATGAGGCGGGTTTCGCACCCGCCGCTGGGGGTGTCCGGACGCCTGGTGGGTTCCGCGGCCTTCAAAGCCGTTGAGGGGTCGTTAGCGCGGCTCCTGGTGGGTTCGATTCCCATCCACCCCCGTCTTGATCCGGTGCAAGCCGTTACCCGGTGAAAATGCGACTCGATGCAACGCAATTTACGCGTCGCCCTCGATGTGTTGGCGTCGGGTTACGCGCACCTGGTTACAGTTTCGCTTCTTTTATATTACCGAAAAATTGAAGAGCGGTATCCCTGAAATCTTCTCGCGTCTTGCGCCCTCACTGGCGACAATACAGGTAGTGCTGGGATCCCGGGCCAAGACTGGGCAAGCGCGTTGTGATGAGGCTGGCAACCAAGGGTGTTGTACGTCCGGGCGTATCAGGTGAAGCGGGAGGACAAGCATGAAACGAGTGATGATGGCGGCGGCGTTTTGCCTGATCGCGGGGTCGGCGGGGGCGACGGACTTGAATGTTTCGGCGACCGACCTGAACGGTAACTCGTCGATCACGGTTCAGCCTGGGGCGACGGTGAATTACAAGGTGACCGGCGCGTTGTCGGACACGTTGAACGAAGGTCTTGCGCTGTTCGGGCTGGATCTGGATTTCGAGGGCGGCGCGCTGGCGCAAGCGGACACGCCGACGCAGAACCCGATGCTGAACTTTACCCGGAATGCGGGCATCACGAATCCGGACGGTTACGGCGGGACGATCATCAACGGCGACCTGGTTCAGGTGGGTGGGGGGCAGAACACGATCAAGAACTTCGCGGAAAACGCGGATTTCCCGATCGGAACGGTGATTACGAACGTGGCGCATACGGCGCAGGTTCTGGTGACGGGTTCACTGACAGCGCCGAGCAAGCCGGGGACGTACCGCCTGCTGATCAAGAACGTCTTCGCCAACGTGATCAAGGACGGCGAGACGGGGAACCCCTTCTGGGCGACGGAGGCGGCCGGGGTGGGGAACGTCAGCCACCTGACGATCATCGTCGAGGGCGGGGGCGGGTGCGACGGCAATGAGAAATTCAAGAGCGCGGCGTGCAAGTGCCCCGGCAAGCGGAAACTGATCGCGAAAGGTAACGCGACGTCCGGTCAGACGGTGCAGGTGTCCGGCGACAACGGGCTGGGGTCGGGCAGCGACGTGGCGAACACCCGCAACAAGTGGAAAGTGGTGTTCAATAGCACGGTGACTTGCGGAACGACGTACGCCTTGACCGCGACTTTCGATTGCGGGTTGACGGAGGGCAAGAGCGTGACCTGCGCCCCGTGACGGGGCAGGGGGCATCCCGGGGTCGGTGCGGGGGTCGGCGGATCTTTGCGGCGGCTCGGGGCACAGGTGAAGTCGGAACATGACCGCCGCGGCAGGTTTCTCGGGTTGAGAACCGGGCCGCGGTGGTTGTTTTTTCCGGCAGAGGCGTCAGATGAGTGATGCACGTGAGGGGGTTGCGCGGGGGTCGGCCCGGCTGCCTGGTGGGGATCCGCGGGGCGATGTGCGGGGGCGGGTGCGATGCGGCGACGCCGAGCTGGTCGGTCAGGGAGAGCGTCGGGCCCTCGACAATCCTTTGAAACTCGTCAGAATCCCCAGCGTAGCGCAGGCGGAGATCGATCGACGGGATCGGAGACACCATCGAAGCCGGTTGGCGTTGGGACTGGGCGCGATTCCGCCGAGACAGTCATGAACTTTCAGTGCCGCGATCGTGTCACCCGCGGCGAGGCGTGGACGCCTGTCGCCGGTGTCGGAGCGCAGGGCCGAACCGCAAAAGGAACCACAAAGATGGCGCGAAAAGCTTCCTTGAAGGGCAGCAAGGGATCCGCAGGTCGCGGGAAGGTCGCTCGAGGCGGGGCGAAGCGGGCCGGGAAGTCCGGGTCGGCCGCGCGAGCCGCGGCTCGCAAAAGCGGAGGATCGAAGGTCGCCGCGAAGTCCGGTGCGAAAAAGAGCGGTGTTTCGGGGAAGGGCCGGGCTTCCTCACGCGGCGCGCGACCGAGCTGGCGGCCGGAAGGGTATCACACGATCACGCCGTCGCTGATCGTGAAGGATGCGGAGGCGGCGATCCGTCTTTACAAGGATGCGTTCGGCGCGGAGGAAGTGATGTGCCTCCGCTCCCCGGACGGCGGAATCATGCACGCCGAGCTGCGGATCGGTGACTCGGTGTTCATGATGGGCGGAGAGTGGCCTGACCACGGGATGAAGGCGCCGCTTCCGAATCATGTTTCGGGGGGGCTGCACATCTACGTGGAGAACGTGGACAAGGCGTTCGATCGTGCGCTGTCGGCAGGCTGCTCGGTGGCGATGCCGGTGATGGACATGTTCTGGGGCGACCGGTACGGGAAGGTGCTGGACCCGTTCGGGCATATCTGGGGTCTTGCGACGCGCGTGGAGGAGGTATCCCCCGAAGAATGCGCCCGGCGTGCGGCAAGCTGGCAGCCGTAAGAGGCGGGCTCGGCGGTCTGCGGTCTGAGGTTCAAGAAAGGCGAACAAGTCGCTGCGAGGATCGGCGCCTCCGGGCGGAGTTCCGCTGCCGAGACGAGCGACGACGGGTGTTTCTCGTGAGGGGGTGCGCGACATGATGCAACGGGCGGTGCGTGTCGGAGCGGGGGTCGTGATGGCGGCGTCGCTGATTCCGCTGGCCGGGTGTCAGTATCCTTATCGCTCGATGCGGATCGACGGTCAGCAGGCGGTGCTGGCGGGTCAGTACGGTCAGGCGCGCGAAATCTTCATGAGCTGTCATGATCGCCGTCCGGGCGATGCGGAGAACCTTCACGACGTCGGCGCGATGAGCTTCCTCCTGGCGCAACAGCGTTTCACCGAGCGGAACGCCCCGGCGGGACTGCGCGAGTGCGACCGGGCGATCGATTTTTACGGACGAGCGATCACGGCGCGTCCGAACTACCCCGCGGCGCTGATCGGGCGTAACAGCGCGTTTGAGTTGAAGGGGCAGTTCGAGAAGGCGCTGGAGCAGGCGGAGTGGGCGTCGCGCTACGTGGGTCCGATGGCGAAGCAGTACATTTTCCTGGCGCGCGAGCATGAGGAGCGCGGTGATCTGGATCTGGCGCGGCTTCGATACCGGCAGGCGGTGGTGCTCGAGCCTGAAAGCCCGGAGGCGCACCAGGCATACGGCGAGTTCCTTCGTCGACGGAACCTTCAGGATGAGGCGAGCGTAGAACTGCGGGAGGCGGAGCGTTTGTACGCCGCGAGGAAACTGCCGACGCCGGCGGCGCTGCGAGAGGCGCAATCCGAGACCGGCGGGACACCGCAACCGCAGCCGTGACGGGGCGCGACGCTGAGCGCATTCCTTGATCCCACGCGCGTCGAGGCTCGCTTGGCGACAGGGCGGAAGGCGACGGACGCACGAGAACGGGCGGGGCTGCGTGCGGGCCTCGAGTGAGTTCGTCGTCGGATTGAGGTCGCCAGATGTGCGGGATTGCGGGGATTGTCCGCTTTGACGAGGCGCCGGTCGACGCCTCGCTTCTTTCCGCCGCTTGCCGCGCTCAGTGTCATCGCGGACCCGATCACGCCGGAATCTGGATTGAAGACGGCGGAGCGCGGGTCGGTCTGGGCGCCGTGCGTCTTGCGGTGCAGGATCCGCGTCCGCAGGCGGGTCAGCCTTTTCAGGATCGCTCCGGCCGCTTTGTGCTGGTGTACAACGGCGAGTTGTATAACGGCTGCGCGCTGCGTGCGGAACTCGAGGCGGCGGGCTGGGCGTTCCGCACGACGGGGGACACGGAAGTCGTGCTGGCGTCCTGCGCGACGTGGGGGAGCGAGGCGTTTGCGCGTTTTGACGGGATGTGGGGGCTGGCGTTCCACGACCGTCAGGAGCGGCGGGGATTCCTGTCGCGGGACGCGTTCGGCATCAAACCGCTGGTCTACGCGGCGGACGCTTTGTCGCTGAAGTTCGCCAGCGAGCTGGGGGGGCTTGCGGCGCTGGGATCCTGCCGGGGCGGGGTGGACGCGGAAGCGCTGCTGCACTACCTGGCGTTCGGGTTCGTCGCGCACCCTCGGACGATCTACGCGGACGCCCGCCGACTTCCACCCGGACACATGCTTTCGTTCACGGAGAGAGGCGCGGAAGCGCCGCGGCGCTGGTTTCACCTGGGGGAGGAGATTGCGCGGCGACGCGAGACGTGGGCTTCCGCGGGATACGGCGAGGCGTGCGCGCGGATGCGCGAACTGATCCGGGCGGCTGTGGTTCGTCAGCGTGTCAGCGACGTGCCGCTGGGGTGCTTTCTTTCGGGCGGAGTGGATTCGAGCATCGTCGCCCTGCATCTTTCGGAAGCCTCGTCTCGGCCGGTCCGGACGTACTCGATCGGGTATGCGGAGCACGGTTCCTATGATGAGACGCGGCACGCCGAGGTGGTTGCGCAACACCTGGGGACGGAACATGTTTCGTGGCGGTTAACGACGAACGACGTGGTGGAGGTGCTGCCCGAAGTGCTGGATCATGCGTCCGAGCCTTTTGCGGACAGTTCGATCCTGCCGACGGCCCTGGTGTGCCGGCTGGCGCGGAGAGAGACGACCGTCGCGCTGTCCGGGGACGGAGCGGATGAACTTTTCGGGGGGTACTGGCGTTATCTGGCGCATGCGGCGCTGCGCGGATATCATCGCCTTCCGGGTTTCCTTCGGCGCCGGGTGATCGAGCCGGTGCTCCTGCGTCAGGCGTCGTCGAAGGGCGCGGGGGGTGCGGACCGGGTGCGGCAGTGGCGCAAGCTGATCCGGGCGGTCAGCGACGATGCGATCGAGAATCACCTGGCGTGGGCGCGGATCCTCAGTCCGGAGGCGGAGGACATCCTCTCGGACACGGACCGGCTGCGGGCGATCGTTTCCGGGGTCGTGCGGGAGGCCAAGGCGGATTTCGGAAGTCTGACGGACGGCGGTGAGGCGGCGGCGGCGCAGGTGTTCGACGTGCAATACGGATTGCCCTGCGACATGCTGCACAAGGTGGATCAGGCGAGCATGTCGTGTTCGCTGGAGGTCCGGGTTCCGTTTCTTGATGTGGAGGCGGCGGCCGGGGCGCTGGCGATGCCTTCGGCGTGGAAGGTTGATCGGGGGATGCGGAAGCGGATTCTGGTGGACGCCTACCGGGGACGACTGCCGGATTCCGCGCTGGATCGTCCGAAGCGAGGATTCGAGGCGCCTTTCGGGGAGTTGGTGCGCGAGCGTCTTCTGGGGATGTTCCGCGACGTGGTGACGCGTGAGCGGGTGGAGGGGACGGGGATGCTGCGTTATTCGGGAGTCGAGGCCGTGCTTTCGTCGCATCTGAATCGGACGAGCGAACACGGGGACTTGCTTTTTGCGCTGCTTGCGCTGTGCTGGTGGATCCGTCGCGCGGACCGGCGCACGTGATTTGACCCTCGGCGGCGCCAGGCGTAAACTCAAAGACGCGCGATCCGGGGACACCGCCCCGGCGGCGTCCGTCATCGCCCGTGCGGCGGATTCGAAAGCGGGGGACTGCACCGCGGATGACCAGCGCTACGACCGAACGCTCCGATCCCCGGGAACAACCCCGCAAGCCGTCTTCGTCGGGGGACGGAGTCCGCACGATCCGCTCGCGATTCCGCGACTTGTCCGGGGGGTCGCTGCTTGCGTCGTGGGGGATATCGATCGGGGTGCATGCCCTTCTGCTGGCGATCATGTTCAAACTTGCGTGGTACGGGGCGATTACCGAGCCTCAGGATGAGGTTCCGGTGGCGCTGACGGAGCTGCTGGGGGAGGCGGACCGGGGTCGGCTTTCGTTTTCGACGGCGCCGACGCCGGACCTGTCTCCCGTTACGGAGGCGCTTCCGATCGAGCCGCGGCACAGCGCGGAGCTTTCGGGGATGGGTGTTGTGGAGGGAATGACCGGAAGCGGGTCGGGGGATCTGGACGTCATCGGGATCGGGACGGGAGGCGCGGATTTTTCAGGGGCGATCGGCGGCGGACAGGGACCGAGCTTTTTCGGGGTGGGGAACGAGAAGGCCCGGGGCGCGACGCGGATCGTGTACGTTGTGGACCGCAGCGGATCGATGATCGACACGTTCGACCTGGTGCGTGAGGAGCTGGTGCGTTCGGTGTCGCGTCTGAGCATGACGCAGAAGTTTCACGTGCTTTTCTTCAACGCGGGGGAACCTCTTGAGAACCCTCCGAAGAAGCTGGTCAGCGCCCGGGAGGTTACCAAGAAGGAGCTTTTTGAGTTCATCCGCACCGTGCGTCCCGAGGGAAGCACGAACCCGACACGTGCGATGGAAAAAGCGTTTCTGCACAATCCCGAGATCATCTTCTTTCTCACCGACGGCGCCTTTCACAAGACGCTGCTGGATCACCTGCGGGCGTGGAACCGTGACCGGCGGGTGAAGATCTTCACGATCGCGTACGTGGACCCGGAAGGCAGCGAGCTGCTCGAGCAGATCGCGCGGGAGCACGGGGGAGAGTTCCGGTATGTTTCGGGCCGCGAGGCGCCTTGAGCGCGGCGCAGAGACGCTTTTTTCAAGACACACCGCCGGGTCGATGACAATGCGACGACACATCAACAACGAAAACGCGACGCCTGCGGCCGGGATCAGCGGACGCACGTCGTCATGCGGCAGGACGCGGGCTCGTCGGGCCGGGGCGTTTGCGGCGGCGCTGGTGATGACGTCGGGGTGGGTGGCGGCGGATCAGGTGGACGTTGCGGGCAAGACATATCCGCGCGGTCGTCTTCTCGGGATCGAAGGCGGGACGCTTCGGTTCCGGCTGGAGTCGTCGGAGATTCTCGCGATCGACTTCGCCGAACTGCAGCGTGTCCACGTTGATCCGGGGGAGGAGTTCGCGGACTTCAACGCGGCGGAGGAATTCGTCGCGGGCGGCGAGCCGGAAAAGAGCATTGTGCGGTACGAGCGCCAGTTGCGGACGGCGGAGGGATTCTGGGCGGACCTGATCAAGGTTCGGCTGGTCCGGGCGTGCGACCTTGCGGGTCAGATCGACAAGGCGGTGCATTATTTCTGCCGGGTGCTGGACGCGGATCTGACGGGAGCGGCGGTGGCGGCGCGGATCATGCCGGATCGCGTTCCGGGCGAGATGACGACGGCGGCGAGGCAGGCGGTCGAGCAGCTCGAGCGCGCGACGGGTCGGGGAAGCCAGGATGCGCGGAAAGTCCTGGCGCTGGTGTTGAAGTACGACGTGCTGCGACGGGCGGGTGACGCACGGGCGGACGTGATAGCGCCGGTCATCGCGGATCTGGTCATTCCTAGGGAGGTGTTTACGCCCCAGGTCGGAAGAATCTTCTTGTCTGCGGTCGAGACGCTTGCAGCGCGCGGCGACGCCGCGAGCGCGCTGGCGGGGATCGACCGTGCGATGGCGACGGTTTCCGACGCGGCAGCGCCGGACCTGCTGCTGATGAAGGGGCGGGTACTGGCGGGGGACCGAGCCTCACGGGAGAACCTGATCCGTGCGGGGTGGGCCTTCATGCGGGTCGTGATTCATTACGCGAAGGATGCGCGGGCGGCCGAGGCGCTGGTCGAGGCGGCGGAGATTCACCGACGGTTGGGACGGACGGAGCAGGCGCGATCGTTGGCGCAGGAGTGTTTGCGGCGTGGGGAATTGCCGGAGGCGTTGCAGACGAAGGCGGAGAGCCTCGCGGCGCCGGCTGGGAGTGCTGCGCCGGAATGAGGGAGTTGTGCGGCCGACTCGGCGACGGCGTGGTCGAGCTTTGCGGAGACGTCGCCGCTAGAATTCGTCCGCTGCGCGCCGTTTTGCGCCGGAAATCGCTGGTGAGGCAGCGGGGCGGAAGGCAAAGACGAGGGAGGCATCGAGGGTGATCAGGAAGGGTATGCGTCGGGCGATGTACGCGGCGGGGACGCTGGGCTTTGCGGGCTGGAGCCTCGCCCAGACCGAACCAGCGCCCGGAACGTCGAGCGCGGTCGCGTCCAACTGGTTCGATCATTTTGTCGTCAGCGGAGGGTGGATCGGCTACATCATCGTCGGACTGTCGCTGGTGGCGGTGACGTTGATCGTCGAGCACTTCATCTCAATCCGGCGACAGAAGCTGGTCGCGCCGGAATCTGCGGGACACCTGCGGGATCTGCTGGAGCGGAAGAAGTACATAGACGCGATCCACTTCACCTCCGAGGACGACACGATGCTCAGCGGGGTGGTGAACGCGGGGCTGCTGGAGGCCTCCAACGGTTACGCGGCGATGGAGCGTGCGATGGAGGAGGAGCTGGAGGGTCGTTCGGCGCGGTTGTTCCGGAAGATCGAGTATCTGAACATCATCGGGAACGTCAGTCCGATGATCGGTCTTTTCGGGACGGTGTTCGGATTGATCCGGTTGTTCGGGTCGATCGGGGAGCGCGGCCGGATTCCGGAGGCGAACCTGGTGGCGGAGAACATTTCGATCGCGTTGGTAACGACGTTCTGGGGGTTGCTGGTGGCGATCCCTGCGCTGGGCGTATACGGATTCATGCGCAACCGGATCGACATTCTGACGGCGGAGTGTGCGCAAGCCGCGGACCGGTTGCTGAGCATTTTCAAGCCCGGGGCGGGGCACGGATCGACGGGGATTTTGCGGCGTGAGCCGGCGGGCGCGGCGGCGACGGCGGCGGTCTCGACGACGTAGGCGCGGGGACGGGGGGCGGACGGATGCGGTACCGGTCCAGGTTGTCGCGGCGCAGCGCGGGGATCGACTTCAACGCGACGCCGATGATCGACGTGATCTTCATGCTGACGGTGTTTTTCTCGCTGGTGGGGCGGTTCTCGTCGGAGGAGCACCTTCCGATGAAGTTGCCGTCGCCGGAGGAAAGCCAGGCACAAGAGGCGTTGGAGGAGGAGCGCGTCGTGCTGAACTGTCGGCCGGTCAACGCGGAAGGTCCGGCCTTGGGCGTGGAGTTCAGCGTCGGTCCGAACGCGCCGGAGCCGCTCGGGAGCCTTGTTGGCCACCTTCAGGTGCTCAAATCCGAGGCGGCGCAATCCGGGCGGCAACTTCGGGTGCTGGTCCGTGCGGACCGTCGGTTGAGGTTTTCCGACGTTCGACCGGCGATGCAGGCGTTGGCGGCGCTGGATATTCCGATGTTGAACGTTGCGGCGCAATCCCGGGAGGAGGGGTCATGACGTCGCGCCCGGGAACCGACGCGGCGCTTCCGGAAGCGGGAGGCCGTGAAGTTGTTCACTTCGACCGCCTTCGCCGGCGGTTGTCTCGGCGTTCGCGCGGGCTTTCCGGCGTGAACGTGGCGCCGATGATCGACATGACGTTCCTGCTGCTGATCTTCTTCGTTGTGACGACGACGTTTGAGAAGCGGGAAGGCGTGTTATCGACGCGCATGCCGTCAGAAACCACGGCCGCGCCGCCGCTGCCGGTCAAACCGGTGGTGATCCGCCTGTCGCCGGCGGGGGTGGAGGCGGAGCTGGCGGTGATTGCGGTGGAGCCGACGAATCAGAGGCCGGGGGATTTCCGGCGACTTTACGAGGTGCTGGTCGAACTGCGCGGGCGACCGGGTTTTGACGATCAGACGCCGGTGATCGTGCGGGCGGAGGGGGACGTGATCTGGGACCACCTTGTCAACGCGTGGAACGCGGCGATCCGCGCGGGGTATCAGAATATTGCGTTCGCGGAATCATGAGGGCGACCCGATCCTTTCAGGCTGCGGCGTTCGCCGTGGTGATTGCGGGGCTTGCGGCGGGAGCCGCGCGAGGTCAAGGCGCAGGGGGAGCGCAGTCGCGGTCCGCGGCGGAATCCCCGGAAGAGCTGCGCTTCGACTCCGG
This sequence comes from Planctomycetota bacterium, assembly GCA_016860685.1. Taxonomy (GTDB): domain Bacteria; phylum Planctomycetota; class Phycisphaerae; order UBA1845; family UBA1845; genus JABWBH01. The sequence goes on from BOJX01000006.1 coordinate 44,556, forward strand.
CGAGTTTATTGAAGGCTTGCGTCGGCGCGGGTTGGTCGACCTGCTCGAGCTTTATCTGAAGGAGCACCCGCCGCGCAGTGCCGACGCCCGCGCCGCTCTGGATCAGGAGATTCTGCGGGCGCGCTTCGCCGACCACAGCCTTCCGTCAGAAGAGCGCCTCGCGGCGCTGCGTCAGGCGAACGCGCTGCTGGAGAACCTGATACGAGACAAGCCGGGCGATCCGCGGGCGCTGGAGTGGCGCGCGGACCTGGCGTTCTCGCGGTTGTTCGACGAGGGTGAGTCCGTGACGACGGCGATCGTCTACCGCGAGGGGGGTCCGGCGGAGCGCGCGGCGCTGCGGGAGATCACCGACGACGCGCTTAAATTGCTTGACGAGCTGCGTACCAGCCTTGAAGCGGAGTTTGCTCGGTTGCAGAACCTGTCGGAAGCGGAATACGAGCAGGTGGAGCGGTCGGGGTACGTTGAGCGACTTGAAAGCCGGGTGCGTCCGAAAGCGGAGTACGCGCGGTTGTGGGCGCTGTATTACAACGCGCTGTCGCGGTCGGCGGATGACCCGGAGCGCAAGGCCCGTCTTTCGGCGGTGCAGTCGATGCTGGAGGATCATCCGGAGTGGACAGAGAAGAATGCGGCGCTGGAGGCGCAGTCGTTGTTGATTTCGGGGATGGCGCTGCGTCTCGCCGGGGAGGCGGGTGCGGCAGAAGCGAAGTTGTCGCAAGTGCAACCGGTGGCGACGACGCGTCCGCCTCAGGTGCGTTCCGGGCTGGCGTGGGCTGAGTTTCTTGCGTCGTTGGAGCGGGTGCGGGCGTTGCGCGACGGCGGGCGATATGACGACGCCTTGATCGCGCTCGATCAGATGCGCCTGACGAAGACCGTCGCGGGAACCCCGTCAGGATCGGCGGCGGTGTCGATCGCGCTGTGCGAGCGGTCGGTGCATCTGGCGCGCGCGAATGCGGAGCGCGGCGCAGGTCGTCAGGAGCAGGCGGATCGGCATCGAGCGGCCGCAAGTGCGTGCGTTTTACGGTGGATCCGGGAAGACGCGGCGCTGCGTGAGCCGCTTTATGCGGCATTGTACGCCCAGCTGGGTGAACCGGAGTCGGCCTCGGGTCTGGATGTGGTGGAGAGGGCGGCGATGGTGGCGGTCGTGCTCGGCGAGGCGGAGCGGACCCGACAGTCGGCGGAGTCCGCGCAGGGAGAAGCGTTGCGGGCAGACTTGTCTCGGCGTGCCGGCGCCTTATTCGATCGGGCGATGCAGGCGGCGGAGTTTGCTGGAGAGACGGGCGCTTCAGCGCGACCAGGAGATGCGGACCTGGCGGCCGAGATTGCGTTCAACGGCGCGGTGGCGGCTTACCGATCGGGCAAGACGGGCAAGGCGGCGCTGGGGCTGCTTCGGGTGGCGCGGGACTTTCCGTCGTTCGCCGAGGCGTCGCGTGCAGCCGTTCTGGCGGTCCAGGTGTCCTCCGATCTTTATCGAGGCGCGGTGGGAGAGGAGCGTGCGGCGGCGCGCGACCTGCACCTTGAGGCGTTGAAAGTTCTGACATCAACACATGCGTCGGATCCGGCGGCGCGTTACTGGCGGTTTTTCTACGCTCAGGCGTTGGAGGAGGCTGGGCGTCGTCGTGAGGCCGCGGATCAGTACCTGCTGGTGGATGCGGGTCATCCGCACGCGCTGGAGGCTGAGTTTCTGCGTTGGCGGTGCGTCGCGGAGGAGTTGATCGGGACCGGGTCATCCGGATCGTCGGAGGATGCCTATCAGCGGCGCATGCAGGAGATTGTTGACGGGCTGGCGGCGTTCCGGAAGCGGGCGGAACGAGTGAACGCGACAGGCGGTGATGCGGAGCAGGGCGCGCGCCTTCGGGAGTACGTCGCCGAGGCGACCTTGTTGCCGCTCGAGTTGGCGATGTCCGGCGGCGGCGCTGCGACGTCTCCGGAGGCCTTTGCGGCGGTTGAGACGTTGTGTGCGTCGACGCCGCGGCTGCGGTTCCGCGTGCTCCGGGCTCGCCTGATTACGTTGGCGAAAGCGGATCAGCTTGAGGAGCTTCAGGCTGGTCTGGCGTCGCTCGCCGGATCAGGCGAAGGCGAGGTTGTGTCTCTGCTTCAGGCGATCTACGAGCGTCTGATGTCGGGGTGGTCGCCGGTGAGCGCTCCGGTGGCCGAGGGCGCTCAGCAGCGTCGGGCGAAGGCGGCCGTATCCGTTGCGGACCGCCTGCTGGAGGTCGCAACGCGTCCGGAGGGGGCGGCGTCAAAGGATCGAGCGTCCTACCTGATTCTGCGCGGCGAGGCGCAACTCGCGGCGGGTGATCCAGCCGGTGCGGCGGACACCTTCAAGGAGGCCGGCGGCGCGACGACGCTCGACCCGCGTGAAGGCGGAGACGCGCGCCCGCGTCTCGGGCTTGCGGAAAGCCTCTTCGCGTCGGGGAATTATGCGGAGGCGCTTCCGCTTTTCAATGAACTGGCGCGGCTCGAATATGACGAGGCCGGCGAGGAAGCGCACTGGCGCGCACTGGTGAGGGATCTTCAATGCCGCCTGGCGCTTCAGCACGATCCGCGCGGCGTGCTCAAGGTGATCGAGAACCACCGGGTCTCGTCCCCTGACCTCGGTGGGCCGAAGTTCTCAGCCGTGTTCGAGCAGCTTCGCCGCACCTGTCTGCAACGCCTGAACCCGGAGCTTGGCGCCGCCGGCAACCCGTGAAGGCGCGGCGGCAGATTCGGGTGTTCAACCGGGATCTGCGACGTAGCTCCAGTTTGAGGATCCTCGCCACGCCTGCGGGCGACAGAACACGAGGTTGTGTCACATGCGGCGCGACCGGGGCTCGACGTCGTCGGCTCAGGTCTCAAAAAGTTCCCGCTGTCGGGCTTTGATGACGCGCGACTCGATTTCGCCCTCGGCCAACTCGGTCACAAGGCGATCACCGTCGGAAAGGCGAGCCGCGTCGCGGACCAACGCCCCTCCTTTCTTAAGACGGGTGATCGAGTAGCCGCGCTGGAGCACGCTGCGGTAACTGAGTGCATTGAGCAGTTGTTCGGCCGCCTCAAGGCGGCGGCGGCGCGCGTCTAACCCCTGATGCAACGCGAGCGCGACGCGGCGGCGAGCGTCATTGAGCAGCTCGCTCAGCCGCGGAATCCGACCGGGGGGTGCGCCGCGTTGCAGGCGGGCGGCGCGCTGGTCGAGGTTCCTTGCGATGCGGAGCAGGCGGCCTGTCATCGCGATGTGAAGCCGAGTCAGGCGTTCGTGAAGGCGGCGCGTCCCCGCGGCGACGGAGGCGTCCGGCGCGATCCGGGAAAGAAGCTGCTCGGTCCGCTGAAGTCTGCGGCGACGATCATGAAACCGGGCGTTGAGGGCTCGCAGCACGTCCGCAAGCCAGGTATCAAGCCGCTGCTCCCGCCGACGGATTAGATGCTCCGGTTCGCGGAAAGGGGCGCGCCGGGCGAGGTGGGAGAGCGTCCGGCGGTCCAGATCGACGCGCCGCTGCACGCCGACCGTGAGTCTGCGTTGCGTGAGGCTCAGACCGTCCAGCGTCTCAAGGCGCACGGGAACCGCGAGTTCCGCGGCGGCGGTCGGCGTCGCGGCGCGGACGTCCGCCGCGAGGTCCGCGAGGGTGAAATCCGTCTCGTGCCCGACGGCGCTGATGACGGGCACGGCGCTGGCGGCGATCGCGCGCACGACGACTTCCTCGTTGAAAGCCCGGAGATCCTCCGTCGAACCGCCGCCGCGCCCGACAATGAGCAGATCGACGCCGCCGAGCCCCGGGGAGGCGGCGTTGATCTTCCGGGCGGCCTCGGCGATCTCGGAGGCCGCGCCGTCTCCCTGGACGCGCACAGGCAGGACGAGCACGTCGACGCACGGATACCGTCGCTCGAGCGTCAGGAGCATGTCGCGGATCGCCGCTCCGGTCGGGCTGGTGATGATTCCGATCCGTTTCGGGAAGCGCGGCAGCGGTCGTTTGCGAGCCGGGCTGAAGAGGCCCTCTTTCTCAAGCTTTTCGCGAAGCTGACGAAGCGCCAGCTCAAGGGCGCCGACACCGCGCGGGTCGATCCGCTGCGCATAAAGCTGATACCGCCCGGACTTCTCGAACACCTCGATCGAACCTGCGACGATCACTTCCTGTCCGTCCGCGGGCCGGAATTTCAACGATGCGACCGCGCTGCGCCACATGACGCAGGCGATCTCGCTTCCGGAGTCCTTCAGCGTGAAGTAGGAGTGCCCGCTGGTGTGAATCTTGAAGTTGCTGATCTCCCCGGCGACGAGAACGCGCCCCGGGAACGCAGACTCCAGCGCCCCTCGCACGCGCCGCGTGACCTCGCTGACGGTCAGGACCGACACGTCGGAGGATGCTGTCGGTGGAGTTTCCGCTGGTTTGGATCGCGTCCGCCTCTTCATTCCGCAGAGCGTAATCCGCGCCCGAGACGGCGTCACGCGGTGCCGCGGTCAGTCGTTCAGCGTCCAGTCTCCCGTCGGCGTAACCGTAAACGTGAGCGTCGCCGAGTCGCGAGGCAGGAGCTGGCTGTTGTAGCCGTCGATCCGAAGCACGACCGGCCGGCTCCAGTCGATGCCGATCCGATCCTTGTCGATCCGGAATACCTGCACCCCCCGGGTCTGGATCGTCAGTTTGTTGCGCGCGGAGTCGAACTCAGCCGTCGCCCAGCCCCCGGCGGCGCCGTCACGGACGCGCACGACGTGCAGCCACCGCTCGGCTTCGGCGGGGTCCGGAACCGGGATTCTGAGCGTCTCCGGGGTCGGCGGAGAGGGTGAGGGCGGAGTTTGTTGCGTCGAGACGTCGCCCGACGCGGCCGGAGCGGTCCGGGTCGGCGGCGCCGTGGCCGGGGAGGAGCACCCGCACAGGACGAGCGTCGTGAAGAAAACGCTTCTCAGGGCGCCTCGAACCGATGAGGCGCGGCGCCCTGATCCCTCTCGGCTTTCCGGTTGGACAATCACGTTCATGCGCGCACAATGCGGGAACCCGGTCGAGCGACGACCGATCCCATCATTGTACGATCCGCCGGGGTCCGGGATGCAGAGAAAGCGGGCACATCATGACAGTGCGACGATCATCCGGTCGACGACGATCCTCTCGGTCCGCCGGGGGGCGGCGGTGGCGATCGGCGGTGACGGGCAGGTCTCGCTCGGTCCGAACGCCGTGAAGCACAACGCCAACAAGATTCACCGCCTCGCGGACGGGAACGTCATCGCGGGATTCGCCGGGGGCGCCGCCGACGCCTTCGCCCTGCTGGAGCGGCTGGACACGAAACTGGAGCACTTCAAGGGCAACCTGCGCCGCGCGGCGGTCGAGTTGGCCCGGGACTGGCGGACCGACCGCGTCTTGCGGCGGCTGGAGTCGATGATCATTGCGTGCAGCCGGGAGACGACCTTGATGATCAGCGGATCCGGGGACGTGATCGAGCCGGATGACGGCGTGCTGGGGATCGGGTCCGGTGGAGTGATCGCGACGGGGGCGGCGCGGGCGCTGTTGCGGCACACCGAGATGCCGCCCGTCGGGATCGTGGAGAGCGCGCTGAACATCGCTGCGGACCTTTGCGTGTACACGAATCACAAGATCACCGTCGAGGCCATCGCATAACAGCGGATCACCGCGCCGGACCTCTCTCATGCAGACGCTGACACCGACCGAAATCGTCGCCGCTCTGGACCGTCACATCATCGGACAGCCCGCCGCGAAGCGCGCCGTCGCCATCGCCGTCCGCAACCGCTGGCGGCGCATGCAGCTTCCGGAGGCGATGCGCGAGGAAATCTGCCCGAGCAACATCCTGATGATCGGGCCGACCGGCGTGGGCAAGACCGAGATCGCCCGCCGCCTCGCGCACCTGGTGAACGCACCCTTCATCAAGGTCGAGGCGACCAAGTACACCGAGGTCGGCTATCACGGACGCGATGTGGACGCGATGATCCGTGATCTGCTCGAGCTGGCGATCCGGATGGTGCGCACGGAGCAGACCGAAGTCGTCCGCGTCGAAGCCGAACGTCTGACGGAGGAGAGTCTGCTTGATCTTCTCATGCCGCCCGCTGACGGCGACCGCGACCCGGACGACGCGACAAGCGACGCCGCCCAGCGCCGACATCGCAACCGGGAGAAACTTCGGACCCAGCTTAAATCTGGTGAGCTTGAGGAACGCCCGGTGGAACTGGCGACCGAATCCCGCGTGCAGCCCGTCGGGATGTTCGCCACCTTCGGCGGGATGGACCAGGTGGATCCAGAGGTGCAGAACTTCCTCGAGCGCCTGATGCCCGCCCAGCCGAAGCGGAAGCGCATGCCGATCCGGGAGGCGCGGCGCATTCTTTTTGACGAGCACTGCGACAAGCTGATCGACCGGGAGAAGGTGACCGAGATGGCGATCCGCCGGACGGAGGAGTCCGGCATCGTCTTCATCGACGAGATCGACAAGCTAGCGTCGGTGGGTGCGACGCACGGACCGGACGTCTCCCGCCAGGGCGTGCAGCGGGATCTGCTGCCGATCATCGAGGGCGGGACGGTGGCGACGCGGCACGGACCGGTGAACACGCATCACATATTGTTCATCGCCGCCGGCGCGTTCAGTCAGTCGAAACCGAGCGACCTGATGCCCGAGTTGCAGGGCCGCCTGCCGATCCGCGTTGAATTGTCCGACCTGACGGAGGCCGACTTTCTGCGCATTCTCACCGAACCGGAGAACGCATTGACGAAGCAGCAGGTCGCTCTGCTGAGCACCGAGGGGGTGCGCGTCGAGTTTGCGTCCGAAGCGCTGAAGGAGATCGCGTCGATCGCGTTCCGCGTGAATCAGTCCCTTGAGAACATCGGCGCGCGGCGGCTGACGACCGTGATGGAGCGCCTGATGGAGGATCTGAGCTTTGACGCGCCTCAGCGCGGAGGGGCGACGGTTCGGATCGATCTCGGTTATGTGCGCGAGCGGCTGTCGGAATTGGCGAAGGACGAGGGGCTGAAGCGGTTCATCCTCTGATCCGCGCAGGGTTCGGCGAAACGACAGGGCGCATGACGAACGACCGACGCCAGGACGGCCCGACGAGGCGCGAGTTTTCACTGCGGGCGCCGGCGAAGCTGAACCTGACGCTTCACGTCGTCGGTCGCCGGCCGGACGGTTATCATGATCTTCGCTCGCTGGTATGCGGCATCGACTTGTGCGACGGAGTGACGGCGCGGGTGGATACCGGGGGCGTGATCTCGATCGCGTGCGATGTTCCCGCCCTTGCCGGACCGGACAACCTCGTCATTCGCGCTGTCGAGGTGCTGCGGGAAATCTCCGGGTGTCGCCTTGGCCTGTCGGTCGGTTTATTCAAGCGAATCCCGATCGGAGCGGGGCTGGGCGGCGGGAGCAGCGACGCAGCAGCCGCACTGAGACTCGCCCGGACGGCGTGGGGGCTTCCTCTCCCGGATGATCTTCTGGCCGAAGCGGGTGCGCAGGTCGGGTCCGATGTGCCCCTTTTCCTGAAACTTCCCAGTGCCGTCATCACCGGGCGCGGCGAGCAGGTTCAAGCGGCGCGCCTGGCGTGGAGGGGCTTTTTCCTGCTGATTCACGCGGACCGTCACGTTTCAACGGCTGACGTTTACGGCGTCTTCCGTCGCCGCATCTGTCGCCGGCCTCCGCCGGATCGGACGGAGGACGCCTTGCGTGCGACCTCGGCCCCGGAGCTTTCCGCCTGTCTGCACAATGACTTGGAGGAAGCCGTGTACCTGCTGCATCCGGGACTGAAGGCGCTTAAGGAGCGGGCGGAGCACCTGCTCGGACGGGCGCTTCACCTCACCGGGGCGGGGTCCACGTGGTTCGCGCCGGTGGATGAAGAAGCTGAGGCGAAGCGGTTGGCAGAGCACATCCGCGACGCTAAGCTGGGGCTTCGGGCGGAGGTCGTCGGCGGTTTGACCTCCGCTCCGGTGGTTGAAGAGCGAGGATAGCTTCCGGGAGCAGCAGCATGGAAATCACCGAGGTCGGGGTGCGCATCGTCGAGCGGTCCGAGGACCGGCTCAAGGCCGTCTGCACCATGACGATCGACGATTGCTTCGTGGTGCGCGACATCAAAGTCGTGGAGGGGCAGACCGGATTGTTCGTGGCGATGCCCTCGCGCAAGAAGACCTCACGTTGTCACCAGTGCGGTCACAAAAATGAGATCCGCTCGCGTTTCTGCTCCGACTGCGGTGTCAAGCAGAATCCGGCGGCGCCGCGTAACAATCACAGTGAGCGGTCCGCGTCGCACACCGACATCGCCCACCCGATCAATACCGAGTGTCGCGAAATGATCCAGGAAGTCATTCTTGAGGCCTACCGGGAGGAGCTCGCGGAATACCTCGCGGAGCAGCAGGCGGACAGCGGATCCGGGATCCGCAGCGCCGTTGAAGCGGGAGCCGACGACTCGGACGACCGCATGACCGAACCGTCGTTTACGGCCGGGCTGGATGTGCCTTTCAACCCGCCGAAGTCGAAGCCGAAGGAGCAGCCCCACGAGTCGCGCGCGGCCGGTGGATCGGAACGCCGCTCCGACCAACCTCGCGAGCACACCGCCACCCCACCGCGCGAACGAGACGCCGACCGACCGCGTCAGCGAGACGCCGACCGCCCGCGCGAGCGGGATCCCCGACCGGACAAACCCGAGCCTCGACGCCAGGAGAGCATCGCCGCGCACGCCGACGACGGATTCGCGTCAGGCATCTTCTAAGTTGCAGCGTCCCCTGATGCGGAGGTCCGAAGCCCTCTTCTGAGATTGCAGCGGGCTGCGGCGTCCGGCGTTCTGCATATTCGGTTGATGTGATGCAACGTGTGATGAAGCCCGGGTGCGTCAGGGAGCGGTGGGGAAGCTGTTCTCGTTTCTCTCGGATTAATGTCGTCGCTCCGGGCTTCGATTCTTGCGCACCGGTATCCCAGCCCTGGCGCACCGGGCGGCCGTCCGGCGCCGCTTCGAGGGCTACGGCGCCCGCCGAGACAAGCTTCGCGCCAGACGAGCGGCGGCGAACGCAGGCCCGCGGAAGCGGCGCACGTCGGCTTAGGATCAGCGACTCCTGGTGATGGTCGGGGGGTATTTTCACATCCGCGGGTACTTTGCTGCACAAGAACGAAGAATGCTCCAGGTCAGTCGTTGTCTTTCCCTCCTGTGACGTTTCTGAATCAACGACTCGGGTCGGGGAGTCCCTGAAAACGGCTCGGCGACGCGAACTCACCCTTGTCAGCCGGTTGAAGAATCCGGGATCGGTCTTTGTGATGCCGGTTTTTCCCGATGAAATTCGCCCCTCGGAGGGAGGCGCACCCCTTTTTCAACGGGCCGTCATCCGCCGCAGGTTACCACGGCCGGTTGACGACAGTTAGGCGGGTCGAGGAGTTCAACGACGTGGTCGCCGAGGGGCTGGTTACTGAGGATGAGCTTCGCTTTGCGGTTCACCACATCGGCCGTGTGCTGCACGCCGTCGACGGCGAAGGCGAGCCTCGCGGCCTCATTGTCGTAGGTCGAGAAGATGACCACGACCTTGACCTTATTATTGCGGCACTTGGTCTTGTACTTGTCGATTTCTTCGCAAGGGACGTAAGCTCCGTATTCGAGCGTCACCGTGGCGACGTTGGACGCCGTGCCGTTGCCGAAGGCGCGGAAGGTGAAAGCGTCGGCGCCGCGGGCCGCGGGGTTCGGCTTGAGGAGGCGCGAAAGTCCGCCGCCTTCGATCGCGGCCTGCGCGGGCGGCGCGATGATCTCATAAGTCAGGTTCGGATCGTCGGGATCGAACGCCGGAAGTTCGACGAGGATCGGACGGTTGCGCGGTACGCGTCGCGTGTACCCGTAGGCGATGGGCGGCGCGGTGTCGGGCTGCGTCGAGGGCGGGTTTGCGTAGTCGATCGTGACCTCCAGCGCAGAGGAGAGTGCGGAACTTCCGTCGAGGTAGTCCGCCACCGCGTACACGCGGCTGACGCCCGCCCCGAGCGCTTCCGCACGGAATGCGGCCAGCATCGGAAATCCCGTCCCTGACGCCAGGACTCGCTCATTGTGCATAAGACGGACCTCGCGCACCGGTCCCCCACCGCCGTCGATTGTCGCCAAGAGGATGGATGATCGGTCGCCGGTGCGCGGCGACAGCGACAATCCGATGATCTTGCCGCTGTTGCTGACGTTCAACGTGCCCAGGAAGCGGCCCTGATTGCGCACGGTGCCGGTTTCGTACGCGATGACGCGGACATCGTTCGGTCCGTCGGGCAGCGCGGTGGTGTCCAGAAGAAGCGACTCGCCCGGGCCCGCCTGTCCGTGAAGGACGCCGCCGACCAGCAGATCGAAGCCCGCTATCGCGCCGTCCGGACGATCCGTGGTCGCCTCGGGTGTCAATGCGATCGTGCCGCTGACCGTCCCTTCGGGAAAATCCGGGACGGTGACCATCGGAAGATACGCAAACGGCTGCGTCAGCGGATCGCCGTAGCTGAGCACCTGAAACGGTACGTAACCCAGCGAGCGCAGACCGGCTTCGCCGAGCGTCAGACCGGCGTAGTACCAGACGTGGAAGAACGGATGCGGGAACTTTCCGGGGTAATTGCAGGGCTCTTCGACGGTTCCGTAGGAGCCGGCGGCGCCTTTGACGATCCAGCGTGACAGCTTCGTCTGTCCGCTCGTGTCGAAGGTCGCGGCGTAGCTGGTGAGATGATCGCCCATCGCGCCGGGCAGAAGGGTGAAATCACCGCCGTCGATGTCGGGCGAAGCCCAGCCGGTCATGACGCCGAGGCCGTCGTGGCGTCCGAGCGGTAGCACGTCGTCGATCTGCTCCGCCTGCCCGCCGAGCTCGAGAATCATCTCAATCGCCCGGCTGAAATTGTTCTCGCGCGGACCGCTGCGCAGGGGGTCGGTCGTTTTCATGTAGTAGAACGTGCCGTCGGGATGGGTGCCGTCCGCGGCGACGGCGCGGTCGATCATCGCGATCGTCTCCTCGATCGTGTTGCCGCGCTCGCCGTCGTATCCGAGGAGCGCGCCGATGAAGTAGCGCTCGGCGTCATCGGCGCGGCTGCCGGTCCCGTTGCGGAAGCGGATGCTGCTGTCGAAGGCCTGCGGCGCCGTCACCGAGAAGTAGTGATTGCGCCGCGTGGAGCTGGAAGCGCCGCGGAGCACGTCCTCGGCGATGAATGACATCGTGAACGCCGACGAGGCCGAAAAGCGCGTCACGGATGAGCACCCGTCGGAGACAAGGTCGCGCGCGGGGACGTAAAACGCGCCGTGGGGAGCGATGACGACATAATCGATGTGCTCAAGAATCGCCCGGTTCCCGGCGGTGCCGAGCAAGGCCTCCTTCTGAAATCCTGCAAATGCTGCGAAACTGGCGGCTTGCGGCGACAAATACAGGATGTTCTGAGGCGGAATGTTGCGGGCCTGGACGTAGTAGTTTCCGACATAGAGCGAAGCCGGATTCGTGGGGTCGATGATGACGACCGCGTTCTCCGCCCCGCCGCCGGCCCAGACCACCGGTGTCGCGACCCCCACCACCACCGCTACAGTGGTCGCGTGGATGATGCCGCATCGCGATCGACAACATGCTGCGAGCTTTTCCCGAATCACCTGTCTGCCTCCTTCCCTTTCCGGGAGCACATCATACAACAAAAGATGTCCGGCTCGAACCGGCAGCAGACGGATACGGTGATGGATTCCGGGTTTGCGCGTTATCGCGCAGATCAAATCATCTGCGCGCAGGTGCGGGTCGACGCGTCCACGCTTAGCAGGGGAATCGCGACGGCGAGAAAGGGTTATCGGGCGGTTCTCCTTCGACGAGGATCATATCCTCGGCGCGAACGTCGGCGACTTCATCCTCGCGTGGCCTCGGGGATCGTCGGCGTCGGTCCGGTCGCGCGGGAAACGCCCAGTACCGCGCTCACGACGACGATCCCCGCAATGTCAAAGAATCCGCTCCCTCACGGTCGCGGTGCGGTAGGAGGGGCGCCCGCTCGCACACGGTTGCGGTACGGTCTTGAGACAGCGTGTTATTATTGCCGCGCGTCGGTTGTGGCCGAAACCTGAAGGCGGTGAAAATCGGCCAGGTCGATGTCGCCGTCGCCGTCGAGGTCGTAGGGGCGGCAGGAGGCATCGACGAGCATGCCGGGACCGCTGAAGCACTCGGGGAACTTCAACAGAGAGAGCCGCTGCTGACTCGTTGTGCCGGTCGGGTTTCCGCCTGCGAGAGGGCTCAAAGCGCCGCCGGAGTCGGGTTCGACTGAGAATCCTCCGCGGAAGGTGATCCACAGTAGCAGGGTGGCGGCTGCCGCCAGGACGCCGCCGCCCGTCAGCAGCAGACGCCCCCGTCGCCGGCGGGTTGGGACCACGCGAACCGCATGTTGACTGGTGGCGCGGGCAAGAACCTTGTCCACCGGCGTTGGCGCGAAGACGCCGCAGGACTGGGCCTCAAGAAGCTCGGTCAGGATCGCCTCGGCGTCGCGTTGATCTCTTCCCTGCTTCATGACTTTGTGCTCGGCGACCGGATGAACCCCCAGCGCCCGGCAGCGCCGTAATATCTGTCGCCGCCGACGCCGCGAGGCGCGAAACGCCCGCTTCCTGAAGGGGGTGGTTCGGTATTGCAGCGGCGTCCTTGTTCGGCTGGATGCCCCCCGGAAAGGAATCTGCGTCACGGATCGACTCGTTTACCGGTCAGGCCACCCGGCTCGAATCTTGTCCTTGAGGGTCGCCCAGACGGATCGGAGGGTGGATTCCGGCATGTCGAGCCGTCGGGCGGCCTCGGTCCACCGTCGATCCAGAATCAGAGGCAGCTCAGCCAGTACCCGACGATCCGGCTCCTCCAGGCCGGCGAGGATTTCACGGAGGCGGTTCAGTTCCTCGAAGCGCTCGATGATGGTGGAAGCATCATCGGATAAGTCGTTTTCGGAGGTCCGCTGCTGTGCATATCGGACGGCTCTGGCGATCGCGCGATCCTCGGTTCGCACGGCACTGATCGTCCGGTTCCGCGCGAGCGTGACGAGCAGGCCGGGCAGGTTGTCGGGTACTGCCCGGTCGGACCGCACCCTCTCGGCCAGCGCCGCCCAGCAGGAGGCGGCGATGTCGTCGAGCCACGCGGGATCGGCGCGACAGCGGTCACGAGAGAAGCGAAAGACGGTGTACCGGATCAGGGCGTCGTGGCGGCGCATCAGGGTGCGAAGCGCGTCTTCGGACCCCGCGTTGATTTGCGCCAGAAGTTCTACGTCCGTCGGTTCGACGTTCACGGTGGGAGGCATTGTAACTTGAGACCCTGTCGGCGGCGGACTACCGCGGTCGGTTTTCGGGAGGTCCGTCCGGATTCCGGGGTTCCGGGGCACCCCTTGACATCGGTTGGACCGTCGTATAAGCTCTCATCGAGTATGAGTCTGAGCGGATTCCAGCATGTTCTCGGTCCCGCGCCCGTTTCGGCGCGGTATCCGGTCGCGCAGGGGGTCTGCATGTGTTGTTGCGGTTGTTGTCCGCCGTTAACAGGGGGGACACTGACCTAGCGGCAACGCACTCACCGACTCAACAACCAGGTGATGTTCAAGCCCGCGGGACGTGTCCCGCGGGCTTTCTTGTTGCGCCCGGACCGGCGGGGTCTGAAGAGTTCGGAAGGACCGAGAATGAAAGACGCATCCGTGTCAATTGACATCGGAGACGGCGACCGCGCGTCGCCGCGGGAAACGGTGCCGGGGTTGTCGAGGCTGGGAGAGCTGACCCCCACGCAGGAGTTGATTTCGTGGGCGTTGCGGCGCTTCGCGAATCATGAGGTGGTTCTGACCACTTCATTCGGGATGGAGGGCTGCGCCCTGATCGACATGGTGGCGCGGGAGCAGCGTCCGCTGACCGTCGTGTACCTGGACACGATGTTTTTCTTTCCCGAAACGTACGCCCTGCGCGATGAGATGATCCGGCGCTACCCGCACCTTCGTTTCGAGAACCGGGGGACGACGCTGACGCCCGAGGAGCAGGAGCGGCGGCACGGTCCGCAGTTGTGGCGGACGAATCCGACGTTGTGCTGCCAGATCCGCAAGGTGGATCCGATGATCAGCGCGCTGGCGGGCGTGGACGTCTGGATCACGGGACTGATGCGCAGTCAGTCGGCGACGCGTGCGAACATCAACGTGATGGAGTGGGACTGGAAGTACCAGGTGCTCAAGTTCAACCCGTTGACGCACTGGTCGCGGGAGCGGGTCTGGACGTACATCCGGGAGAACCGTGTTCCCTACAACAAGCTGCACGAGCAGGGCTACCCGACGATCGGCTGCACCCACTGCACCAAACCGGTCGAAGGATCGAAGCTCGGGGAGTACACGCGTGCGGGGCGCTGGGTGGATTTTGAGAAGACGGAATGCGGTCTGCACGGTGGCGCGGGCATTTGAGGCGACGATAAGCGCATGAGCGAAGATCAGAACAAGGCGGAATCGAAAGTCGAGGGACACAAGAAGGCCTCGCGTCACCTGCGCGGCACGATCGCCGAGACGCTCCGCGCCGATGCACCGGCGTTCGACGAGGCGGACGCCAGCCTGCTCAAGTTTCACGGGGTGTACCAGCAGGACGACCGCGACGTGCGTCAGGAGCGGCGGAAAGCGGGGCTGGGCGAGAAGACGATGTTCATGGTGCGGCTGGCGATTCCCGGCGGGGCGCTCTCCGCTGAGCAATACCTGCGCCTGGATGAACTGGTGGATCGTCATGAGTTCCGGTCGATGCGCGTGACGACGCGCCAGGGGATTCAGTTTCACGGAGTGCTCAAGCACGACCTGAAGGAGACGATCGCCGCCGTGAACCGGTCGCTGCTGACGACGCTGTCGGCCTGCGGGGACGTCGAGCGGAACGTGATGACCTGTCCCGCGCCGCTGGCCGACCGTGATCACGTGCATCTGCGGGAGCTTGCCGACGCGATCGCCCGCGATCTGCGTCCGCAATCGAAGGCGTATTTCGAGATCTGGCTTGACGAGGAGAAGGTCGCCACGACCGAGGGGGAAGAGCCGTTTTACGGAGACCGGTACCTGCCGCGCAAGTTCAAGACCGGGATCGCGCTGGCGTCGGACAACTGCATCGACGTGTACTCGTACGACTGCGGACTGGTGGCGATCACGGAGGGTGCGGCGATCCGCGGGTTCAACCTCGTCGTCGCCGGCGGGCTGGGGATGACGCACAACAAGCCGGACACGTTTGCCGCCCTGGGACAGACCGTCGCGTTCATTGAACCGGCGCATGCCGTCGAGGCGGTCCGCGCCGTCTGCGCCGTGTTCCGCGATTACGGCAACCGTGTCGATCGGCGCCACGCCCGGCTGAAATACCTGCTGGAGCAGTGGGGTCTTGACGGATTCCGCGAGGCGTATGCGCGATATGTCAACTTCCCGCTGCATCCGCCGGTCGTCCTGGCGGAGCCGGCGTGCGATGATCATCTGGGCACGCATCAACAGAGCGACGGTCGGTACTTTCACGGTGTTTACATCGAGAACGGGAGAATCATCGACTCCGACGGATGCCGGATGCGCTCGGCGCTTCGTACGATCATGCGGGAGCTTCGCCCGGGCGTTCGCCTCACGCCGCATCAGAACATGCTCCTGACGGACCTGACCGAGGCGCAGGTGGCGCGAGTCGAGGGGCTGCTGCGCGACCACGGCGTGCGCCTCGCGGGAGAACTCTCGGCTGCGCGGCGGTATTCGATGGCGTGTCCCGCGCTGCCGACATGCGGGCTGGCGATGGCGGAGTCGGAGCGGCTGATGCCGTCGGTGGTGGACGCCTTCGAGGCGGAACTGACGCGGCTGGGGCTGCGTGACGCGCCGCTGACGATGCGCATGACGGGTTGTCCTAACGGGTGCTCGCGGCCTTATACGGCGGACATCGCTTTCGTGGGACGCAAACCCGACGTTTATCACGTTTACGTGGGGGGTAACCTGGCGGGGATTCGGATGGCGGACCTTTTTGCGGCGGATGTTGCGACCGAGGCGCTGGTTCCGACGTTGCGTCCGCTGCTGGAAGCGTGGGCGCGGGATCGCGGCGTCGGGGAGTCGCTGGGGGATTATTACCAGCGTCTGCTCGCGCCGGCGCAATCGCGGTGGAAAATCACGGGAAAGGAAGATGAGACGCGGGGGCTGGTGCAGATTCGGCTTGCGGGCCGGTGACGGCGGTGCGGTTCTGCGCAGCGACCGGGACGGCGAACCTCGGGACGTCGACGCAAGACCTGCGGATCGACAACGCAGGAAACCGCTTCCTCACCCTTGTCCTTGCTGCGCGACGTAACGAGCAGTCGGGCGCGGCTTTGTTGAGCAACACGATTCCGGAGACAACGGCTGGTGATCGGGCTGACGTACATCGGATTTACGCACCGCACGGCGCCGCTGAGCGTCCGCGAGCGCATCACGCCTTGCGCGGGCGAGATCGAGGCGTATGCGCGGCAAGTGCGGGCTTTCGCCGGGGAAAGCGCCGTTCTGCGCACGTGCGGGCGGTTCGAGACGTTTCTCGCCGTCGAAGCGTGCTCTGCCGTCGACGTGCAGAATGCGGACGCCCCCGCCGCACCGGGCATCGTGCCGATCCTCGCGCTCCTGTCCGTCCGAAGCGGGATGCCGATCCCGGCGCTGCGTCGTCATGCAATGATCCTTCACGGCGACCGCGTCGTGGCGCACTTATTCCGCGTGGCGGCGGGGCTGGATTCGCCGATGCTGGGCGAGGATCACGTGCTCGGCCAAGTCAGCGCTTGCCTGACGAACGCTCAGCGCCTCGGAACGACCGGTCCGATCCTTTCCGCCCTTTTTCGCTCCGCGGTCCGCGCTGGGCGCCGATCCCGCAATGAATCCGGAATTCGGCAGGTCGCTTCTTCTTTCACCGGACAGGCCGCGAGACTGCTGCGGGATCGTGCGGCGTCAGACGGGCGTCCCCGGTCCTTGCTGGTGATCGGCAGCGGAACGATGGCCGCTGAGACGTTGGAAGCCGTGAAGGACGTCGGCTGGTTGCGGATCGTCGTCGCCGGGCGGCATGCGTCGCGCACGGGGGAGCTTGCGGCGCGGGTCGCCGGGCGCGCGGTCGATCTTGATTCCGTCGCGGGAGAACTCGCTTCGGCTGACTTTGTTGTCGCCTGCACGTCATCGACGACGCCCCTGCTGACGACGGCGATCGTCCGCGACGCCCTGCGGCAGCGTGGCGCCTGCAACTTACGAAACATCCCCCTCCTCATCGACCTCGGCATGCCGCGCAACGTCGAACCGGACGTCGCGCGGCTGCCGGGCGTCGAACTGCTGGATCTCGAGGGCCTCGCCGGACGGTCCGGACCGGACGGCGGGTCCGTGGTCGATGCGGTGAAGGCGCGGGCCGCGGTGTTTCTTGATGAGGAGCAGGTGCGCTTCATGCGCTGGTGCGAAAATCGACGGCGGCGCGGTCGCGCCGGATCGTTGGCGCGGTCGCCCGCGGTAGAACGAGGCGACGCCGTCCGTGCGGATGAAACCGCTGTCGGCGCGCCGGAACGGAGGGTGGCGGGATGACTCAAACCTTGATTCTCGCGGCGCACGGCGGCGGCGACGAATCCGACGCGAACGCCGTGTTGCGGAAGACGGCGAAGCAGGTGGCGGAACAGATCGGATTCGACGTCGGGTTGGCGGCATTCCGGCTGGGCGAGCCTTCGTGGCGGGACGCCCTCCGCGCCGCGGCGAGCGACTTCGCGGTGGTTGTTCCGGTGATGACCAGCGAGGGGTACTTTCACAACCTGCTGGCGGAGGAAGTTCATGCCGCCCGCCTCGCGGCTCCGGCGCGTTTCTCCTTGACCGCCCCGCTGGGTACGCATGCGGACATCGCCACGCTTGCCGGGGATCGCCTCCGTGCCTTGATCGACGATTACAATCTTGACCCGCAGCGGACCGTCGCCGTCGTGTGCGGGCACGGCACGTCGCGCCATCCGGAGAGCCGCCGCGCCACCGTCATGCTGGCGTTGCGGCTTGCCCGTCAGAAGCGCTGCGTCTCCTGCATTCCCGCGTACCTCGACGAAGACCTGCACATCGAGGATGCGCCGCGACGGCTGCGCGGGTATGACCTCGTCGTTCTCCCCTTTCTGATCGGCGGCGCGTACCACGCGACGAGCGACATTCCGCAGCGTCTGGGACTTTCGGCGAAGGAAGCCGACTCCGCCGAATCTCCGTCAGGACTCGCCGCAGCCAGACTGGACGACCGCTGGATTGTCTGTGACGAGGCGATCGGTCGCCTTCCGGGCATCGAGCGGATCATCGCTGCCCTTGCCGTCGAGGGGTTGTCTGAAGGCGCCGGATTCGAGGATTCCCCGCCGCCGCGCGGCGTTCGCGCGGGCAGTGATGCTCATCGAGTGCGTCTCGGCACGCGCCGCAGCCGCCTGGCGATGTGGCAGGCGACACACGTGGCGGAACGTCTTCGGGAACGAGGCGTGGACGTCGAGATCGTCGCGCTCGAGACGTCCGG
>BOJX01000007.1 GCA_016860685.1 Planctomycetota bacterium
CCCTTCAGAACGATCACCGCTCCGAATGCGTCGTGAAGATCCGCAGCCGCCTTCTGCCGGGCAGGCGAATCCGACCCGATCGGACCTGTCCCGAGCAGTCGCCTCGCCTCCCCGGGGTGCGGCGTCATGACGATCCGACCCGCGTCTTGGAGCTTCGTACGCCCGTGTTCTGCAAGCCGGTTCAATCCGTCCGCATCCAGTACAACCGGAACGCGACAACTCTGAACGAACTCGACCACCGCGGACGCGGACAAAGAGTCGCCCAGCCCCGGCCCCAACGCCACGACGTCGGCCTCGAAGCGTTCGCAGATCGTCCTCAACTCTTTTGCGCAATCCCCTGATCCCGCCGGCAGCGTCTGCGTCGTCGCCATCGGAACCAGCGTCATCACCACCGGGTTCACCCGCTCGGGCGCAACCACCCGCACCAACCCCGCCCCGCAACGGAACGCTGCCCGAGCCGCCAGCGCCGGTGCTCCGAACATGCTCACCGGACCGTCGCAACCGCCGATGATCAGAACCCGCCCGACATCGCCCTTATGCGCGTCGTCCGCTCGCGCGGGCGGCGCCGCGACTTCCTGCGTTATGACCGGCTTCGATGACATCAACCTTGAATGACGGGTAAAACGGGCGCGCGTCGCATGCCCCTTTGCGCCAATTGTAGCAGGCGGATCCTGGATTGCATCGCGCGGGTGTCGCTCGGGCGGCGGAGTGGTATAACCGCACAACGAGCACGCGCGTCGGGACCGACGGACGGATCCCGCCCGCGCGATGCCCCTCGGAGGCAGGATCGGGCATGTCAACGATGCTGGTCACCGGCGGCGCGGGCTTCATCGGATCAAACCTCGTCGACCGATGTGTGCGCGAGGGACGCCGCGTCGTTATCGTGGACAACTTCGACTCGTTCTACGATCCCGCCCGAAAGCGGCTTAATCTTTCCGGCTCGCTCCAGTCTCCCCGGGTCACCCTGGTCGAAGCCGACATCCGCGACGCGCAAGCGATGCAGACGCTCTTTGAGAACCACCGCTTCGACACCGTGGTGCATCTGGCGGCCCGCGCCGGCGTCCGCCCCTCGATCCAGGATCCCCTTCTTTATGCCGACGTGAACATCACCGGGACCGTCGTCCTTCTCGACTGCGCGCGGCGGTTCGGCTGCCGGCGCTTCATCTTCGCCTCCAGCTCGAGCGTTTACGGCAACAACCGCAAAGTCCCCTTCAGCGAGTCCGACCCCGTCGATCATCCGATCTCCCCTTACGCCGCAACGAAAAAGGCCGGCGAACTGATCTGTCATACGTTTCACCACCTGTATCAACTGCCTGTCACGTGCCTTCGATTTTTCACCGTGTTCGGTCCGCGCTGCCGGCCGGATCTGGCGATCGCCAAGTTCACGTCCCTGATCGACCGGGAGGAGGTCGTCCCGATGTTCGGCGACGGGTCGATGCGCCGCGATTTCACCCACATTGACGACATTCTCGACGGTCTGACCCGCGCGATCGACCGCTGCTCGGGGTTTCACATTTATAACTTGGGCGAATCCCGCCCGATCGAACTGCGCCGCATGATCGACGTGATCGCCGAAGCTCTTGGAAAACCGGCCCGGATCGAGCGTCACCCCCAGCCCCCTGGTGACGTCGACGTCACTTACGCGGATGTATCCCGCGCCCGGGCCGAACTCGGGTACGAACCGCGCATCAGATTCGAAGACGGCATCGCCGACTACGTCGCCTGGTACCGATCGTTTCAGGGCGAGCGACGCTGACGCTCGGAAAGACGCGGACCGCCGCGTCAGGGCGCGGTCGGAACCCGCGGGCGCAGACTCAGCAGCGCGGCCTGAATACAGCGCGCCAGGACGCGCGCGTCCGCGCGCCGGTGCAGGCTCCGCGCCCACTCCAGCGCCGCGACCCGGTGCTCGCCCCGAGCGTACGCGGACATCGCCAGGTCGCCGCGGACTCCTGCCAGACGGCGACGAATTTCGGCACGCGTTTCCCGATCCGCGTCCGCAAACCGCTGCAACATCTCCTCCACAAGACTTGCGAGGTTTGTAAGATTCTCCGACTTCGACGTGCGCGACGCGCTGCCGGCGACGTGATGATGCAGGCACAGCGGCTCGTCTACGTAACCCGCTCGCGTCCGGCGCACGATCTCGAGATAAAAAAGCCACTCCTCCGCGTAACGGTGCGCCGTCGAGAAACGAAGGTCGTCCGCCAGCACTTCACGCCGAACCATCCCGACGATTGTCGCGATGAAATACTGCCGGGCGAGATGGCGGAAAAGATCCGGACTGCACACGCGCAGTCCCGGGGCGATCTCCTGCGACGGAACCCGCCGCGCTTCAGGCGCAAGCTCGTCGAACACGCTCTCGTGCCGCCGCCCTTCAAGATCGACAAAGGCGTAGTCGCCGAAAACCAGCCCCAACTCCGGCCGCAACCGGAACAGCGCCAACTGACGCTCCAGTTTCCCGGGAAGGTATTCGTCGTCCGCGTCCAGAAACGCGACGAACGCTCCGCGCGACTCCTCGATCCCGCGGTTCCGCCCTCCCGACGCCCCAGTGTTCTCCTGCTCGATCAGGCGAAGTCGCTCAGGGTTCCGCATCCGGCGCCGCGTCGTCCGGACAATCTCGACCGCGGCGGCGCGCTCCGGGGCTCCCGCGCCGGATTGTTCGACGAGAATCAGCTCCCACCCGGTGAACGTCTGCGCCAGCACCGAGTCGATGCAGCGGGCGAGCGTCCGCGACGCGCGGTAGGTGGGAACGATCACGCTGACGAGCGGGTCCGACGGCATGTGCAACTCCCGCCGCGCCGCGCGGCGTCATCAGATCATCGGCGATGCCCCGCCCGACCTTGAAGGAACGCGCCTCGCCGGCATCAAGCCGCGCCCGTCGGAACCCGGGACCGCCCGGCGGATCACGTCAGAAGCACGCCCGCCGCGCCGTGAATCATCCGTCCCGCGACGTAGATCAGGAGCATCACAAACCCGATCGCCAGCTTTCGCCTCGGCAAACGATGCACCAGCGACGCCCCGAAAAGACTGCCCGCCATCGCCGTCGGGATCAGCAGCGCCGCCAGCAGAAAAGGCGACCTTGCGTGCGTCGCGCCCTCCGTGAGCACCGCCCAGTTCTTGACCGCCGCGCCGACGACGCTCGTCGCCGCGATTGTCGCCGACGAGTTCGCGATCGCCGTCGTCAGTTTCATCCCGAGAAACCGCCGCTGCATCGGCACCGCCACCACGCCGCCTCCGACCCCCAGCATGCCTCCGATGACGCCCGTCGGCACCGCCACAAAAACGGCGCGAGGCCACGTCAGCGCCGCCGCCGACTCGCCCCCAGTCCCGGAACCGCCAGGTCGCGCAAGCCGCGCCGCCTCGACGCCCGCGCACGCCAGCACGAACGCCCCGAAAAGCAGGCGCAACACCGCCTCCCCCTCGCCCTTGAAATACGACAGCTCGCTCAGCAACACTCCGACGATCATCGCTCCCAGCGCCGGAGGAATCAGCCGCGAGATCACGCCCCGGTCGATCGCGCCAGCGCGCACATGATGCCGCACCGCAGGCAGGACGAGGAAGAAATTCACGATCATCGCCGCAGCCTGGTAAAGGTGCTGATCCGGTCCGAGCAGCCACGTCATCGCCGGGATCATGACAATGCTTCCGCCGATCCCGAACAAACCTCCCGCCACCCCGGCGACCAGACCCACGCCCAGGAGTACGATCCCTTCGTTCACGTTACGCCTTCGCTCCGCGTCTGCACGGATTCCGTGACCCTCAAGCTTCGCGCGCAGCGCGCCGACGGAGGTTCACTCGACCTGAAGCGCCTCCAGAACGTTGTCCTTCGCCGCCGTCCGGGCAGGCTGGATCGCCGCGCAAACGCACACCGACAACGTCACCAGCACCGCCTTGACGATCGTCCCCCACGGAATGATCCACGGAACCTCGACCCCGGCCACCGACAGCGAAATCGCGTTCGCAAAACGCGCCAGCGCGAACCCCAGCCCCACCCCCGTCACCGACCCGAGCAGCCCCAGCGTCACCGCCTCGCTGAACACAAGCCGCAGCGTCTGCGACCGGGTCATCCCCACCGCCCGCAGCATCGCGATCGCCTTCGCCCGCATCCGCACCCGCACCATCATCAGGTTCGCGATTCCCAGCGACGCCACCGCCAGCGCGAACGTCGGCGCCCACGTGATCAGCGTCACGCCCCGCCGCAAGTCGCGCTCCAGCATCTCACGCATCCGCGAAATCGACCCGACGATCGCGTCCGGACGCTCCAGGGTGTACGCGATGTTCATCAGCACCAGCCGCTCGCGGAACGCCTTCCAACGCTCTTCCGGAAGCGTATTCTCCCACCGTCGGCAGATATACCCGAACGCCCGGCGGAAACGTTCCAGCGCCGGAACCGCGCCCGCGGGAGGCATCCCTTCGGCGGAGGACGCCCACGCGAGAACCTCGCTCTCGAACCCCGACCACTCCTCGCGGATTTCCGGCAGCCGCGGCAGCCACTCCAGCGCAAGACGCGCGACCTCCCGCGGTGAAGATTCTGACGGTGGATCTTCCACCCGGAAAAGTTCGGGAACGTCCGACGGTTCGAGCCGGAAGTTGCACATCATCATCGCCACGCGGTCCACCCCGAAGTGCTTGACCAGATCCTCACGCGTCCCCAGCACCGCGCTCGACGCGGCGAACTGCATGTAATTCTCCGCACCGAAAAAATTGACCGCCAGATCCAGCGCCGGCGACTGCACCACGTCCGCCACCACGAATTCGCGCGAAATGTCGTTGATCGTCACCCGCACCCGGTCGCCCTTGCGAATGCCCTTCGACCGGGCGGTCTGCGGAGGCACGAGCACGTGCCCGCCCGCGTGCATCAGAGATCGGATTTCCTCCGTGTCGCTTTCCGCAAAGCCCAGCTTCGCCAGATCGAGGAACGTGTCCACGTCCCCCGCGACGTAGACCGGCCGCGTCAGCTTGTCGAAGATCGCCGTCAGCAGCGGGTTCTGCCGCGAACCGTCCGCCCGCACCGGCTCGATCGTGCAGTCCACGTCCGTCGTCACCGTCATCTTCCCGACCCCGGGCAGACGCGACGCCGCCTCCACCGCCGAATACGGCACGTGATCGTACGTCCAGACAAAACCTTCCGGCAGGCGGCTCGGAAAATCCCAGAACACGAGGATGCCCTGCGACCGCACCGCCGTGAACACGATCAGCGACAACCCCGCCATCAGAACCCAGCACACGCACGCCGAAAGCCACGGCGACTTCCCCACCTGGTCCCGTGACAGCGCAGGACGCAGCAGCAGCAGTCCGCCTCCCACCGCCGCGAACGCCGACCCGAGCAACGACACCACCGCCGGCGCCGTCAGGACAAAGCCGATCACCAGCGTCAACATCCCCGCAAAAATCCCGGGACCGCGCGTCCAGTGCGCCGGGTTCATCCCGCCGTGCGTGAGGTACTCGTGAACCGCGATCAGCAACGCTCCCGCGCCAAACGTCGCCCACAACAGCCGCCGCGACGCCGGACGCGCTTCAGGCGTCGCCGCGCGCATCGGCGAAACCGAGCACACCTGCGTCATCAGGATCGCCTGGCTCAACGCCCAGACAATTCCGGCCGCCGTCATCGCGATCCGCACGCCCCACGCCGAAAGCGGAACCTCCCACCCCGCCGCCTCGTTGCCCTCGAACTTGACTTCCACTGCCAGCAGCAGTCCGAGTCGCACCAGCCCCCACCCCAGCGGCACGCCCAGCAGCGCCCCCAGCACCGTCGGCGGCGTCGTTTGTACCGCCACCAGCCCCGCGATCTGCGCGCGGGTGAACCCGACGCAGCGCATCACGCCCAGCAGGCGGCTCTGCTTGTAAAGCGCCGCGCTCGTCGTCGTCAGCATGATGAAAAACGCCGCAAGCAGCGTCACCGACGCCGCCAGCACGACGATCAGCCGCGTGATCCGCTCCGCCTCGTCCAACTGCGCCAGGCGCGTCGCCGCGGAGTGAACCTCATAAGGCTGAATCTCGCGCCGGATCAGGTCGCGCAGCGCCGCCTCGCACCGCCTCAGCCCCTCCTGCGACGGGTCGTTGACGCGCACCTCGATCACCGTCGCCTGTCCCGGCTGGCGCTTCAGCGCCTGAAGATCGGCGATGTGAACGTAGACGATCGGATGCTGGAACTCGGCGACGCGCCGACTCTCGATCAGCCCCGTGATCGTAAAAGGCGTGGGCGGCGCCGTGTCATAAGGTGCAAGCTCGACCGTGTCGCCGAGCGCGTACCCCAGCTCATCCGCGAGGGGCTTCTCCATCACCAGCGCCCCGCGCTCGTCCGCCCCCGGGATCCGGCCCGTCAAGCCCGACGGCGTCCAGAACGGCGCGATCGTCGCCGGATCGATCCCGATGATCTCGATCCAGTGGACCCGGTGATCCGGACCGACTTCCTCTTGCGCCTTCGGAAGCACGACGACCCGGCGGATCAGCTTCGCCGTTACCTCCCGGACGCCGTCAATCCGCGCGACCTTCTCGGCGAACGAGGCTTCGAGCTGTCCCCAGTGCGCGCCGGGCGGCGCAAGGCTCAGGTGCGACTCCCCCAGCCAGCGCGTCACCACCTCGCGGCGGATCATCGTCAGCGCGGATTCGTAGAACGACGTGATCGCCAGCACGATCGCCACGCCCAGCGCCATCACCACCACCGTGGCGACCGCCGGACCCCGGTCAACCGACCAGTTCCGCGTACCGAGCTGCCACCAGCGACGCATGCTCCTCTCCGCCCGGCGAAAACTCGCCCGCCACCCGACCGTCCCGCAACACGACGACCCGGTCGGCGAACGCCGCACCCCGCGCCTCATGCGTCACCGCGACCACCGTCGTCCCGTCCTGCCTCGCCAGCGACGCCAGCAAGCGCCAGATCTGCTCGCCGTGCTTTGAGTCCAGGTTTCCCGTCGGCTCATCCGCCAGCAGGATCGCCGGGTTCATCATCAGCGCTCGCGCCACCGCCACCCGCTGCTGCTCCCCGCCCGACATCGCCTGCGGACGGTGCGTCAGCCGTCCGGACAGCCCCACCCGGCCCAACAGCGACCGCGCTCGATCCGCGCAATCCTGTCCGTTCACGCCCTCCAGCATCCGCGGGATCGTCACGTTCTCCAGCGCCGTCAACGTCGGCAGCAGGTTGTACGACTGAAACACCATCCCGATCCGACGGCGACGGAAAAGCGTCCGCTCGCGGTCGGGCATGCGCGCCAGATCGGCGCCGTCGATCAGAATCTCCCCGGACGTCGGCCGGTCCAGTCCGCCCATCAGATGCAGCAACGTGCTTTTCCCTGATCCGCTCGAACCCATCACCGCTACGAATTCGCCTCGGTTGACGATCAGGCTCACGCCGTCCAGCGCCGTCACAGCCGCTTCCCCGGCTTTGAACCGCTTGTGAACGTCGTTGACCTGGACGACCGCGCTCATCGCCTGCCATCGTACCGGCGGACCCGCACCGCAACTACGCGCAAAACCCCTGCGCGACAAAAAGGGACGGCGAGCTCGACAGAGCATGCCGTCCCTGAAGATTCTTCGACGACGAAGGTTTCCTTCGTCGGTAGTTGTCACTCCTTCGCGATGATCGTCGCCCGGTCGTTACGCCGGCGGCGCCGTATTCAGCTTCTCCGGCGCGGGCTGGTTGCGACCACGCGTCGGCGCGCGTTCACCGTCATCGCTCGGCTGTCGCGTCGGTGCGGGCTCCTCCGCCGCACGCTCGCGCTGCACATCGCGGTCCGGTGCGCGACCGGCGGCCTTAGGCGCCCCCGCTTCCGGTGCAGCCGTCTCCACGACCGGCGTCTCCTGCACCGGTTCTTCTTCGTCTCCGCCGCTGTTCATCCACCAGACGCCGGCGATCGCCAGCACCAGTACCCCGAGAACCGCCCCCATCACGGTGTTCTTATTGCCCCCGCTTGAGCCGCCCTTTGCTGCCACGGTGGTTTCTCCTCATACCCGCGCCGGCCGCCCCTCACCTACGCGGAACATCCGCGTCTTTCCTCGGCTGGCGATATTGCCCTGATTATCCCTTTCAGGTTCGACCGGTCAATCAACCGCTCCGGTCAGACCTCGCAATCCGATCCTCATTAGACGCGCAGCTCCGCCGGGAGTTCGCGCCATCCCGCGACCGAGTTCCCGCGGAGTTTTTCACAACCTAAGTCCAGTTACGGTTCTAACACCCCCGAAAGCACCCCCGTCTCGTCCTTCGTCGCCCCCTGCCCCCGATATTTCGCGATCAGTTGTCGGATCCGAGGTTGATTCGAATCCAGCTCCAGCGACCGGTGCCAGTGTTCGATCGCCCGCTCCTTGCCTTCTACATTGGTAGAATCACTCAAATGCCTCAACATGAAGATCGAGCCCAACCCGGCATGACACCGCGGACGTCTCGGATCCTGAATCAACGCCTTCTGATACGCCTCAAGCGCCAAGTCATATTCCTTCCGCAGAAAGTGACAATACCCCAACGCCTCCAGCGCCTCGGCATATTCAGGATCAATCCGAACCGCCTGCTCCAGCGATTCCCGCGCCAGCAGCAAACGATCCTGCTTTAGATAGGCGTTCGCCAGGTTGACGAGAACCCGCGGCTGGTTGGCGTCTCGCTCCAACGCGTCCTTGTACGCCCGGATCGCCTCGTAATACTTCCCCTGCGCCGCGCACGCGACGCCGAGATTCACCAGGGCAAAGGGTGCGTCCGGCTGAAGTTCGACGGCCTTGCGGAATGCCGCCTCCGCTTGTGCGTAATCCCCCAGTTCCTGATAACAGACCCCGAGGTTGACCCGCGCTTCGGCATTATCCGGGCGTAACTCAACCGCGTGTAAATATGCTTTCGTAGCTTCTGCGAGTCGCCGAGTTCTAAAATAAAGATGCGCAAGATCAAGCACATCTTTAAACGAGAAGGGGTTGCGCCTCACCGCCTCAACGAACTGCTCAATCGCACGGTCGTAATCGCCCAGCTTTCGGTAGACTGCTCCCAGCCGCGAAAAAGGCGTCGAGAGTTTCGGATCCCAGGCAGAGGCCCGCTGAAACTCGCGGATCGCGGCGTCGAGATTGTTTCGCGCAAGGTGCCGATCGCCCGACTCAACCAGGTTCTCCGCCGCAAGGCGGCTCACGGGTTGGCAAGAGGCGCAGGTCAGTCCTAGAATCGCCAGAGCCAGCCGGAAACAGTGAATTCGCGGCCTTTGTGTCATGTCGCTTACCTTTCCGCTGGTTCGGACATCCAAGACGATCGGGAGGTCCGCTCGTTCTGGATATCGGACGAAAAAACCTCCCGGGTTTGATGCAGGAGGGCCGGCGGCTTCCGCCCCGGTGTCCCTCCAGATAAAGGGGAAATGCCGTGCCTTGCAAGCCTCTGGTCGCCGTACCGGTCTACAACGAGCAATCCAACGTCGGCGCCGTCCTGGACGCCGTCCGGCGGCAGATCCGCGACATCCTGGTCGTCGACGACGGGTCGACGGATGACACCCCCGCCCTCCTGCGCGCCATCGACGGCGCCCACGTGATTACCCACCCGGAGAATCGCGGCTACGGCGCGAGCCTCGCGACCGCATTCCGCTTTGCCGCACGGCGCGGGCATGACTGGCTGATTACGCTGGATGCCGACGGTCAGCACGAGGCGGATCATATCCCGGAGTTTCTTGAGGCGGCCGCCCTGGGCGACGCCGACATCATCAGCGGAACGCGCTACGTGGACGGACATGACACGCCGCAGGCCCGACAGACTGCGCCGCCCGAGCGCCGCCGCATCAACCGAAGCATCACGGCCTTGCTCAACCGGGAGCTGGGCCTGACGCTGACGGACGCCTTCTGCGGGTTCAAGGCTTACCGCGTGGCGGTGCTTCCGAAGTTCGATATCACCGTTCCGGGTTACGCGATGCCGATCCAGCTCTGGGTGCAGGCTGCGCGCCTCGGACTTCGGGTCCGGGAGATACCGGTCGAGCTTCGCTATCTTGATCCGAACCGTCACTTCGGCGGTTTGCTGGATGATCCGGCCGCCCGTCTGAAGCATTACCTTGAGGTCTACCGGACTGAAACCGGGCGTGCTTTGCCCTCTGCGACGCCGATCCGCACGCCGGTCGAACCCTGCTCGTGCTGCGACGGAAGGGATGTCTCCTCATGATCGACTTCGCCCGGCTGACGACACCCGTCGGCGACGGCGATCTTCTCCTTGAACCGCCCCCCGCCCGCTGGCAGGAGGTGTTCGCCGCGAACGCCGCCGCCTTCACCGGCCTACGACCGGGAAAGGGTTTTGCGGCTCTTGCCGATCGTCGGCGGCGTACACGCGCGGCGCTGGGCTACGACGATCGAACGCCGCTGATCGTCGTCGGACACCAGCCCGAGTTCATGCATGCCGGCGTATTTGTAAAGAATATCGCCTCAGCATCGTTTGCGGGCACCTGCGGCGGATCCGTGTTGAATCTGGTGGTCGACAACGACGTGCCTCGTTCGCCGAACCTGCGCGTTCCCGTCGTCAGCGGCCCCTCCGTCGGCGTCGTAGACCTTCCGGTGCTGCCCGTCCGCGCCGGCATCCCCTACGAACACCTCGGGCGCGTTACGTCGGACGCGCTGACGCGGGTCGTCGACCGGACGCGCGATTTGCTGGGCGATGCCTGGCCGTCATCCTTGATGCCCCTCTTCATGTCCGGTGCGACGAAGCACGGCGACAAGGCGGACTGGGTGGACGCAATGTCGGCAGGAAGGCGCAACGTTGAGCGAGCACTCGGGCTGAAGCTCCGTGACCTGCGCGTCCGCGACCTTCCCTGGCACGACTTCGTTGGCGAGGTGTTGCTTCGGCGCGACGAGTTCGCGGAAATTCATAACGCCGCACTTGCTGAATACCGACGCACCCAGGGCGTGCGCGGCGGCAACCGGCCGATCCCGGACCTCACGCGCCGTGGCGATCGGATCGAAGTTCCCTTCTGGTTGACGCGACCGGATGTGCCTCGCCGACGATGCTTCGCCCGGGGACGGGAGTCCCGCATTGAACTCATCGCAGAAGATGACGTCCTCTTTGACGTACCTGTCGCGGCGCTGTCGCCTCCTTGCGACGTGCTCCAGCGGGTCTTGACTGAAACCGGGTGGGCGATCCGGCCGCGAGCCCTGACCTTGACGATGTGGGCCCGGGTGTTTCTCGCCGATGTCTTCATTCACGGCATCGGTGGGGCGAAATACGATCGGATCACCGATCAGATCATCCAGCGATTCTTCGGCGTGGCGCCTCCCGCGTACTTCTGCGTCTCCGCGACGCTCAGACTGCCGATCCCCGATCCACCTGGCGCCCCGCCCGACCTGAATCCGCGCGTTCCGACCCTCCGCGAGCTTCGCTTCAACCCGCAGCGGCACTTCCGCCCGGATGTGCAAACCTTGCCCCACCTTCAGGCGCGCGCCGCCGCCGTCGCCGAAGCCGTCCGTCTCCGCTTCGACCGCCCGCGCGACGCCCGCGCCCGACGGGCGGCCTTCGAACGCATTCGTGGAGCGGGCGAGGCCCTTCTTGCGTTGCGCCCGGAGGTCGTCGCCGCAGCGCGGGCGGCGGAAGCGTCGAATGCCGAATCCGCCCGCACGCGGGAGATTCGCTTGAACCGGGAGTACTTCTTCGCGCTCCACCCCCGCAGTCGGATCGAGGCGCTGGCCCGACGGATTGACGCCCTTATCCGCAGCCGGGCCGACACGGGTGGCTTTTGATGCCGGCTGCAGCGGCGCTCGAAAAGAACGCGCTGCGCTCACCCCTGAACTCAGACGGCGCTGTTCTCTTCCGGTTTCGGAGGCACGAACGCGCGCGCATAAGGCGAGAGTCGCGGCAGGAACCGGTACACGACGACAAGGTACCCCGCCCCGACCGCGAGGATCAGCAGCCCGGTGAACTGCGAGATGGTCAGTCCGGCGGTGTCGCGCGGGTTGTCCGCCCGGATGATCTCCTCCATCACGCGGGCGATCGGGTACAGGACCAGCATCCACCCGAACACGGTCCCGTGACGCCGCCGCAGATAAAAAATCGAGGACAAAACCCCCGACAGGATCATCGCGTTGATCGCCGCATAAATCTGAACCGGATGCACCGGGACAGATCGAAGCCCCGCCGCCAAGTCCGCCAGTTCCGTCAGCGAGGTCCGCGCCGCGTCCACAGGGAATCCTTCCGCCACGGAGAACCGCTCAGGGTGCTCCCGCGAAGGCAGCATCTGCGCCCGACGAAGAACCACCGCTTCCTCGGGCGGACGGATTTTCCTCGCCTGCGCCACGAGTTGATCCCGACGCTGCTTGAGCTTGCGGACGTCCTCCTCTCCCAGCTTGTCGTGCTCCGCGAGACGAAGCTGGGTGTCGATCGCCCGCACCTCCTGCTCGATCGCGCTCGCCGCGGCAACAGCGCTTTGCAGCTTCTCCAGCGGAACCCGCAACGCCGCCGCCGGAACCAGCGTCGCCAGCGGCTGGTCCTTCGCGGTCAGAACCAACTCCGCAGGAACCGTTACCTGCCGCTGGTTCCACTGATGCACGAACGCCGGGCTTCCGTAAGGAAACCGCACGGCCCACGCCTCCTCGCAGGGCGCGCCGAAGCAGCAACCGTTCAGGAAGCACCCGACCCGGCCGAACGCCAGCCCCCACATCAGACCCGGCGCAAGGATGTCGAGATAAACGCGGATCGACTCCTTTTTCCACCACAGGTACGCCGTCACCGCGGGAACTGCCCCGATCACCGAGCCAAGAAACTCGAACCCGCCCTGGCTGATGTCGAGGATCGCCGTGATCTTGTTCGCCGCCCCGGCGAATTGCGACTCCCAGTAATGAATGACGTAGAACACCCGCGACCCGAGCAGCCCCGCCACCAGCCCGACGAACGAGATGTTCAGCACCAGGTCCGGATCGGCCTTGACCCGCACCGCCCGGCGCATCGCGAACCACGCCGCGGTCAGGAAGCCCAGCATGACGCAGAAGCCGTAGCTCTTGACGCTGTACTGAACGCCCGGAATCGTGAAAAGTTCTGGATGCACCGCAGCTCCGCAATCCTTGGCGCCCATCGCCCGTTGACGTAGAATCCAGGTGACGGCGCCGTGATCGGCCGACGCTCATGCCCGCCTTGAGGCACGAACGGCGAGGGAGTCTACTCCCGCCACTCCCGACGGGCAAGCGTGGTCATGACGTTGCGGGCGCGCCGCCCTGCGTCGTGTCCCGACCCTCATTCGTTCTGCAAATGCCGGATGCCAACACAGCGCTGCCGTGACGCCGCTGCTGGCACGATCCCTGACGGTGTTCCTGGTTCCACTCATGGGCACATCCCCGCCCGCCACGGACGCTCCTCGCCGCTTTCGACGCGGACTGATACGCTTCCGGCTCACGGGCAAGTGAGGGTCCCGCCCATCGAACGAGCCTGGGATTGGTGACTTGTTCGATGTCATTCGTGAAAAAGCAGCATCCTCCTCCATCGTTGTCGGATGAGTTGTTCGAAATCACGGAATCCTCAATGACGACCGATGCGCAGCCGTATGCGCTTATCGCACCGCCATGTCCATTGCCGCTGTTCTCGGCGCGGCTGGCGTTGATCGTGCAATTGCGCATCGTGAGCAACGTCATGCTCACCGCGTAGATGGTGCCACCGCTCTTGGCCTGATGAGGCGACTCGCTGAGAGGTTCGAAAATGCAATCCTCGATAGTCAACGAGGAACCGCTATGGACGTAGATCGCCCCGCCATTGTTCACAGCCGTGTTCCCTTCCTTCTGAACACGCAGCCCTCGATCACGCGCGGGTATTTCTCAAGGTCGATGGCCCCGCCACTTTCAGCACGGCAGTTCTCGAAGATACCGTTTCGGATGGTGAAGCCCTGTCCATCCTCATCAGACTGTATCGCGCCGGAGAAGGTGTCATTCTCGCATGGGGGCGACCGTTGCGAAACCTCCTGTGCGTTGAGCCGCGAGGGAAGGTCTCTACGGGCACTCATAGGGCACGTCCGAGGTAGCACCGCATCCCCAGGTGACGGAAACAGTCCCAGCGCTTTGACCCGGACTGTGAAACCGTTCGCGCGCGGCGCCATCGGGAAGCACGATTCCATTGCGCCTCGCTCCGCCCGCCAGCTTGATCAAGTAGGTGTCGCCCGGCGCTCCGCCTTCCATCCTCACGATAAGCAAGATCGAACCGTTGCGGTCTTTGCACTTAACGCGATCGATCTGCTCGCCGCCGGTGCACGCGGGCACGACATACTCATAGGCGCCAACGTCCACAACCGGCGAACGACCCTTGCCGCGATCGCGAACCGCGTGGTCGTCAACAAAGCGATCCGCACCGTCGAGATCCGTAGTCGCACTGGAGGGAACGGCGCGGTTGTTCCCCGCATCAACGAGAGGGGACAATGCACGTGGGCGGTAGTCATTATCCTCCACGGTGGACCGGTTGTTGTCCGCCCCGTCGAGGTCGGCGAATTGGGGATCGTTTTCCGAGTTGTGCTGACTCTGATCTGAGCAGAAGGACGAACACCCCTGGATGATGGAGTAAGCGACGGCTACGTTTTCGTCTCCGGCGATCTGTGCCAGTTCTCCATCGCCGTTGATCTTATCGCTGTTGCCCCAGAGGATGCTGTTCTCCACGTTCAGCTGGCAGGCGCCTGACGAGTGGTAGATGCCGCCGCCTTCGTAGGAGGAATGGTTATCGACCACGGTGCAGTTGATGATCGAGGCGCAGGCCTCGTTGTGCAAGGCTCCACCGGTCTCGAAAGCAGTATCGTTACCGGCGAGGAGGGAGTTTGACAGGATCAACGTGTTGCCGGAGTGAAAGATCGCGCCGCCGAAGTTGTCCGCCGAATTGTTCAGCATCACGCAGCGGTCGATGGTGCACGTGCCCCAGATCGTCACCGCGCCGCCACTCCAGCCCAGTGCAAGATTGCCGATCAGTGTGCATGATTCAATTAACGCGACGCCATAAACTTCAATCGCCCCGCCATATCCTTCGTTACCGCCGGAGTTCTTGAAAGTGCATTGACGAACCGTTGAATCAGTGCTGTTTAGCAGCAAACCACGTGCAGATCTGAAATTGCATCGGCTGACCTCGGCCTCCTGCGAGCGCAGCTCCACGGACCCGGTGAAGTTAATGAACGTCGTATCCCGGATGGACACGTTCCGGCCGGAGAAGCAGATTGAGCCACAGTAGTCGGCCTGGTTATGGTCGAAGTTGCAGCCCCGAATCACAAGCTGGTCCGCCTGGACCAAGACACCGGCGCTATCCGAGTAAGCGCGATTGAGGAGGAAGTCGCACTGCATTAAGTTTACGAGTGTTCCAACAACGTTTACTCCCCCTCCATATTGGGCCGCATTCCTCGAGAATTCCGTGTTCTTCAAAAAGACGGGACGATTCGTCCACCCGCCCAGCCCGCCGCCATACCATGCAAAATTGTCGGCGAAGTCGCAGTTGCGCATCGTGAGGCCGGCGTCTCGAATGAACAGGCCGCCGCCTCCGTCGTCGACAGAGTTGCCGCTGAACATGCAGTCCGTGGCCGTGAGGGCGCCTCCCTGAACGAACGCGCCTCCTCCATCCTGTGGAAAGCCATTGTTCGTGAACTGACAGCTCTCCAGTTCAACCTCGGCGTCCAGCGAGTACATCCCCGCGCCGTAACCTTCTCCGGTCAAGCCGGAATCGTTTCTGTCGAATACGCAACGGCTGATCTTCAGGTTGCTCTGCGCAACGTACAAACCTCCGCCGAGCGGAGCGGAGCACCGCTCGAACCGGCAATCCTCGATCGTCGGAGCACTGGATTGGCACAGCACGCCGCCCCCGTTGTCCGCCTTGCCGTTGAGAAGGGTGAATCCACGCAGCACGGCCGATGAGTCCTCACCGTTCAGGAAGACGAAGCCGCGAGCGGTCTGCTCGCAGTCCACGATACATGCGGCGGCGCCGTTTTCGGAGCGGACGGTGATGGACTTGCCGAGGAAGCTGATGTTCTGATTGCCGGGCCCGCGATACACGCCATCGCAGACAATGATCTCGTCGCCGTCCACGGCAGCGTCGATGGCTTTCTGGATCAAGGTAAAATCACCATGGCCGCTGGCGCACACAGTAATGATGCCGCCCGCGGCCTGCGGCGCGAATCCGGAGCAAAGAGAAAGAAACAACATCACCCACTGGATCTTCATGATGTCCTCCTGTCCCGGTTCAGCCTGAAATGGAGAACCAGCCTTCCTGAGTTACACCTGTCCGGGAGACCCTCTCCAGGATTGAATACTGTTTCCTGTCCGCCGGCTTGCGGCTGCGCCGCGAGGGGTTTATCGCTTTGACCCCAATCCCGCAGGGGATGGGAAAGATGGGCGGTGCAGGCTTCCTGTTGCCCACTCTTCGGTCCTGGCTCCCCGGGTCGGTTTCCACCATTGCCCTAGTCTCCGCCCATACCGGTCGTTATCATACCCCTTCTCGTCTACTCCGACAATCAATTTTTCTGCTCAGGCCACCGCCGTTCGAGCGGCTTACCAGGTAGCCTTCCGACACGCCCGGGCCTCATCGAGCTTGCGATCCCGCTTGGCGAAGATGGCCGGCTGAAAAAAGGCGGCGTACTCTCGGGGCTTGAACGGGTTCCGAGCCGCCGAAGACGGGCAGAGGGGTACGCCGATGGTCTGAAGGTAACGAAGCGATCGCGACGATTCGAGTGCCGAACGGGACGTGCTGACCGGTATTCTGCGGGAGGGTACCCAGCGGATGCAGGCTCAGACGATCGATACCGAGGTCGATGACTGGATCACACGGCCGCGCGGATTGCGGAAACCAGGGCGAGGATCGTGCGTCCGGTGCTACGGCCCCAGGTTTTTCAACGGGCTTTACATGAATTCGTCTGACGCCTTACGCAGGGGGAGGGTTGGGACGGGCGTAGCTGCAAATTCATGTTGATCTAAATGCAGTCGACCCGGCGAATGCGGCAGAAGAGGATGGCTAGAGACCGGGCGATGCTAACGGGGCGCGGTTGGATGGTGGCTGGCTGGGTCGTCAATTACTCCGCGACGAAGAACCGGGCCGACACGCCCGACGGTCCGACGCGGGCCCGCGCCTCGCGCCCGCAGCGCGGACACCGCCCGACGTACGCCGTCCCTTCAGGATTGCGGTAGACGCGCTGGTAGACCCCGCAGCAGTTGAACCGCACCCCGATCCAGGGACGTCCGGCCGGGTCGTCCGTCGTTGCCGACGCCTTCCGCGCAAGATCCGCAGCCTGGGGATCGTCGCTCGAGGACGCGCGAAGTCGGGATACGTCAAGAATGTAATCCGGTTCCTGCGGCATCAGAGGGTTGATCGGCTGACCGCCGGATCTCGCATGACCGGCCTGCCGCTGCGCGTTTATCCGACGGCGGGAAACGCTTCGATCGCCGCCGCCAGCGTCCGGGCGTGCGTCATGACGTGCTCCAGTTCGCTGGCCAGCCCGCTTCGGCTCGTGCTGCCCGCCGGCAGCGAGGGAAGATTAACCTTGACGAAGGTCTCCGCCGCCCGCGCCGCGGCGAACGCCAGCACGCCCGCCGCGCCCAGGTCGCTGAGGAGATGCTTATTCGATCGCGGCGCCAGCTCGTGCAGCAGCGCCAGCGCCGTCGAGACCGCCGCGGCAATCTCCAGCGGAACGCTCGCCGCCGCCAGCGCCGCCGTCTCCAGCGCCACGCGATCACCTCCGCCGTCCCGCATCCGCGACCGCGCTTCCGTCAGCGCCTGATACGCGGCGGCGTCCTCATCCGCCAGCCGCCGCAGCATCGCGCGGCAGTTCGCCAGCCCGCTGCGAACATGCTCGATCTCGGATCGCGTTGTCGCGTCAGCGTCCTTCCGGATTGAATACGCCGCGACCATCTCGCCTAAGGCGCAGGCGATCGCCCCCGTCGCCGCCGCCGCCGCGCCTCCTCCGGGTGTCGGAGTTTTCGCCGCCAGCGCGTCAAGGAAAGCGTCCATCCCGGTCCCTCAATCCTTCGGATCGCACGTCGAGCAAGGCTCACGCCCGGCCGCGCGAGCCTCCGCGGTGCTGCTGAAGATCACGCGGTTATCCGGCTTGATGTTCGTCGCCCAGCGGCAACCGGGAACGTGAAACTTCGTTGAATTCTTACTGCCGATGAACGACACCGCGGGCTTCGTTTCCACCGTCGCGGCCGGTTTGGCGCCCGGTTCCGGACGACCCTGCGGCCTTGACCCGGCGAGCGCCTCCGGACGTGGCACGGTCGGCGATGCCCCGGCGACGACGTTCGGCCGCTCCATCCCCTTCGACGCCGCGTACACCAGCAATCCGGCGCAGAAGCACGCCGACTCGTCCAGACGGACACGCACGATCGGCAGCGCGTCGTGATCCAGTTCCGCCAGAAACGTCTCGCGCACCGCGCAGTACGACACTCCGTCCCGGATGTCCCACCGCAACAGCAACTCCCGATCCGCCTCCACCAGCGCGTCCAGCGCCGCCGAAGCCGCCAGCATCGAAGCAAACGACGCCTCGACCACGTCATTCACCGCCGCGCAATGCGTCCCGCTTTCCTCAAGATGCGCCGCCAGCTCGCCTCGCCACCGAAGGATCAGGCCGTCCTGCGCCCGCCCCCGAGCGTCCGCGTCCAGCCTCCGCTCATCCTCGGGCTGGTTCTCGGGCAGGGTGAGCTGGGCCGCCGTCGGTCCGCGACGATGCACCGTGGTGTTGAAAGGAAGTCCCGCGTCCACCGCGAGGTGCAGGACAACGCCGCTGAGTCGGGCGATTTCAGGCTCGTTCCGCGCGCGGATCGCCTCCACCAGCGCCTCGCACTGTTCCGCCAGCGCCCACGGCAGCGCTCCGCCTTCCCGCTTCCCCCGGTCCGAAAGCAGTTTGCCCGCCTTGGTTCGCTCCCGCGGGAAATCCAGCGCCGCCCGCAGCCGTGCCGAGGGCGACGCCGACTCCGCCGCCGCGTCAAGCATCAGGTAGTGACTGTCCGCACGCGCTAATACCGGTGACCCGGCGAAGCGCCCGCTGCCCTGCCCCGTCGCATGCGCCAGCAGCGCCTCCCGATGCGGCAGGTAGACGGAGCGGAATTCGACCGGCAGTCGGGCCAGCGCCGCGTCGATCACGACCTCGTAAACGCCCGGAGGCTCGACATCGACGGCCCGGGCGACGCTTGAAACCAGCGCCGCCGCCAGCGCCGCCCCCACCGCCTGACGACGGCGACCACGCAAGGAACCCCGTGCGGAAAGGCGATGCACGTCCGATCCTCCTAATGCGCCCGCAGCTTCCGGACCTCCTCCGTCACCAGCGGAACCAGCGTGAACAAATCCGCGACGCAGCCGTACGTCGCCACCTTGAAGATCGGCGCTTCCTTCTTTGTGTTGATCGCGACGATCACCTTGCTGCCGCGCATGCCCGCCAGGTGCTGGATCGCACCGTCGATCCCGCAGGCGAAGTAAAGCTTCGGCGTCACGACTTTCCCAGTCAGTCCCACCTGCCGCGAATGCGGCTGGTACCCCGCGTCGCACGCGGCGCGCGACGCCCCGACCGCCCCCTCCAACGCCTGCGCGAGGGGGAAGATGACCTTCTGAAAATTCTCCTCGCTCTTCAGCGATCGCCCGCCGGAGACCACCACGTCCGCCTCCGTGACGTCCTTGATCCCCGAACTCGTCGCGGTCACCGCCTTCACCGTCAGCCGTCGATCCGCATCCGACGGCGCATACACCAACTTCTGGACAGCCGCGCTGCCCCCACCCGCCGCAGGCGCCGCGTAAACGTTCGACCGGATCGTCAGCACGCGCAGACGCGACCCGGACAAGACAAAGGTCGCCTGCAGCTTCCCCGCATACATCGACTTCGACGCTGCCACATCCTCGCCGCGCGCCGACACCTCGGTGCAGTCGATCGCCAGCGCCCCGCGCTTCCGCGCAGCCGTCCGCGCGGCCCAGTCCCGACCCATGAAAGTCGTCGGGAAAAGCACGATCCCCGCCGACGCCGCCTCGACCGCCGACGTCACCGCTGACGTGTACGCGCTCGCCCGGTAGTGCTTCAGCTCCGCGTGCTCCACCACGTACACCGTCGCCGCCCCGTGCGCCCCGATCGTGTCCGCCAGACCGGACACGCCTTCCCCCACGACGCAGGCGACGACCTGTCCCCCGGTCGCAGACGCCAGCGCCCGCGCCGGCGTGAAAAGCTGATACGACGCGGGTAGCACCTTCCCTTCACGCTGCTCAACCACGACCAGAATGTTCTTGCTCATGACGATCCGTCAGACAGAAAAAACCGCGACCCGCACTCCGCGCTGCTCGAAGCCGCTCCCCTGCCGCGACTTAGAGGTCGTTTCCTAACCGAGCCGCGCCCGCAAGGAGATGCACCTTTCGGGCCTTTCACGCGCGCCGTGAAACAGCGTGTTATATGACCTTCGCTTCCTCTCGCAGCAGCCGAACCAACTCGCGGGCCATCTCCGCCGGCTCGCCCTCGATGAACCGGCAATCCGCCCTCGCCGGCGGAGGCGTCAGCGCCTCCACCACGGTTCCCGCCTCGGCCGCCGTCTCACCGGGCAGGTCCGCCGACGTCAGCACCTTCAGATCCTTCTTCTTCGCCTTCATCAGGTTCGGCAGCGACGGATACCGCGCTTCGACCAGCCCCTTCTCGATCGTCAGCAGCGCCGGAAGCGCCCCCTCGACGACCTCCTCCGCACCTTCGATCCGCCGTCGCGCCGTGAAACGCTTGCCCGCCTCGTCGAACTCCAGCCCCTGCACGGCGCCCACGTGCGGCAAATCCAGAAACTCCGCCAGCGCCGGACCCACCGCCCCGGCGTCGAGGTCGATGTTCTGCTTCCCGCAGACGATCAATTCGAACGACTCGCCCAGCTTCTTCACCGCCGCCGCAACCAGGTACGCGAAAAAAAGCTCGTTGGCGGAGTCGAACTTCGGATCGCACAGATGCACCGCCCGGTCCGCCCCGATCGCCATCGCCGTGCGCAACGCCTCCGCCGCCTTGTCGCCCCCCACGGTGATCGCCACGATCTCCGAGACCGGCTTGCCCTTCTCCCGAAGCTGGACCGCCAATTCAACTCCGAACTCGTCAAACGGGTCCACCACCAGCTTCAACCCCGCCGGATCGATGTCTTTGCCGTCCGCCCGCACGCGCACCGCGGCGTTCGAGTCCGGAACCTGCTTGATCACACACAGAATTTTCACGCCGACGTTTCTCCTGAGGGTCGCCGCCGGACCCGATGCAACGCGGGAGCGGGTCGAATCCTACGCTCGACCCGCTCCCGATTCCACTTCATATGATCCGGATCGTCTTGGTTACGGGCACGACGCACCGGCCGACAGATCACACCCGTCCACCGTTACTTCATGCGACCCGGAACCCGCCGGACACCACTTCGCCACGGCCTTCCCGTTGGCGTTCGTCGTCCGCGTCTGCACGTCTCCGCCGTCGAGGCGGAAAATCGCGTCCGTGTTCGGGATCGCGTTCTTCAAAATGCCCTTAACGTAGTTTCCGCAGGCCCGCTCCCGGCAGCGCGCCTTGAGCTTCTCCCCGCCGTCGCACGGCGCGTCCACCGTCTCCCCCGACAGGTAGAACGCCCACTCATTGTCCGGCTGAAGGTTGAACACATCCATCGTCACCCACTCTCCGCCGACCGTCCCGTCGCGGAAAACGTCAAAGTTCCAGTACGCCCGCGACTCGTGGTTCGCCCAGCGCGTCGTCAGCAGGCTGTGCTTGCCTCCGCCGTTCGACAGTGTGATCAGGCTGCGCAGCGCGGCGAAATACCGCCCCGGCTCCAGCGTGACGTCGATGTCCATCGTGTTGCGGTACACGACCCCGAAGTTCGAATT
The DNA here is from genome assembly GCA_016860685.1 of Planctomycetota bacterium. Classification (GTDB taxonomy): domain Bacteria; phylum Planctomycetota; class Phycisphaerae; order UBA1845; family UBA1845; genus JABWBH01. The sequence continues at coordinate 21,728 of BOJX01000007.1, forward strand.
GACGATCCCGCTGTCCTCATGCGCCAGGGGCAGCGTGTGTCCGCCGGCGATCAACGCTCCCGGCGCGCCGTCTCCGCCGACCTCGTAGAGGTACCAGTCTCCCCCGAGAATCTCCGCCTCGAAGTCCACGCTGTAAAACCCGATCTGGGTGATCCGCGTGCGCGACGTCAGCACGAAGTCCTCCGCGGCGCAGCGGTACGAAATGAAGTCATCATCCTCGGCCCGCGCCGCCGTCCAGGCGTCCTCCGACGTCTCCAGGTCGTCCGGAAACACGTTGACGTTGACCCACGTGAATTCATCCGCCCGGGCCGTCGCCGCTGTGAGCAACACCAGAACGACCAGACCTCGCTTGAACATGTTTCCTCCTCCAGAGAACTTTGTGTGATCTCTCTCATCCCTCTGCCGGAAAACCCGATTATAACAAAATGACCTGGCGGGTGAAGTCTGACTTGGGGCATGTGAGATCGCCGTCGAAGCCGTGGCGAGCAGGCGCGGGGAAACTGAAGACAGGTTTCGGGCGTCGGGGGGGCGGAAGATGCTCAATCCCCCGCACGAACGGTTTCCGTCGATCGCGGTTCGAACACCCGACGTTCGCACCGGTCTGCCCTGCGACCGTGGGACGGCGAACTGCGGCTCATCCGTTGTTCTGGGGCTCACGCGGTTCGGCCGGGGTAATTTGATAGCGTCAGACGCAATCCGGTCAGGCGTTTTGCAAAGCCGCGTGTTTGAGCGACCCAACCGGAACCGCTTCCCGGCAGACTCGACGGATCGTGGTGATCGCGAAGTCAGCGCTGCGCGTTCACGGGACAACGCCCTGCCCGACGGGTGCACCCGACAGCTTGTTGAAAAAGGGTAGCGCGTCCTTCCGGTCCGCCCGGGCGAAGCTCAATTCGGGAGCGCGGACCTCCGGACCGCACGGGCGGAGCAGAACTCCGCGCTCCTCATCAAAGGCAAAGAACTTAATAACTCGCCTCGCTAACCAGGTTCGGTGCCCCTGACGGAGCCTGGCCCGTCGGTTCGGCGGGGATCGGGCTGGTCGCCCCGGAGATACCCCGGATGATCGATTCAGAGGCAACCCGGTTCTGTGATCCGACAGGTGGACTTTGTGCCCTCTCGCACGATGTTCCCGGGTTGATATAATCCCGCCTCCCGTGGCGCGGACGGGCGTGAGAGGTCGGCTTCCGGGTCCGTCAGGGGCGGGGGGAGTCCGCTCTGCGTTGTGACGCGAGGATAGCGCGGAGTCGAGCCTTGCCCGCCCTGCGATGCGGCGCGGGGGACGAGGTAGAAGCGGGAAAAGCCGGTCCTGTAGGCGCGGAGGACGGGGCGGCGAGCGGGGTGTACCCTGCGAGGGGCGCGTGCGGCGGATCAGGAACTCAGGGAACCTGGCGCTGCGAGGCGCGTCGCGGGGGATTCGAGCCGCCGTCAGGTCGTGGAGAATCGGAGTCGAGCCTTGAGTCAGTTCAGCGTTCCTTGGACGGCGCGGTATCGGCCCAGCGGGAGCGTGTTCGCTCGGAATACGCTCGTCGTGGGAGCGCTGTTGGGGGGTTTCGGCGTATTCGGGCTGGGAGCCGCGGAGTCGGCGCTGGAGGGGCATCCGGCGGCGACGTTCCTGCTGGGGATCGGTCCGCTGGCGACGGCGGCGGCGCTCGTCGGCTTGGCGATCGTCATCAAGGCGTGGCGCGGGGTGGAATCATTCCTGATGCGGGCCGCGTTCCCGATCCTCCTCGGAGCGATCGCGGGGACGACGGTGGGCGTGTTCCTGGGCGCCTTGTTCTTCGAGTGGGTGCAGTCCCTGATCGGGCATGCCGCCAACGACCGCACGAGGTTCACGTATTTCGGCGGAGAACTTCTGCTTTCGGAGATCGCGGCGGCCTTGCCGAACCTGCCGAGGCTGGTTCACGGGGCGGTCTGGTTGTTCCAGTTCCCGCTGGTGCGCGACGTGGTGAACCTCGGGGTGATTTTCGGGGTGATCAACGTGGTCCCCGCGTACATGATCTGGTGGGAGCGGAAGATCGCCGGGCGGATTCAGTCGCGCCTGGGTCCGATGCGGGTCGGTCGCTGGCACGGCTGGGCGCAGACGGTCGCCGACGGCGTGAAGCTGATCTTCAAGGAAGACCTGATCCCCGAGGGCGCGGACAAGCCGTTGTTCAAGCTGGCGGCGTACTTGGCGTTCGTGCCGGTGGTGCTGGCGTTCGTGGCGCTGCCGTTCGGGGCGACCTACGTATTCCGCGAGATGGACGTGGCGCTGGTGTTCATCCTCGCGATGATGGGCATCGAGGTGGTGGGGGTGATCCTGGCGGGGTGGGCGTCGAACAACAAGTGGAGCGTGTACGGCGCGATGCGCGAGGCGTGCCAGATGGTGGCGTACGAGATCCCGATGGGCCTCGCGCTGATCCTGCCGGTGATCGCGGCGGGAACGCTGAACCTGACGCACATCGTGTCGGCGCAGGACGGCGGGTGGTTCAACTGGCTGGCGTTCAGGAATCCGTTTCTCTTCGCGGGGTTCGTCTGCTACTACATCGCGTCGCTGGCGAGCTGCAAGCGGGCGCCGTTCGACCTTCCGGAATCGGAAAGCGAGCTGGTCGCGGGGTTTCACACAGAGTATTCGGGGTTCCGCTGGAGCCTGTTCTTCTTCGCCGAGTATGCGGCGATGTTCGTGGTGTCGGGTCTTGCGGTGATCCTGTACCTGGGCGGGTGGAACTCGTTCATCCCGCCGCATTGGGTGGCGGGCGTCGGCGAGGGGGTGCTGGGCCGGGCGGTCGAGGGGCTGCTGGTGAGCGGTCCGCTGTGGTTCTTCGCCAAGGTGATCTTCCTCCTTTATGTTCAGCTCTGGCTGCGGTGGACGCTGCCGCGCATCCGGATCGACCAGGTGTTGTATGCGTGCGTGCAAGTGATGCTGCCGCTGACGATGCTGCTGTTGATCGGGAACGTGCTGTGGGTCTGGGCGGATACGGCGTGGTTCGGCGGCGGATGGGCCGGGTTGTCGCGGGTCATGAACTGGGCGCTGGGAGGGATCGGCGCGATGTTCATGTTCGGGTTCGTGGCGATTGCGGCGTACGGCTTCTATCACCGTCGGCGGCTGGTGGGGAACCTGGTGGTGGACCCGTTGCCGGCGTCGTAGGACGTTCATTGCGAAGGGTGATCGGCGAATCACGAATGAATAACGAATGCTGAGAACAAGCATCATGTCGCTGCATGTGGGGACGGTGTTGCTGTGCGTTACGGCGATGCCTGCGCTGGCGCACGAGGAGGCCGCCTCGGGCGTGGGGACGGGCGTGGTGTACGCCGTTCCCGGGGGCTGGTTCGAGGCGGTGATGTTCTACGTCTTCGCGGGGACGGCGGTGCTCTCGGCCATCGGGGTGTGTGTCTCGCGGAGCGTGGTGCGGATGGCGACGTGGTTGTTCTTCGCGCTGGGGGCGATCTCGGTTCTGTATTTTCTGCTGGCGGCGACGTTCATCGCGGCGATTCAGTTGATTGTTTACGTCGGCGGCGTGCTGATTCTGCTGATTTTCGGCGTGATGCTGACGAGCCAGTCGCCGTGGGTGCGGTTCACGCCGAGCCGGTTGAACCTCGCGGTGGCGGGGGTGATCTGCGCGGGGCTGCTGGTGTGCCTGTCGTCGATCCTGCTGGAGGCGGACTTCGGGGCGCCGCTTGCGACGACGCCGGGCGTGACGGTGGAGGCGATCGGCCGGCGGATGCTGACGCACTACCTCGTGCCTTTCGAGATTGCGGGGGTGCTGCTGATGATCGTGATGGTGGGGGCGGCGCACCTGGCGCGGCAGGAGAAGAGTTGAGAAGAAGGAAATCCGGATGGGGCTGAAGCACCGGCTGTCAGGTGGAGAGTGCATCTCGGGCTTCGAGCAGGCCCGTGAAGATCGGGTGCTTGACGCGTTGACATGCGCATTGGATCAGCGGAATTTCGCTGCCTGTTATCTTTTCGGCTATGCCGTTGAAATGATGTTGAAATGCGCATATTTCCGGTTTGCGGGGGTCGAACCGTATGCGGACATTGGTCCACACCGGGCCCAGGCGCGCAGACAGCAGGCTCGCCTGCGCCAGACGGAGCATGATCTGAGGGCGTGGGCTGAGGCTCTCGTTGAGGAGCGGAACAACCGCGGTCGAGCTTTGGATCCCGGGCTGGCTGGAGCCTTTCTACACCATGTTCTTACGATTGCGGACCATTGGAGCGAAGTCTTACGCTATCATCCGTCAATTCCAGCGGACTCCGAGGCCGCGGAGATGTGCAATCAGATTGACGAACTTCAGAAGCTTTACCCCTTGTTATGGAATTAGCTCATGGCTCGCAAACGTATTCCGGCTCGACCGCGCCACAGTCATCCAGAGTTGGTGAATATCCTGGCCGAGGAGCTTCGGAAGGAAGGTGTGAGCAGCACTCCGGAAATACCGACCATCTATGAAGAAGAACTGCCGTATGGTGCTGGGCTCCACGTGAAGGTCATCTGGAGTCGATGGGGGAAGGTGCCGCTCGAAGAGCGGGGCGCGATCATCCTGGACGCGTACGAACAGGCGGGCATGGGACAGGAGCGAAAGCGCATTCTCGTGGCGATGGGTCTTACGCCTGATGAAGCACAGCGCCTTCAGATGGCCTGACAGGTTGGATTCTCATGCTGACGATTGAACTAACTCATTACCTCATCGTCTCCGCCGTGCTGTTCTGCGCGGGGGTGTTCACGATGGCGACGAAGCGGAACGCGATCGGGATTCTGATCGGCGTGGAGCTGGTGCTGAACAGCGCGAACGTGAACCTGGTGGCGTTCGACCGGTATCGGGCGGGCCTGATGGACGGGCAGATCGCGGCGTTGTTCGTGATCGTGCTGGCGGCGGCGGAGGCGGCGCTGGCGGTGGCGATCTGCATGAACTTTTACAAGAACCTGGTGACGGTGGACGTGGACCAGGGGGATGTGCTGCGGGGTTGACAGCGCCGAAACACCAGAAAATCGAAAGTCGAAACGTCGAAAGTTGAACCCTCGAAAGCCGGAGGACGCACGCTTGCCGTCCGGCGGTCAAGAGAAGGACATCACCGCGAACGGCTCATGGCGGACCGTTAACAGCAATCTATGGAACCTGTTCTCGCAAAACTTCTGGCGGCATCGCTGATTACGCCCTTTCTGACCTTCTGGATCCTCGTTCTTTGGGGGCCGAAGATCGGCAAGCCGCGCGCCGGGTGGGTGGGGCTGATCGGCGGGATGGGCGTTCCGCTGGCGCTGTCGGCGGTCGTGTTCGCGACGTGGTTTTTCACGGGTCCGCAGCAGCGGGCGGAGCTGACCGCGGCGGCGCAGCATTCGCAGGTGTTCTGGGCGCAGCTCGGCAGCTTCGACGTCACGTTCGGCGTGAAGCTGGACTCGCTGACCGTCGCGATGCACTTCATGGTGTGCTTCATCGCGTTCTGGATCTTCTTCTTCAGCATCGGGTACATGTCGGGGCACGCGGACTGCGTGCATCATCAGAGCAAATACTGGCGGTTCTTCGCCTACCTGGCGTTGTTTGCGTTCTCGATGCTGGGGCTGGTCATCTCGCCGAGTCTGCTGTTCCTCTTCATCTTCTGGGAGCTGGTGGGGTTGTGCAGCTACCTGCTCATCGGGTTCTACTTCGAGACGGACTACGCGCCGCCGGCGGCGATGAAGGCGTTCATCACCAACCGCGTGGGCGACTTCGGGTTCATCATCGGGCTGGGGATCGTCTTCACGTTTCTGGGGACGCTGGACCTGGAGGGCGCGGCGGCGGCGTTCAAGACGCAGCTCGCCACGAGCACGGGGCTTTTCGCGCCGCAGGTGACGGTCCCGATCTTCGGGTGGACGTTCTCGGGAATGACGCTGGCGACGCTGATGGGCGTGGGCCTGTTCTGCGGGGCGATGGGCAAGAGCGCGCAGTTCCCGCTGCACGTCTGGTTGCCGGACGCGATGGCGGGTCCGACGCCGGTGTCGGCGCTGATCCACGCGGCGACGATGGTCGCGGCGGGGGTGTACCTGGTGGCGCGGGTGTTCCGCCTGCTGACGCCGGATGCGCAGATGTTCATCGCGGTGATCGGGTGCATCACGCTGACCTTCATGGCGCTGATCGCCATCGTGCAGACGGACATCAAGAAGTGCCTGGCGTATTCGACGCTGTCGCAGCTTGGCTACATGATCTTCGGCATGGGCGTCGGGGCGTGGACGGCGGCGCTGTTCCACCTGATCACGCATGCGTTCTTCAAGGCGATGCTGTTCCTCGGCAGCGGGCAGGTGATCGAAGGCTGCCACCACGTGCAGGACATGCGGCGGATGGGCGGGCTTCGCACCAAGATGCCGGTGACGTGCTGGACGTTCTTCGTCGGCGTGCTGGCGATCGCGGGCTTCGGGATTCCGGGACTGCACCTCGGGCACTGGAAGTTCGGTCTCGGCGGGTTCTTCAGCAAGGACGAGATTCTCGCCGTCGCGTATGACCGGGCTTACAACTGGGGACGGTTTGGCGGGCATTCGGACGGGCATGCGGAGGCGCGGGCGAAGGGCGAAGCGCGACGGGCGTATACCGAAGAGCCCGCCGGCGGCGGGGCGCGAAGGGCTGAAAGCGACGCCGGCGGGCGCGGGGTTCGGCTTGCGGCCTTCGCCGGTGAGGGGGCGGAAGATGTTCAATCCCCCGCAGCACGAGAGGGAGACGTTCACGGGGCCGAAGGCGGCGGACATCACGCAAGCGCGAAAGACGGTGTGGCGTCCGGGATCCGGGCGCTGCCGAAGTGGATGTTCTGGTTCGCCATCCTTACGGCCTACGTGACGCCGTTCTACATGTTCCGGGCGTGGTGGCTGACGTTCATGGGCAAACCGCGCGATCATCACGTCCACGAGCATGCGCATGAATCGAAGATGATGACGACGCCGCTGGTGGTGTTGGCGGTGGGGACGTTGGTTTCGAGTTACTTCCTGTTCCGCCCGATGCTGTCGCACGCCGCCGAGGCCGCGGCGGACGCTCCGCTGGTCGTCGCGGTGGACGGCGAGGCGCGTGAGCCCGCGGCAGCGCTGCTGTCGCTGGATCACACCCCGGAACGCGACCCGCACAAGAAGCTGGTCGGACTGGTGGGTTTCGCGTTCCTGATCGGTTTCGCGGTTTCGTGGGCGATCTATCGCAACGGGCTGGACGCGGCGTCGCGGATCAAGGCGATTCCGCCTTTCAATCTGCTGCACACGCTGCTGGAGCGGAAATACTACTTCGACGAGTTGTACGACTTCCTGTGGGTGCGCGGATGCCGGGCGGTGGCGGCGGTGTGTGCGTTCATCGACACGTGGGTCATCGACCTGGTGTACAACCTGCTGAGCGGAGTGACGGAGCGGATTGCGGCGTTCTCGGGGCGGGTGCTGGACGCGCAGGGCGTGGACGGGTTCGTGAACGGGATCAGCGAGACGGCGAACGATCTGGCGGAGGTGCTGCGCAAGCCGCAGACGGGCGGGATCCGCAAGTATGTGTTGTGGAGCGTGGGTCTGGTGACGGCGGCGATCGCGGCGCTGATTGCGGCGATGCGTGTGAACGGGGGATGACGGTTTGCGTAGAGCGGGAGGGTCCGCCGTCCGTGAGCATGGTTGCGGACCGGAGGTCCGCGGTCCGGTTGTGGCAGGGCGGGCTTTGCCCGCCGGGATGGGTCGGGTGCTGAGGTGGGTGTAACCCGCGAAGACGGGGCGCAGGCAGTGGCGGGCGTAGCCCGCCCAACGGATGCGACGATATGTTGAGTTGGACGATTTTTCTTCCGGCGATTGGGGCGGGGCTGTGCTTGTTCGCGCCGAAGGGGCAGGTGAAGCGGATCGCGCTGGCGACGACGCTGGCGACGTTCGTGCTGTCGTTGTTCCTGCTCCCGACGTTCCTGGGCGGCGTTGAGAACCCTGAGGCGACGTTCGGCACGCGCTACGGCACGATGCACTTCGTCGAGCGGGCGACCTGGATCACGGCGGAGAGCTTCACGATCGAGTACTTCGTCGGGGTGGACGGCCTGTCGTTCCCGCTGCTGATCCTGACGACGCTGGTGAGCTTTCTGGCGTGCTGGGCGAGCTGGAACTTCGAGCACTGGAAGATTAACAAGGGGATCCGCACATATTTCATTCTCTTCCTGCTGCTCGAGACGGGCATGCTGGGGGTGTTCGCGGCGCTGGACTTCTTCCTGTTCTACGTGTTCTGGGAGGTGATGCTCCTGCCGATGTATTTCCTCATCGGTGTGTGGGGCGGTCCGCGGAAGGAGTACGCGGCGATCAAGTTCTTCCTGTTCACGCTGGCCGGGTCGGTGCTGATGCTGGTGGCGCTGGTGGCGATGTACTTCCAGAGCGCGGCGGCGATCGGGGCGGCGATGACGCAGGAGACGCTGCGGTCCGGGGCGCAGAGCGCGGGCATCGCCAGCGGTTACGTGCTGGGCAAGTTCCTGACGGGGGGCACGTTCGACCTGATCGAGATGGCGACGAACGACGCGATTGTCCAGCACTTCGCCTCGGCGGGGACGACGTTCCTGGGGATCAAGTTCGCCCCGATCATGTTCATCTTTCTGTTCATCGGGTTTGCGATCAAGCTGCCGAGCTTTCCGTTTCATACGTGGTTGCCGGACGCGCACGTCGAAGCTCCGACGCCGATTTCGATGATTCTGGCGGGCGTGCTGCTGAAGATGGGCGGGTACGGGTTCCTGCGGTTGTGTTACCCGATTTTTCCGACGGCGGGCGAGTTCTGGGCGTTCACGCTGGCGACGGTGGGGGTGATCAGCATCTTGTACGGGGCGTTGTGCGCGATGGCGCAGACGGACTTCAAGAAGCTGGTGGCGTACAGCTCGGTGTCGCACATGGGGTACGTGCTGCTGGGCGTGGCGATCATGTCGGCGGAAGGTTTTCAAGGGGCGATGTTTCAGATGCTGGCGCACGGGATCAGCTCGCCGATGTGCTTTTTCCTCGTCGGGGTCGTGTATGACCGGGCGCATCACCGCGACCTGAACCGCTTCGGCGGGTTGTGGCTGACGATGCCGAAGTACGGGACGATGGCGACGATCGGGTTTTTCGCGTCGCTGGGGCTGCCTGGGCTTTGCGGGTTCATCGGCGAGGCGTGGGTGTTGATCGGGACGTTCCGGGCGGGGGCGCGCTGGGACTGGGCGTATCCGATGGCGGTGCTGGCGGCGGCGGGGGTGATCCTGACGGCGGGGTACATTCTGTGGACGATCAAGCGCGTGTATCTGGGACACCCGCACGAGGATCCGGATCACGACATGCCGGAAGCGACGGCTCGGGAGATGGGGATTCTCGCGCCGTTTGCGGTGCTGTGCATCGTGATGGGCGTGTTCCCGAGTCAGACGGTGTTCAACTACTGCAACGGGACGTTGAATCATATTCTGGCGATGATGGGGACGGGTTGAGAGGCAACGGGTCACGAGGCGGGTTGACAGGGTTACCGGGGTGGCGGGCGAATGTTAGCAGCGGCGAGCGACATCTGGACCGGGATCGACATCGGCGGACAACTGTGGTTGTTCTCGCCGGAGATTGCGCTGGTGGCGACGATGCTGGCGATCGTGACGGCGCCGATGCTGCTGGGGCGCGGGGCGCGGACGATCGGAACGGTGGCGACGCTCGGTGTGCTTGTCGCGTTGGCGCTGGTGTTGCGCAACCTTGGGGCGACGGAGACAGAAGGGCAGGGCGTGCTCACGCCGGAGGCGGGGTCCGGGATGCTGATCGCGGACAACCTCGGGACGTTTTTCAAGCTGGTGCTGATTGTGTTTCTGGGCGGGGTGACGGCGCTGTGGTGGATGGGCAGCGCCTCGACGGAGCGCGACGCGCCGGAGTTCTTCATCCTGCTGCTGGGCAGCGCGCTGGGCATGGCGCTGATGGTGAGCACGACCAACCTGCTGATGATGGTGATCGCGATCGAGACGGCGTCGCTGCCGAGCTACGCGATCGTCGGGTTCAACAAGCGGGATACGAAGGGCGCGGAAGGGTCGCTGAAATACATGGTGTTCGGGGCGATCAGTGCGGCGACGCTGATCTACGGCGTGAGCCTGCTTTACGGATTGACCGGCGGGTCGCTGGAGATCGGCGACGTGGCGCGGGCGTGGTATGCGGAGGCATCCGGCGCGAACCGGTTAGCCCTGGGGCTGGGGCTGATCGGGCTGCTGGTGGGGATCGGGTTCAAGATTTCGGCGGTTCCGCTGCACTTCTGGTGTCCGGACGCGTTCGAGGGGGCGAAGACGGAAGTGACGACGTGGTTGTCGGTGGCGAGCAAGGCCGCGGGTCTGCTGCTGCTGGCGCGCGTCGTGCATGGGTTTACGGTGAACCTTCCGATTACGAAAGCGGATGCGGGGTTTCTGCCGTATTGGTCGTCGGTGGCGCCGCTGGCGTGGGGCGTGGGTCTGATGTCGATCGTGACGTGTACGTGGGCGAATTTCGCGGCGTACCGTCAGTCGAACGTGAAGCGGATGCTGGCGTATTCGTCGATCGCGCACGCGGGGTACATGCTGATGGCGGCGGCGGTGTTCCTCAGCCCGTCGGCGCCGGACGCGACGGCGGGGATGAGCGCGCTGCTGACGTACATTGTCATTTACATGTTCATGAACCTCGGGGCGTTCGGGGTGGTGGCGATGGTGGGATGGCGGACGGGCAGCGAGGAGATGTCGGCGTTCACGGGGCTGATCCGTCGGGCGCCGCTGCTGGCGGTTCCGATGATCGTGTGCCTGGTGTCGCTGGTGGGGCTGCCGCCGTTTGCAGGGTTCATCGGGAAGTGGTGGGTGCTGGTGGCGCTGGGTCGCCAGGGGACGCTGCTGTCGTGGGTTCTGATCACGGCGGCGGCGTTGAACACCTTGTTTTCGCTTTATTATTACATGCGGGTTGTTGTGCAGATGACGCTGAGAGATGACGGGCGGCCGGCGTTGTCGATCCCCGTGGGCGGCGTGGCGCTGGTGAACCTCTGCGCGGTGATCCTGTGCGTCCTCTTTGTTTTCGTGGATCCGGTGAAGCGGGCGTCGGAGCGTTATGCTTCGGGGTTGTTCGAGCCGCGCCCGACGGTGCGCGTTTCGTCCGGGGACGCGACCGTGCCGGCGTTTGCGGAGCGGGCGCCGTGACCGATCGCCGCGAGGTTGTCGAGGTTCTGAACGATCTGCTGTCGCTGGAGCGTGGCAGTCTGATAGCACACCTTCTTGCTTCCACGATGTTCGTTTCACGGGCGGCGGCGCGCGGGGATTTGACGGTGCGCCGGATGGTGCGGGAGATCGACGAGCACCAGCGTTGGCTCGTGGACGCGATCGTCGGGTTGCGCGGCGGGGTCGCGCCGGGGCGTCCGGATCCGCGGGCGGCGGAGCTTCATTATCAGGAGCTTCGACATGTGCTGCCGCTGGTGATTCGCAACGAACAGCGGATCGTCGAGCAGTATGAGCAGGCGCTGCCGAGACTGGGGGCGTGGCCGGAGGCGGCGGCGGTCGCATCGCGGATTCTGGCGCGGCATCGGGAGCATGTGCGCGAGCTGACTTCGTTCATGACGTCGGGTGCGTTATCCGCCGCTGGGTCTGTTTCGGCTGCGAAGTAGGCCCGCGCGGCTCGATGCGGAATACGTGAGGTGCGGACCGGAGGTCCGCGGTCTGTAGTTCGCGGTCCGTAGTCCGCAGTCCGCGAGACCGTGCAGGGATCATCGTTGACGACGCTGCGAGAACCGGCAATCGAGGCGAATCCGCAGCAGCGCTTGGATTTTGTTCTGGCGTGCGTGGCGGCGGCGGCCGCAGCGGGCGGCGTCATCCTTTTTTTTCTGCTGACGGATTCGCGCGCGGTGGATGATGATGAGCTTCAGCACCTGCACTTTGCGTGGTGCCTGACGCAGGGTCTCGCGCCGTACCGGGATTTCTGGGACAATCATCCTCCGCTGCTTCATCAGTTGCTTTCCTTTCTGATTTCGCGGCAGGGAGAGCCTTCGGGCGTGCTCCTTTCCGGTCGCCGGTTATGTGCGGTGCTGGCGCTTCCCGGGGTGGCGGGCGTCTATCTCCTGGGACGGGCGTGTGCGGGGCGCGGCGCGGGTGTGGCGGCGGCGGCGTGGCTGGCGTGCAGCGAGGTCTACCTGCTGAAGGCGGTGGAAATCCGCCCGGACGGAATTCTGCTGACGTGCATTGCTTTCAGTGCGTGGTTGATCTTGTCCGCGATGCGAGGTGCGTCATCGTCCGGCGAGGAAGGTTCCTCGGGAACGAATTCGAAGCAAGGGCGGTGTGGTTCGGCGTGGCGGTGGGTGGCGGCGGGGCTGATTCTGGGGATCGGGGCGACGGCGACGACGAAGGCGTTGATTCCGCTGGCGGCGATTCTGGCTGCGGTGAGCGTCGGGTTCAGAGCGCGAGGGAGACGATCAGGGGTTTCGCGTGGCGGCGTGGCTTGGTTTGCGGCGGCGTTCTGCACGCCGGTGGGGGTCTGGCTGGTGGGCGAGGCGCTGCGCGGCGACGCGGGGGCGGCGTGGCGCATGACCGTGATGGAGAACGTTGCGTATCCGCAGCGTTTCAATCCGGGGTCGCTGATCCACGCGACGAACCCGTATCCGCTGCTTGCGGCGGCGGGCGTCGGGACGTGGGCGGCGTTCAGGCGGCGCGGGGACGGCGCGGAGCGTTCGCAGGCGCTGCGGGCAGCGGCGATCGGCGCGGGGGTTTCGGCGGCGGCGATCGCGGCGATGCCGGCGGCGTATCTTCAGTCCATCCTTTTGCCCCTGCCTTTTTTCTGCGTCCTGTCGGGCGCGGGAGTTGCGTCGCTGGTGGGTTGGGCGGCGCGGCGGTCGACGGAAAACGGGCGGTGGGCGGCGGGGATCGGACTGATCGGCGTGTTCGCGGCGGGGGCGGCGGTGGCGCCGGTGCAGCGCGTGGCGGCGACGATTCCCCGGCAGCGGGAGCAGCTTGCGGGTGCGATGCATACCTTGGACGCGGTGTGCGTTCTGGTGGATCGTGACGCCACGGTGTTCGACGGCCGCTGTCAGGCGGTGTTCCGGAAACATGCCTACTTCTACCCGTCCCTGGTGCAAGGCGTGCTCATGCGTTATCGGGAGGGACGCCTCGGGGCGCCGGTACGCGAGGTGTTCGAGTCGACGGCGCCGACGATGATTCTGAAGGATTCGAGAAGCGCGGCGATCGGCGACGAAGACTGGGCGTGGATCGCGGCGAATTACGTGGCGCTGGCGGAGCCTTATGCGTGGGTCTATCTGCCGGGGTGGGATTTCGGCGCAACGGATTCGTCGGATGCGGTTGAGTTTGTGACGCGGTTTCCGGTGCGCGTGGCGGGGTGCTACCTTGTCGAGCGAAGCGACCCGGCGGTGCGCGTCACGATCGACGGGCAGGGGATCGGGGATGAGGTGGAGCTGCTGCCGGGAAGCAGCGTCATCCGGCTAGAAGGGCGAGGCGCGCGGGTGCGCGTGCGTTACTGCCCGCCCCCTTCAGGAGAGATCGGTGGAGGGGGGCTGCCCTGAGGGTCGGGCCACGTCACTTTCCGCTCCAGGTCGGAATCTCCGGCGAGCAGTCCGACCGTCCGGACTTCCGAGCATAATCCGTCCGCCGCGAAGCAGAGGATGATCAGCTTGGGCATCGATCCCGGAACGAACCCCGTGTCATCCCAGATCACGGCGCGATAACCGGTGGCGGCGCTGTTGACGTCGCGCAGCGGCGCGCCGAGGCGCGCCGTTTCGGCGCAGGCCTCCGGCGGGAGCGAGAAGCAGGCCGCCAGCAGGCGTTTCACGCGCCAGATGTCGGGCAGGCCGTCGCGGTTGCGCTTCCAGATACCGACGCCGTGGATGTGTTCGCCTTCGTCGAGATGCAGGACGATGAAAGACTCGCCCTTGCGGTTGCGCGGCGACGGGTAGATGACGATCGTGTCGCCAGCGTCGTTCGGGGTCAGGGTGTCGTTGCGCGGACCGAGGAGTTCGTCAGCGCGGGCGACGGGTTCGCCGATCAGCTTCGGTCGCCACTCCCGCAGGTCTTCCGCGGCCCAGCGGGTGGTAATCAGATCGACCGAGGCGCTGAAGGGGTTTCCGCGACAACCCGCAAGCAGGGCAGCGGAGAAGAACAAGAAAAAGTGCAGTATCACCCGTCGTCCCTGGGGCTGAACCAGGCGCGGGTTAAGGGCGAAACAAATAAACATAAACTTTATTTTTTTCATCATTGTATTAATCATGAATCAAGTTCCCTGCATGATGATGATCGGACGTTCACCGGGAAACGCAAGATCGAAATCTGGGTGGGGTCCGGCATGAAGTTGCGGGGTGGGGAGGCGGACTCAGAAAGTCCGGAACGAAGAGACGTGTATTGCCTTGGGATAAGTCGCCTCACCGCGTGGAATAATGAGCGTGCGGCGGCGAAATCCCTGAGGGTGGGGACGGTCGGCGACGCCAGCCGGATCAGAACGCCACGAGAGGTGATATGTTGAGTCGCTTGGTATTCATGCGTCTACGTGCGGCGGAGCAGGCGTTAAGAGCCGGTCGTCTCGACGAGGCTTACCGCCTGGCGAGCGCGGCGGACCTTCGGATTCATCCGCGTGGGAAAGCGGTGCTTGAGCAACTGGTGGAGCCGCTGGCGGAGCGGGCGCGCGGACATTTCCGCGGGGATCGTTTTGCGGAGGCGCTGTCGGACGTGGACCGAGCGCTACTGGCGGGAGTCCGGACGGATGAGCTTGCGGAACTTCGTCGGAACATTGAGACGGTGGCCAACGCCGTCCAGCGGAATCTTGCGACGCGCGAACACGTGCTGACCGAGGCGCGGCGTCGCGTCGAGGCGGGTTCGCTGGTCGCAGGTCGGCAGATTCTCGAGCACGGGGCGGTCGGAGATGCGGAGGCGGCGGTGATCGGTCAGACGATCGAGCGGCGTGCGGCGGAAGCGGCGACGATGATCGAGCAGGCGCGGCAGCGCCTGAAGGAGGGCCAGGTGTCGGCGGCGGCGGAGCGGGTTGAGGCTGCGCGTCGTCTTGATGCGCACAATGCCGCGGTCGTGTCGCTGGAAACGGCGGTGGTGAACGAAGGACTCGATCGCACGACCCGGGCGATCCAGGAAGGGCGGCTCGCGCGGGCGGCGGAGGAGTTGAAGGCGTTAAGGGGTCTTGCGTGTCAGGATCCGCGGCGGCTGGAGCTTGAGGCGTTTCTTCGGGAGGCGCGCCGGGCGGCGGATCATCTTCGGGGTCGTGCATTCGGCGAGGCGCGAAAGAGCGTGGCGGCGCTGGCGCAGATGACGCCCGCACCGAAGTGGCTGGACGCGATGGCGAAGCGTCTGCGTGAGGCCGAGGACATCGACCTGGAGCTGCGGGTCGGACCGCTGGGGCAGTGGGCGACATGGGAGCCTGCGCCGGCGGGCGCTGCGCGGCTCGTGCCCGTCGGATACGAGGGACGCGCGGCGCTGGACGAGACGGTGATGCTGGCGGCGGGGGCGGTGACGCGCTCGCCGTCGGGTCCGCGGCAACTTCTGATGCTGGTGGACGGTGGCGGAAGCACCCTTCTGATCTTTTCGGATCGGTGCAGCATCGGGCGGGTGGCGACGGAGCATCCGGCGGACGTGACGCTTTTCGGAGACCTGGCAGAGCGGCACGCGGAGATCGCGCGGATCGACGAGGATTATTTCCTTTTCGGAACGAGGGAAGTCGATATCGGCGGGCGGATGTACCGCCAGCAACTTCTGCGGGACGGCGACCGGGTGATGCTCGGGCGACGGGCGAAGTTCGAGTTCAGGCTGCCCAGCCGCAAGAGCCTGACGGCGGTGCTGACGTTGAGCGACACGACGAAGATGCCTCAGGACGTGCGCACGGTGCTGCTCTTCAAGGATCACGCGACGATCGGAAACGGGTCCACCGCGCATGTGCGCTGTCGCCACGCCGAGCGGGCGATCGTGCTGATGAACCGAGGCGGACGGTTGTGGGCGCAGCCGAGCGGGTTGGAGGCGTCGAGCGGGCAGTGGGTGGAGGTCGGCGTTCCGGTGCAGATTGCGGGCGTAAGTTTTGTGCTTCAGCCGTGGCAGGCGAGGATGGCGTAGGGATTTCGGATCGCGGATGTCGGATTTGGAAAGGCGTGCGCGATCCCGGAAGCGGTGGGGGAGGGGTGCGGCGGGCGGAGCCCGCTCTGCGGAGGGGTCAAAGCGGATTTCAAGCAGGGCATTGATGGCGTTTACGTTCAAACATGGTGATCGGCCGGTTGAGGGGTACACGATCCAGCGCGCGGTGGGGCGCGGAGGATTCGGGGAGGTGTACTACGCGGTCAGCGACGGCGGGAAAGACGTCGCGCTCAAATACCTGCGGGACAATCCGGAGGTGGAGCTGCGCGGGGTCGAGGCCTGCATGAACCTGAAGAACCCGCACCTCATTTCGATCTACGATGTGCGCAAGAGCGCGGTTGGCGAGCCTTTCATCGTGATGGAATACGTGTCGGGGCCGTCGCTGCGCGACCTGCTGACGGCGGAGCCAGGCGGGCTGGGATCCGCGAAGGCGCTCTTTTTCCTCAAGGGGATGTGCGAGGGTCTGTCGTATCTGCACGATCGGGGGATCGTTCACCGGGACTTGAAGCCCGGCAACATTTTCTACGACGACGGGTATGTGAAGATCGGCGACTACGGGTTGTCGAAGTTCATGTCGGTGTCGCGGCACAGCGCGCACACGTCGAGCGTGGGGACGGTGCATTACATGGCGCCGGAGGTGGGGAGCGGGAATTACTCGCGGGCGATCGACGTGTACGCGGTGGGGGTGATGCTTTTCGAGATGCTCACCGGGCGCGTGCCGTTTGAGGGGGCGAGCATGGGCGAGGTGCTGATGAAGCACCTGACGCAGCTGCCGAACGTGGACGGCCTGCCCGAGCCTTTTGCGCGCGTCATCCGCAAGGCGCTGGAGAAAGACCCGCAGCACCGCTACGCGACGGTGGATGACCTGATGACGGACGTTCTGGGGGCGGAGGCGGCGCGGAGCAGTCTGTCGGTGTTCAACCCGGAGCTGAGTCTGTCCGGCGCGGCGGCGCGGGGCATTTCGGATCCGCGTCCCGGTCCGGTCGGGACGGGCGGCACCGCGTTCGGACCGCCGCCTCCTCCGCGGACGCCACCGCCGGCTGCGGCGCCCTACATTGCGGCGAGCGGAAAACCGCTGGCGCCGGAGGTTTCGACGGGGCGCGTGCGGTACGCGGGGTTCTGGATCCGGACGGGAGCGGTGATCATCGACAGCATCGTGCTGCTGCTGCCGACGGCGCTGGCCCAGATGATGCTGCCGGTGCTGGGGAGCGTGATTCTGTCGGTGGTGTACGAGGTCTGGCTGCTGGGTTCGTGGCGCGGGCAGACGGTGGGCAAGCGGGCGTGCGGGATCCGGGTGATCAACGCCGACGGGACGATGCTGGATTCGGGGGATGCGCTGCGGCGGACGCTGGCGAGCTTTCTGAGCACGTTCACGCTGGGGATCGGGTACGTCATGGCCGCGTTCGACGACCGCAAGCGCGCCTTGCACGACCGGATCGCCAACACGCTGCACATTTATGCGGACGAGGACGTGCCGGCGGGGGCGCGGCAGGCGGCGGCGTGAGGGGATAGCGAAGGGCGAAGATCTGACAGCCGGGAATTACGATGGCTTTTTCGTTCAAACATGGGGATCGCGTTCTGGATCAATACACGATCCAGCGCGCCGTGGGGCGGGGCGGATTCGGGGAGGTGTATTACGCGCTGAGCGACGGCGGTCGCGAGGTGGCGATCAAGCACCTGCGCGACAATCCGGACGTGGAGCTGCGGGGCGTGGCGCACTGCATCAATCTCAAAAGTCCGCACCTGGTGTCGATCTTCGACGTGCGGAAGAATGAGGCCGGCGAGTACTTCATCATCATGGAGTACATTTCGGGGGCGTCGCTGCGCGATCTTCTGACGGCGGAGCCGCACGGGCTGGGCGTGGCGAAGGCGGTGTTCTTCCTCAAGGGGATCGCGTCGGGGCTTTCATACCTGCATGAGCGCGGCATCGTCCACCGGGATCTGAAACCGGGGAACATCTTCTACGACGACGGATACGTGAAGATCGGGGATTACGGGCTGTCGAAGTTCATCTCGGTGTCGCGGCACAGCGTTCAGACGGCGAGCGTGGGGACGGTGCATTACATGGCGCCGGAGGTGGGGAGCGGATCGTACACGCGCAGCATCGACGTTTATGCGCTGGGTGTGATTCTTTACGAGATGCTGCTGGGCCGCGTGCCCTTCGAGGGGGCGAGCATGGGCGAGGTGTTGATGAAGCACCTCACCCAGCAGCCGGAGGTGGACCGCCTGCCCGCGCCCTTCGCGCAGGTGATCCGCAAGGCGCTGGCGAAGGATCCGAAGGATCGTTACGCGACGGTGGACGAGATGATGCAGGACGTGATGGGCGTGGAGGACGTTCAGCGCAGTCTTGCGGGGTTCAATCCGGAGTTGAGCCTGACCGTGGCGGCGCGGGCGGGATATGCGGAGCGGTTCGACTCGCCACGTCCGTCGCCGAACCCCAGGCCTGCGGAGCAGGGAGCGGCGTGGGCGCCTCCTCCGCCGCCGCTGATCCGCGCGCCGGACGTTCCGACGACCGCGATCCCGCGACGAGACCGGACGCAACGGATGCTGCTGACGGGATTGATGGCGGTCGGGATGAGCTTCCTGTCCGGACTGGCGACGGCGGCGGTGAGCGAGTTTCGGACGGAAGAACTGGCGGCATCAGCGGGTCTGATGACGCTGGCGGGATCGGGAGGGATTCTGCTGGGCCGGAAGGTACTGGGGTGGCTGGGGGCGAGTGCGTATCCGACGTGGGCGAAGCGCGTGGTGATGTTGGTGTGCGCGGGGTTGCCTCTGCTTTTCGGGGCGGCGCCGGCGCTGTCGGACTCCCGGGTGGACGGGGACGGCGGGGCGATGCTGCTGAGCCTGCTGATCCTCGTGATGTTCGCGGACTGGTCAAAGGCGATTCATTTCGGGTCGTGCGGGGCGTTAAACGTGGGCGATGCGTTCCGCAAGGCGCTGGGCGCGTTTGCGGCGGCGGTCCCGCTCGCGGGGATGCTCGACGGAGAGCCGGCGGCGATGTTCGGGTCGGCGGCGATCGCGATGGCGATCACGCTGGTGCTTCAGGCGTCGGGGTGGTGGCTTCAGCCGGCGGGCGGAGCGGCGTCCGTGGCAACAAAGCCGATCGGACCTGGCGAGGTGGGCGAGGCGGTGCGCAGCCGAGTCGAGAAGCACTTCCGCGACGGCGCGGTGTTTTTCAGGATGCAGTCTTCGCGGACCGGCAATGAAGCAGGCCCGACGGCGCCGCCGGTCCGTCCGGCGCCGCCGTATTGGGCCGGCGCGCCGGAGGGGGCGGGCGTGCAGCCGGGTGGAGCCGGGTCTGCGGGGGAAGCGGGGGGGGAATTGCCGCTTCAGCCGGCGCTGCGATCGGGGTTTGCGCGGGGGTTCTGGAGCCTCGTGGCGTTCACGCTGCTGATCGGGGTGGTGGTCAACGTGGCAGCGCTGGCGGTGATGGGTCGGACGATGAATACGCCGCAGGCGCCGATCATCGCGTTGATCGCGTGCGCGATGGGGTCGTTATTCGCGCTGAGCAAGACGACGGTGCGGCGGCGGGTTGGGTTCTGGCGCGAAACGATGCGGCCTTTCCTGCTGGCGGGGACGGCGACGGCGATCGGCGCGGCGATCACGCTGATCGCGGACCCGCCGATGTCGCGCGGATACCGACAGTTTTATGAGGGCGTCTATCCGAACGGGCAATACGTGTACCAGCAATACACGTGGCGGAACAATAATGTTCGCCCGGCGATGATTCCGGTGCTGGTCGCGTCGTCGCTGATGTTCGTGACGGTCGCGGCGGCGCGGGGGCGGAAGAGCGCTGCGCCGCGCCCGTTTCTGATGACGGATCCGTCGCATTCCGGCACCGCGTCGCCGCCGCGTCCGGCGGCGGGTCCGGCAGGGAACCTGTGACAACGGCGCGTTTCCCCGCCGAAGCGTCGCCCGTATAATCGGCGTCATGCCGAAGCTGGGCGTCAACATCGACCACGTCGCGACGGTGCGGCAGGCGCGTCGCACGGATGAACCGGACCCGGTCTGGGCGGCGGTCGAGGCGGAGTTGGGCGGCGCCGACGGGATCACCTTCCACCTGCGCGAGGATCGTCGTCATATTCAGGACCGGGACGCGCGCGTCCTACGTCAAACCGTGGGCGTCAAGCTCAACATGGAGATGGCGATCGCGGAGGAGATCGTCGCGCTCGCGGAGGAGCTTGCTCCGGATCAATGCACGCTCGTGCCTGAGCGGCGCGAGGAGTTGACGACCGAGGGTGGGCTGGACGTCGTGCGCTTTCACGGGCGCGTGAAGGAGGTTGTCTCGCGGCTGACGTCCCGCGGGATGATTCTCAGCGCGTTCATTGAGCCGCTGGACGATCAGATCCGGGCGTCGGCCGACGCGGGGTTTCAGGCGGTCGAGCTGTGGACGGGGCGGTATGCGCACGCGCCGAACGCTCGCGAGCACGAGCGGGCGCTGGATGAGATTCGTCGCGCGGTCGAGGTTGCGCGATCGGCGCGGCTGGAGGTTCACGCCGGACACGGGCTGACGTACCGGAACGTGCGTCCGCTGGCGGCGATTGCGGGGCTGTCGGAGTTCAACATCGGGCATTCGATCGTGGCGCGGAGCGTGTTCGTCGGGTTTCGGGAGGCGGTGCGGGAGATGAAGCGGTTGATTTCGCCCCCGAGAGGGGCGGAGGGAGTCAAATGATGCGTGGGGGACCGCCGATGCAAGGGTCGATGACGGCGCTGGTGACGCCGTTCCGGGACGGTCGGGTGGACGAGGCGTGCCTGGCGCGTCTCGTGGAGCGTCAGATCGAGGGCGGAACGGACTGGCTGGTTCCCTGCGGGACGACGGGAGAGTCTCCGACGCTCAGCGAGGAGGAGCATGACCGAGTGATCGACGTGGTGATCGGCGCGTCGCGCGGTCGGCGACCGGTGCTGGCGGGGGCCGGGTCCAACTGCACCGAGAAGGCGGTGAAGCTGTCGAAAAAGGCGGCGGCGGCCGGGGCGTCGGGCATTCTTAGCGTGGTTCCGTATTACAACCGTCCGACGCAGGAAGGGTTGTACCGGCATTTTGCGGCGGTGGCGGAGGCGGTGGAGCTTCCGATTGTGTTGTACAACGTGCCGCTGCGGACGGGGCAGTCGCTGGCGAACGAGACGGTGGTGCGGTTGCGGAACCGGTACTCGAACGTCGTGGCGTTGAAGCATGCGACGGGGTCGGTGGGGGGGGTGGATGATTTGCAGGCGCAGTGCGACATCATTGTGCTCAGCGGGGACGACTCGATCACCTGGCCGCTGATGGCGCTGGGGGCGCGAGGCGTGATCAGTGTGATCAGCAACCTGGTTCCGGCGTGGATGAAGGAACTGGTGGACGCGGCATTGCGCGGCGAGGGAGGTCGGGCGCTGGCGTGTCACCGGAAGCTTGCGGATCTGGCGGACGGGATCGGTCGTTTCGGACCGAACCCGCAGCCGATCAAGACGGCGATGGCGCTGTGCGGATTGCTGTCGGATGAGTTCCGGCTGCCGCTGTGCTCGCTGGACGCGAAGGCGAAGGGCGAGATCGCGGCGCTGCTGAAGAAGCATGAGATTGGTTGACGGGCCGGAGGTCGGAGGTTTGCGCGTTGAGGCAAGGGCGTGGCGGAGCTGACGGGACAGGACGTGGTGCAACGGCAGGAACACCGGTTCCCGGTCAAAGTTCTGTTGTATGCGGTCTGGATTGCGTCCGGGTTGCTTTTCTGGCATGCCGGGTATGCGTTGTGTGCGCCGGTGGATCCTGAGGCGAGCCTGAGCTGGGCGTCGGGGGGTCGGATTCTGGCGGGGTTTGTGCCCGTGGCGCTGCTGGCGGGATTGACGTCCGGCGCAGCGACGGCGGCGGCGGGGCGGTGGGCGGTGGACGCGGGGGTGTTCGCCGCAGCCGTGGGTTTGTCGACGCTGTCGGTGCGCGGCGGGACGGTTGAACATCTGCTCCTGCGGCGCGCGGATGCGGGCGCCGGGTCCGGGGGTCTTGCGGTCAGCTTCGCGGGAGAGGCGCTGGCGTGGATCGCGGTGTTCGTGTTCGCAGGGTGGATAAGCGGCCGAGTCGCGCGGGCGCTGGGGCTGACGCGGCAGGGTGAGACGAGCGGCGCGGCGACGAAGGCGACGATGCTCGACGGGTTCATCCCGCTGCGCGAGGCGTCGCCTTCGTCTCGCGCGGAGCGCGTGACCGGGTTGACGCATGCGGTGGTGGCCGGCGCGCTGGCGGCGGCGTTGACGATTGTGTTCTGCGTGGACCTGGCGCGGCGACCGGTCTCGCACGGACAGGCGATCTTTGTGTGTTCCGCCTCGGCGTGGCTGGCGACGTATTTCACGTTCAAGCGTTTCCCGGTGCGGACGGCGCTGTACCCGGCGGCGGGGGTCGCGGCGGCTTGCGTGGTCGGGTATCTGATCGCGATGCTTTCGGGGGGAAAAGCCGACCTGCCGCCGAATCTGCCTTCGTCGCCGTTTCTGCGGGCGTTGCCGATGCAGGCGGTGGCGGGCGCGATCGGCGGGGCGCTGCTGGGATTCTGGTTCGCTTTCGATCCGGGCGCGTTTGCGGCGCGGGGAGGCGGCGAAGGCACACCGACGTCGCCCGATCCGTCGAAGAAAGCTCGAGGTCGCCGATGAGAATGCGCCGTCTGCCGCTCAGCGCGTACGACGAACTGCGCTTGCAGTTTCTGTGCGAAACGGAGCGGACGCTCGCTTACGCCCTCGCCCATCCGGAGGAGTTTCCACGGATTCCGGCGGTGGAAGTCGGGA
Organism: Planctomycetota bacterium; assembly: GCA_016860685.1. Classification (GTDB taxonomy): domain Bacteria; phylum Planctomycetota; class Phycisphaerae; order UBA1845; family UBA1845; genus JABWBH01. The sequence continues at coordinate 44,454 of BOJX01000007.1, forward strand.
AAGGGCGGTTCAGTCGGGCGTTCGCGGAGCAGTTCTGGGCGGATGTTCTGGCGTCGTAGCGTCGGTTATCGCTTGCGGAACCGCAGGACGTAGTTCTCCTTGAGGTAGGGCGTGTCGGGCGTCTCGATCAGCGTGAAACCGCCGGACTCGATCTCGGCGATGACTTCCTCGCGCCCCGCGCGGATGTGATCGAGGATCCAGTCCCGGCTGACGCCCGGGATGCGGATGAAGTCAATGATGATGAGTTGGCCGCCGGGGCGGAGAGCGCTGCGGATCGACGCCATCGTCGAGCGCGGATACTCAAAGTGATGATAGGTGTCGCAGATGAAGGCGACGTCGATCGACTCCGGCGCAAGCTCGACCGAGTCCTCCTTGCAGACGACGGGCACGACGTTGGCGAGGCGTTCATGCTCGGCGAGGAGGCGGATATGCTCAACGAACCCGGGCATGAGATCGACGGCGTACACCTTTCCGCTGCCGCCGACCGCGCGGCTGAAAAGAAGCGTGAAGAACCCGGTTCCCGCGCCGATGTCGGCGACGTGCTGCCCCTCCTTCAAGCCGATCCACGCCGTGAGGCGCTCGCGTTCGCGGTAGATCTCGCGGCTTTCCGCCTCGAACCGGGCAACCCAGGTTTCGACCGGCTCGGTCCGGTAGGGGTCGTTGATGCCGGGTTTGACGCTTTTTTCGCGCGGGGGGCTGACCTCGGCGGCGCGCGGGGCGAGGCAGCCGCCGACGGTTGTTGCGAGGGCGACGATCGCAACAAGGACGAGGGGAGCGCGATGACGGTTCAGCGATGTCAGACGGCGCTCGTTCATATGATGATGAGGATCCTGGAAGGCGCGAATTGTCATCCCGCAAATATATATCGCGGGCGCTGCGTTGGAAAGCAGGGCGAGCCGGTCATAACATCGGGAAGTGATCGACGTCGCAGCGAAGCGCGCCGCCGGCTCGGAGTGAATACCTGACGTGATGTACTTCGACCACGCGGCAACGAGCTGGCCGAAACCGCCCGAGGTTCTTGCGGCGATGCAAGCCTGTCTTGAGCGGGCGGGCGGAAACCCCGGCCGATCCGGGCACCGCGCCGCGTTGGAGGCGCACCGGACGTTGCGGGAGGCGCGGCGGAAAGTTGCGGGACTCCTCGGCAGCGTGGACCCGGACCGGGTCGTGTTCACGCTTAACGGTACCGACGCGCTCAACCTTGCGATCAAGGGAGCCGTGCGCCCCGGTGACCACATCGTCTACACCGCCGCGGACCACAACAGCGTGCGCCGCCCGGTGCATGCGCTCACGGTGCGCGGCGTCATCACGAGCACGTGCGTCGATGTCGGCGGTGACGGCGCCGCGGACCCGGGTGACGTCCGGCGCGCGATCACAAGGCGGACGCGGCTCGTCGCCCTGCCGCACGCGAGCAACGTGACCGGCGTGATCCAGCCGGTGCGGGACGTGATCCGGGCGGCGCATGAACATGACGCGCTGGTGTTGCTGGACGCCGCGCAAACCGCGGGAGTGCTGGACTTGAATGTCGGTGAGATCAGCGCCGACCTCGTCGCCTTTCCGGGGCACAAGGCGCTGCGCGGACCGACGGGCACCGGAGTGCTTTACGTGGGACCGCACGTCGAGCTTCAACCCCTCCGCGAGGGCGGAACCGGCGCCGAGTCCGACAATCCGCTTCAACCCGAGGCGCTGCCCACGAGGTTGGAGGCGGGCACGCCGAACACCGTCGGAGTTGCAGGATTGTCCGCCGCGCTGGACGTGGTTCGCCCCGAGGCGGCGCTGGCGCATGAGCGGGCGTTGCTTCGGCGGCTTGTCTTGCGCCTCGATGAAGCCCGGGGGATCCGCGTTTCCGGTCCGGCTGATGTCGAGCGCCGCGTTGGAGTTCTCTCGTTGACGATCGAGGGGGTCGATCCTCAGGACGCCGCCGCGATTCTTGACGAGTCGTTCGACATCGCGGCCCGCGCCGGACTGCATTGCGCGCCGAACCTGCACCGGGCGCTGGGCACCTACCCCACGGGGACGCTTCGGGTGTCCTTCGGGATCTCAAACACCCAGGCCGAGGTGGATGCTCTGGCGGAAGCCCTGATGCAGATCGCCGCGCAGACCTGACGGCGCTCCCGTCCGGGATGCCGCCCGCGCGTCACTCGTCTTGGACGGAGGTGTGATCGTGGATAATCACCCACGCTCCCTCAATCCGGCGGAAGACGAGGCTGAACATGCCGCCGACCGGTTTGTCCCGATCAAGCCGCCAGGCGCCCAGCACAAGCGCCGCGTCCGATCCGAGCGCAGTGACTTCGAGGTTGTCGAAGGTCAGCCGCCCCATCGCGGTGCGATCAGGGTAGCGGGTCTTGAACCCGTCCAGCGTTTCCTTCCAGCCGCGAGTGACGCGCCCGCCCGAACTGAACGTCAGGTTCGGCGAGTTCCAGTATCCGCGCATGAAACCGTCGACGTCGCCGCCGTTCCACGCTTCCTCCTGGTTCCTGAGAACGCGAATGACCTCGCTGGCCACCCCGGAGTCTGCGGGCGCGGCGGACTCCTGCGCCCAGGCCGGAACGGGCGACGGCGCCGGTTCGGCTGCGGCGACACAAAACACCGCCGCCGCGCCAACCAGCATCGCGGCGACCACGCCCGACCGGAGACGGTTTCCGCCGCATTGACAGGAACGTGTGTCTGCCATCATAAAGGCACTCCTTTCTCAGCCCGCCGGATTCGAGGCTTGTCATTGTCATCGGGCCGATGCCGCGTCATCGCACCGCGCACCACCGCAGCCGTCAGGGATGTCGTCGAGTTCCTCAAATTCCGCAGGGTCGTTCGTCTCGACGCCCTTCTTCAGCGTCTGAAGATAGCGCTCAACGTCCTCATTCTCGGCGGGGAGTCCCTTTGCGACAAGGTGTTGACGCACGGCGCTGCGGCCGGAGCGGGGTCCGAGCACGAGTTCGACCCCTTCGGCGCCGACCAGCTCCGGCGGAAAGGGTAGGTACGTCTCGGGGTTTTTGAGCAATCCGTCCTGATGAACACCCGCTTCCGTCCGGAAGAGATTGCGCCCGACGACGGGCTTGTTCACCGGCACACTCAGTCCCGTCGCTTGCGCGACCAGCCGCGAGAGCCCGGTGAGCGCTGACAGGTCGATCGCGGAGGTCCGGCCGTATTCGCCTGCATGCAGGGACAGGGCGACAACAACCTCCTCCAGGGCGGCGTTGCCGGCGCGCTCGCCGATGCCGTTGATCGTGCATTGCACGATGTTCGCCCCCGCGACGACCGCGGCCAGCGAGTTCGCCGTCGCCAACCCCAGGTCGTTGTGAAAGTGAACGCCGAGCAGCGCGTCGTCGATGTTAGGCACTTGATCGAGGATGCCTCGCACCGAGCGCGCCGTCTGTGCGGGCGTGAGGATCCCGACGGTGTCGGCGAAACCGATCGACGTCGCGCCGGCCGCGATGACCTCGCGGTAGAACTCATGAAGGAAGCAGGGATCGGTCCGCGAGGCGTCCTCCGCGCCGACGGAGATGATCTGGAAGGACTGTGAGGCCTGCTCGACGGATCGGACCGCGGCGCGAATGACCTGCGCCTCGCTCAAGTTGAGCTTGTCTCTTCGGTGAATCAGGCTGGTGCCGATGAAGAGCGTGATCGCCCGCTTCAAGATCGGACAGGGGGCGAGCGCCTCGGAGGCACGCTCGACGTCTCCGGGAAGCGTCCGGGACAGCGCCGTCAGGATCGGTCCGCGAATCTCTCCGGCGAGCACCTGCACGTCCGCGGTCTCGCGCGCCGAAGCCGCCGGAAACCCCAGCTCGATCGAATGCACGCCGGCTCGCGCCAGGGCTTCCGCGATCCGGCGTTTGCCCTGCAAGGAGACCTGCACCCCCGGCGTCTGCACGCCGTCGCGCAACGTCGTGTCACTGATCAGCACGATCGGCTGACGCTTCTGCTGGCGGATGATCCAGCGTTTTATCTTCCGGTTGATCGCGTTGAACATGCGTTCGTCTTCGGGCGCACCGTCAGGCCTCGTTGTCAGATCGGCGAATTCGGCAATTCACCCCGAGTACGAGTTTGCCGCCAGTCCCCCGCGGTATCTTAGGGGGGCCGAAACCTCTTAACACACTTCGTCCTTGGATCGGACACCGGGCTGGTCCGGGAGTTAGGGCGGTCCACCCAACGGGAGGCCGGAACCGGAGTCCGTCGTCCACGAGGACGGGCATCCACGGGGTCGGGTCGGTACAATCGACCGGGGAGCATGCAAAGGCCGGGGGGCAGGCGGGGCGGATCGCCGCCGTCTGCGCGGATCAGGGGACGAGAATCATGACGTCATCTTCGGGCAGCGGTGAACGTCGGGCGCTCGATCCGTCGCGCGCCGCACTTTACAACGTGCGCCGATTGCGGACCGACATCTGGAACCGCCTGCGCGACGGGGCGCGGCGGCTGCGTCGCATCGGTCCCGACGACCTCGAAGTTCCGGAGCTGACGGCGCGGTGCGCCGAGGCGTTTGAGTTGCTGAGGATGATCGAGGCCTGCTGCGCCTTTCCGGGAGCGCGGGTGCTGGAGCCTTTGCGTCGCCGGTTCGAAGCCGGCGATTATGAGAGCTTTGCGAAGCTCTCGATCGGCGTCGTGCGTCTTCTGTCCAGCGGCGCTTACCGTCGCCTTGACCTTTCCGCCACGCGATTCCGGGACTGGTCGGACCTGCTGGACGCGGCGCCGATCACCGACGCCGTCCTCTCACGTCTGGGCGAGGAGCAGCGACCGTATTTCGAAACCCTGTTCGTGGACGACATTCAACCGCACGAGGAGAGCGAACTGAGACAACGTCTGCGCGAGCTTCGGCGTCCCGAAGACGCCTTTATGTACGAGACCGTCGTCGTGCGCACGTTCGAGGACGCCCTGATCGCCGCCCTCGTCAACCCCAACGTCCAGAGCATCGTCGTCCGCTACAGCTTCCCGTTTCATTCCGCCGACCGGCCCGAACTCCTGACCGGCGCGTACGCGCTCCTCGGGCAGGATCCGCAGCGGATCGAAGCGCTCAAAGCCAGCGAGCGAAGCCTTCTTCTGGGCGAACTGCTGCAGGCGTTGCGACCGGAGCTGGATCTCTTTCTCGTCACCGACGCTCCAGTGGAGAACGTCGCGGGTGACCCGAGCCGCGCGTTCCGGCGCGTCTTCTACCAGCAGGAAAACTACCGCGAGATGCACCTGAGCATCCTCAAGGGCGTTCACGAGCGCTTTGAGACGCCTTTTTTCTCCGCCCTGCGCGCCTACAGCCGCAAGCCCACCGGCATGTTCCACGCCCTCCCGATATCGAAGGGCAGCTCGATCGACAAGTCGCACTGGATCAGCGACATGGCGCGCTTCTACGGACACAACGTCTTTCAGGCCGAAACCAGCGCCACGACCGGCGGGCTGGATTCCCTTCTTCAACCGCAGGGCACGATCAAGCGGGCGCAGGAACTCGCCGCCCGCGCGTTCGGCGCGAGGCAGACCTTCTTTGTCACCAACGGAACCTCGACCGCCAACAAGATCGTGATGCAGGGCCTGTGCCGACCGGGCGACATCGTTCTGCTGTCGCATGACTGTCACAAGTCGCACCACTACGCCGTCATCCTCTCCGGGGCGAAACCGATCTATCTGGACGCCTACCCGATTCCCGCGTGCTCGATGTACGGCGGCGTGACGCTCACCGAGATCAAGCGGACGCTTCTCGCCCTCCGCCGCGCCGGAAAGCTCGATCAGGTCCGCATGTTGCTCCTGACGAACATCACCTTCGACGGCCTGACGTACGATCCGCTTCGCGTGATGGAGGAGGTGCTGGCGATCAAACCCGACATGATCTTCGTCTGGGACGAAGCGTGGTTCGCCTACGCCCGCTTCTCGCCGACGCTGCGCCGCCGCACCGCGATGGACGCCGCCAACCGGTTGCGGGAGCGCCTCCGCGATCCGGGCGCGATCGCCGCCTACCGCGTGTTCAAAGCCGACGCCGACCGCTGGGGTGAGGATGACGCGCGGCTCGCCGCGCACCGCCTCGTGCCCGATCCGGATCGTGCCCGCGTCCGCGTCTACGTGACGCAATCGACGCACAAAACGCTCACCGCCCTGCGCCAGGGGTCGATGATTCACGTTAACGACGAGGATTTCGAGTCGCGCGTGCGCCACGCCTTTCACGAGGCATTCATGACGCACACGTCCACCTCGCCGAATTACCAGATCATCGCCTCCCTGGACGTGGGCCGCCGGCAGGTCGAGCTGGAAGGATACGAACTCGTCCAGCAGAGCCTCGAACTGGCGATGATGCTGCGCGAGCGCGTCCACGGCGACCCGCTGCTGGCGAAGTATTTCCGCGTGATGGGCGCGTTGGACCTGATCCCCGCGGCGCACCGCCCCAGCGGACTTGAATATTACTGGGACGCCCAGGCTGGCTTCACGCGCATCGAGCAGGCCTGGATGGGCGACGAGTTCGTGCTGGACCCCACACGGGTGACGATCCACGTCGGGCGGACGGGGATGGACGGCGACACGTTCAAGAAGCTGCTCATCGACCGCTTCGACATCCAGATCAACAAGACGTCCCGCAACACCGTCCTGTTCATGATTCACATCGGCATGACGCGCGGCACGGTGGCTCATCTCGTCAAAGTCCTGACGCAGATCGCCCACGAACTGGATGAGAAGCTGCTTCGTCAAAGCGCCGTCGAACGCCGCCTGCACGATCGCAACGTCGTCTCCCTCACGCGCGAGCTTCCTCCTCTGCCGAACTTCAGCCGGTTTCACGACGCTTTCCGCGACCCGCACGGCGCCCCCACGCCGGAGGGCGACGTCCGCAAGGCGTTCTTCCTCGGCTGCGATGACGCCTCCTGCGAATATGTCCGCCTCGACGCGGCGCTGTCGGCGACGGCGATGGTCGCGGCGAAGACGGCGGACGTGAGAAACGCCGCAACCGCCGACGCAAAGAACACCTCTGTGGATGAGGGCATGACCGCTTCGGCGCCGGCGTCCCCAGGGGGTCTGATGCTCGCACGCGAACTCGTCTCCGCCGCGTTTGTGACGCCTTACCCGCCGGGGTTTCCGATCCTGGTTCCCGGGCAGGTCATTACCGCCGACATTCTCGCCTTTCTTCAGGCGCTCGACGTCAAGGAGATCCACGGCTACGAGCCGGAGTTCGGTCTCCGCATCTTCACCCGCGACGCCCTGGAAGCCCTGAACGGTCGCGATCTCGAAACCGACGCTCACCGCGACCGCCCGCCATCGCCCCCGCCCGTGACCTTGACCGAAGCTGCAACCCCCGCGGCCTCAGCGGGAGGCAGGCAGATTCCCGATCCGGTTCGAGCCGGGCGGATGTTCGAATCTCCCGAGACGTAACCCCGGTCGCCGTGCCGAGACGCAGACAGTGCAGGCTCGATGCTGTCTCTGAGCCGCACGCTTCAGCCCGCGCGAACGCTTGACTTGTGGCATGCCGCGCAATCCAAAGCGACGATTCAGGATGCCGCGCCTCAGGACATCAGAACCCCGCCCCCCCCCACGCCCAGACCTTGACTTCCCGCCCGCGCCGACGGACGTTGCACGCTCCCGCGGGGCGTAGCTCAGTCCGGCTAGAGCGCCTGGTTTGGGACCAGGAGGACGCAGGTTCGAATCCTGTCGCCCCGAGTTCGTTTTCAGCCGAAAAACACGGGTTTTTCCCGGTGTTTTCCCGGGGTGTCACCATCGTGGCACTTTTCACGGCCGTGTCAGCGCCTGCCACGTTTGTCCTTTGCCTGCCATCACGAAGTGCAACCGGGAGTGCAACGCGCCGCGCGTCCGGTTTTATCCAGCCCTTCACCCCTTGCACGCGCACGCGCGGGCTTCGACAGTCCGCCGTTGTCATCCGCCCCACCCTCCGCTACGTTTCCCCCATCATGGCGATCACCGTCTACAACACCCTTTCGGGGAAAAAGGAGCCTTTCGAACCGTTGCGCCCGGGGCACGTCGGCATCTATCTGTGCGGTCCGACCGTCTACAAACCGTCGCACATCGGACACGCCGTCGGACCGATCATCTTCGACACGATCAAGCGCTACCTCACGTTCCGCGGGTACAAGGTCACGTGGGTGGTCAACGTCACCGACGTGGACGACAAGCTTATCGACGAAGCCGCCAGGCAGGGCACGACCACGGTGGAGCTGGGCCGGCGGGTTCTCGCCGACTACCTCGCCGCGATGAAGAAACTGAACATCGGCTACCCCGGCGACGATCGCGCCCCTGGCGATCTGCGCACCGCCGGCGGCGGTATCGACCACATGCCCAAGGCCAGCGAGCACATCGGCGACATCACCCGCATCATTCAGACGCTCATCAACCGCAAGCACGCGTACGTCCTCGGCGGCGACGTGTACTTCGACGTCACCAGCGACCCGGATTACGGAAAACTCTCCCACCGCTCGATCGAGGATCAGGAAGGCCAGCGCGAACTGAAAAGCGGCGACAAGCGGCATCCCGGCGACTTCGCCCTCTGGAAAGCCGCGAAACCGGACGAACCTGACGAAGTAAAATACGACTCGCCCTGGGGCAAGGGACGCCCCGGCTGGCACATCGAGTGCTCCGCCATGTCCGCGCGGCTGCTGGGCGAGACCTTCGACATTCACGGCGGCGGGATGGACCTCGTCTTCCCCCATCACGAGAACGAGATCGCACAATCCGAGTCCGCGACCGGTCGGGTGTTTGCGAAATACTGGCTGCACCACGGCCTGACGCGCTTCAACACGAAAAAAGTCTCCAAGTCCGACACCTCGCCGGAAGCCGTGGCGGCGATGAAGCGGATGACGTTGCACAACCTCCTCGCCGAGTTGACGCCGGAGCACGTCCGCTTCTTCGTGCTCAGCACGCACTATCGCCGGCCGATCGACTTCTCGGATGATAATCTGGAAGCGACGAAGAAGGGTCTGGAGCGGTTTTACACGCTCTTCGAGCGCGTGCAGCGCGAGACGGGGCGTTCAGTCTACGAAGCCGTTGATCGCGCCGGACCGCTGGGCGGGTCCGGGTCGTCCGGCGACCCAGGGTCGGAGCATCACGCGAAGTTCGTCGAGGCGATGGACGACGACTTCAACACCGCCGGCGCCATCGCAGCGCTGCACGATGCCGTCTCTCCGATCAACGCTTTGATGGACCGCGGCGGCGCAACGCCCGACGATGTGCTGAGCCTCGCCGGCGGTCTGATGCAACGCGGTCGCCTCCTGGGCCTCTTCCTCATTCCCCCGGCGGCGGCGCCGGCGGCGTCGGATAAGAAGCTCGGCGAGGTCATGCAGGTGCTCCTCGAAGTCCGCCAGCGCCTGCGCAAAAAGAAGGACTTCGAGACCGGCGACTTCATCCGCGACGCGCTGACCAGGATCGGCATTACGCTCAAGGACCGGCCCGACGGCACGGATTGGAAGGTGGAGTAATCGGCGCGGGGAGCCTCAACCCCCTGTGTGTTTTCCGCGTACGCGCTCATCAGGCACGAAGCACGATGAGCCTCAGGGAAATCGTGCGCCCGTGCTCGGCAAAGCGACAGCCGTCCTCGTCATGGCTGAACAAAACACGGTTTCAAAACCAAGCCGCGCCTATAACAGCCTGTTGAAGAACTCACGTTCGGCCTTTGTAGTGCCGGTTTTTCTTGGTGCAATTCGCGTTTCGGAGGGACGCACCACCGTTTCTTAAACGGGCGGGCGCGCGAGCGTTCTTCTTTCATCCTCCTGAGTCTCCCTCTGACGCCGGTGCTCGGCGTGCTCGATGCTCTGTCGTTGTGACGCGACATGCGCTGGGCCCTGGGAGGGACGGATGAATCCCGGTGAAGACGGAGGCACAACACGGCGTCCTTCAGCGTCCCTCCGGGGCGCCATGACTCGCCGCATCGCAACCTCACATCCATCAAGACGCCGTACCCCGGAGTCCTTCGGAGACTCCGTTTGGGGGACGAGTCCTTCGGCGAGTCAATCTCCCGGAGCCCCTTGTGTTAGAATGCATCGATGGCTTCCCAGACTCCACGCTTCGGCGCTCACCTGTCCGTCGCCGGCGGACTTCACCTTGCTTTCGACGCGGCCAGGCAGGCCCGCTGCGACGCCCTGCAAATCTTCGTCAAGAACCAGCGGCAGTGGAACGCTCCGCCGCTGTCGGATGACGCCGTCCGCGCCTTCCGCGAACATCCCGAGGCCGCGCGCATCACCCCCGTCGTGGCGCATGCCTCCTACCTGTTGAATCTCGCCTCGGCGGATCGGGGTGTGCGTGCGAAGAGCCTCGCGGCATTGACCGACGAGTTGCAGCGATGCGAGGCGCTGGGGCTTGCCGGACTGGTTCTGCATCCCGGCTCGGCAGGTGACAGCGATATGTCATCCGCGATCCGGCGCATCGCCGCCGCCCTCAACGACGTGCTCGCCGCCGTCCCGGACGGACGCTGTGCGATTCTGCTGGAGACCACCGCCGGGCAGGGCAGCGCCGTCGGGTGGCGCTTCGAGCATCTGGCGGACATTCTCGCGGGCGTCGAAGCGGAGGACCGTGCCGGCGTCTGCCTGGACACCTGCCACCTTTTCGCCGCCGGATACGATTTCCGCTCCGCGGACGACTACGCCTCGATGATCGGCGAACTGGATCGCCGGGTCGGCCTCCGGCGCATCCGCTGCATCCACGTCAACGACTCGGTCAAACCGCTCGCCAGCCGCGTCGATCGGCACGCGCACATCGGCGAAGGCGAGATCGGCCTCGCCGGGTTCAGACACTTCGTCAACGACGCGCGCTGGGCCGGACTGCCGATGATCCTGGAGACGCCGAAGGGCGAGGATGACAGGGGCCGCGACTACGACGTCGTCAATCTGTCTCGTCTGCGACGCCTGATCCGCCGCACCCCGGCGCCCGACGCCTGAAGCCTCCCCCTTTTCACGCCGGTGCAGCGCCGCACTGAGGCGCGGGCTTCAACCCGCGCGAATGCCCGTCTCGCGGCACGCCGCGGAATCGAGCTTGACGATCGGGGGGCGCGGCGCCTCGATGATCGTGAGGAGGCGACGCACGCGCCTGGCCGCCGCTCCGGGACGCAAGACGCCCCGTCGACCTCCCGGACAGTCGCAAGTTCCTTCGATTCCAACGCCCGGCGACCGGAGGCAAGTCGAGATTCCGGCGAAACGGAAGGTCACTCGACGGTCAGCTTCGGACCTTGGACCTGGAGCAGGTTGGCGACGCTGACGCGCCCGGCGACTTTCTGCACCATCGCGTCCACCGCGCGGCGGACATAGTCCGGCGTCTCAGTGAAAAGCTTGTCCGGCGCACCAGCGTCGCAAAAGGCCCGCACCGTCGCGTTCAGCGGAATTTCGCCGAGGAAAGGCACGTCCATCTCCGTTGCCGCCCGGGCGGCGCCGCCGTGATCAAACAATTCATCCCGATGCCCGCACTTCGGGCAAAGGTAGTAACTCATGTTCTCGACGATGCCGAGGATGCCGACGTTGAGCTGGCGGAACATCATGATGGCGCGGCGGGCGTCGGCGAGCGCCACGTCCTGCGGGGTGCATACGATGACTGCGCCGGTCTGCGGGATCGACTGCGCGAGGGTGAGCGGGACGTCCCCCGTCCCCGGCGGAAGGTCCACGACGAGGTAGTCCAGCTCGCCCCACTCCACCTGGTCGAGGAACTGCCGCAGGATGCCGTGCAGCATCGGTCCGCGCAGCACCATCGGACGGTCGCGTTCGACGAGGACGCCGACGCTCATCGTGCGGATGCCCTGCACTTCGATCGGCAGGAGCATCTTGTCGCTGACCTTCGGCTGCACGCCTTCGATGCCCATCAGGGTCGGGATGCTCGGTCCGTAAACGTCGGCGTCGAGCAGTCCGACGGAGGCGCCGGCGCGGCGCAGCCCCATCGCGATCATCGCGGCGATCGTGCTCTTGCCGACGCCGCCCTTGCCGGCGCCGACGCTGAGGATGTTCTTGACGCCGGAAAGCTGCGGGCGCGGTTGCGGCGCGCTGCGGACCTGCGCGCTCCACTCCAGATCGACGCCGCGGACGCCGGGGATCGTGCTGACGGCTCGCTGGACGTCGGCGGCGATCTGGTCCTTCAGCGGACAGGCCGGGGTCGTCAGCTCGACGTGGACCCGGACGCGTCCGCCCTCGATCGCCACCTCCTTGATCATGTTCAAGGAAACAAGATCCCGGTGCAGTTCGGGATCGTTGACCGTCCGCAGCTTTTCGAGAACCGCCTCTTTCGTCACCGTCGCCATCGCTGTCTCCGGGGTCGCCACTCCGTCACGCTTGTTCCGTATATACGGGCGGGCGCGCCGGGTTTCCAGCGCGGCGAGA
>BOJX01000008.1 GCA_016860685.1 Planctomycetota bacterium
TCGAAGAAGGGCGGGCGAACGCGGCTGCGCGTCGTCGAAGCGCCCTGACGGCGTCCCTCTGATTGTTGAACGTCCAACCGCACCCGGTAACATGCGGCGGTCATCAAGAACCGTCGCCGCGCAAGGTGTTGAACCATCGTGCGCCCGCTCAACGGGGGTTCGCGCCGGCGTCCCGAGAGAATTTCGGTGGGACGGTGAACTGGCGACCTGGAGAGGATCGGCATGTTCAACCAAGGATTGCGGATTGTCGTCACAGCATTTGCGGCGCTGGTGCTGATCGGATGTCATCAGCCCGGGGCGTCGCCTGGGTCCGGCGTCTGGCAGGCGCGTTTGTATGACGGGCTGGGCGGTCACCGGCGCAAGGTGACGACGGCGTCGTACAAGGCGCAGCAGTTTTTCAACCAGGGCCTCATCTGGGCGTACGCATTCAATCATGACGAGGCGATCCGCTCCTTCCGTGCTGCGGCTGCGCTCGACCCGGACTGCGCGATGGCGCACTGGGGCGTCGCGTTGTGTTACGGACCGCACATCAACAACCCGGCGATGACCGAGGAGGCGGGGCGCGCCGCGTGGGCGGCGATCCAGGACGCGCTCGCCCGCGCGGACAAGGCGTCGCCGACGGAACGCGCGCTGATCGCGGCGCTGGCCCACCGTTACGCCGACCCCCCGCCGACGGATCGTCGTCCCCTCGACGAGGCCTACGCCGAGGCGATGCGGAAGCTCTGGCTCGACCACCCCGGTGACGCCGACATCGGCGCGTTGTACGCCGAGGCGATGATGGACCTCCAGCCGTGGGACTTGTGGACCCGCGACGGTCAGCCGAAGGGGCGCACGCCGCAGATTCTCACCGTGCTGGAGCAGGTGTTGCGCATTCATCCCGATCACCCCGGTGCGCTGCACTTGTACATTCACGCCGTCGAGGCCGCCCGTCCGGAACTGGGGATCGCCGCGGCGGACCGGCTTCGCAACCTGGTTCCCGCTTCGGGTCATCTTGTTCACATGCCGTCGCACATCGACGTGTTGACGGGGCGGTGGGAGACGGCGTCGCGCCAGAACGAGCAGGCGATCCGTGCGGACCGCGCTTACCGTCGCCTGTCGCCGACGCAGGGTTTCTACCGCGTCTACATGTCGCACAATCATCACATGCTGATGTTCGCGTCGATGATGGAGGGCCGGCGCGAGGTGGCGCTTCGGGCCGCGCGACAGCTCGTCGCGGACGTTCCGGAGGATTACGCGCGGGCGCAGACGGCGCTGGTCGACCCCTATCTCGGCGCGCCGTATGACGTGATGAAGCGCTTCGGAATGTGGCAGGCGATCCTCGACGAGCCGGCGCCGCCGGACTACCTGCCGATCACGAACGCCACGTGGCGCCACGCGCGGGCGATCGCGTTTGCCGCGACCGGTCGCGTGGAAGAAGCCCGCCGCGAGCATGAGGCTTTCCGTCAGATTGTCGCCGCCCTGCCGGATTCGGCGATGTACGCGATCAATCCGGCGAAGAAGGTGCTGGCGATCGGGGATCACCTCACCGCCGGCGAGATCGCCCTGCGCGAAGGCAAGATCGACGACGCCGTCGCGGCGCTGCGCCAGGCGGTCGAGATCGAGGACGACCTGCAATACATGGAGCCGCCGGAGTGGGTCCAGCCGGTGCGTCACACCCTTGGCGCGGTCCTCGTTTCCGCCGGACGGTACGACGAAGCCGAGGCGGTCTACCGCGAAGACCTCGACAACTGGCCCGAGAACGGCTGGTCCTTGCACGGACTGGCGGCGAGTCTCGACGGACAGGGGAAACCCGGCGAAGCCGCCGAAATCCGCCTGCGGTTGTCGCGCGCCTGGCGCCGCTCGGACACGCCGATCCCCTCGAGCTGCTTGTGCGTCACGGGGACGCGCTCGATCCAACCCGCATCGGCGGGCGAGGGGGCGAACTAGCGTCGTGAGTTGCATATGCGTTGCTTAACTCCCGGATCGCGAAGCTCTGCTTCGCTTCAGCGGAGCGGACCTGTCTCTGGGGCGGACCGGAGGTTCGCGGTCCGTCTTTGTTGCAAACACCTGGCTTGGCGCGCAAGCCGCTGTCTTGCCGATATCGGGGACGCCCCGTGAGAAAACCAGTGCTGCTGGGCATCGACATCGGCACGACCGGGACGCGGGCGATCGTCGTCGGGCTGGACGGTAACGCGGCGGGGTCGGCGGTGGAGGAGTATCCGCTCTCGACGCCGCGGCCGCTGTGGTCGGAGCAGAATCCCGCGGACTGGTGGCGGGCGGCCGTCGCCACGATCCGCAAGGTGCTGGAGACGGTTCCGGCGAGTGCCGTGCGGGCGGTGGGGCTGTCCGGGCAGATGCACGGGCTGGTGCTGCTGGACGACCGGGGGGAGGTTCTGCGGCCCGCGATTCTCTGGAATGATCAGCGGACCGCGCGCGAGTGTGAGGAGATTACGCGTCGCGTCGGAGAGGCAACGCTCGTCGCCGAGACTTCCAACCCCGTCCTGACCGGTTTCACCGCGGGCAAGATCGCGTGGGTCCGCCGGCATGAGCCGCGCGTCCTCGACCGGACGCGGAGGATCCTCCTGCCGAAGGATTACATTCGCTTCCGGCTGACCGGCGAGTTCGCCACGGAGGTCTCGGATGCGTCGGGCACGTCGCTGCTGAACGTGCCGCAAAGGGCGTGGTCGCGGACGATGCTGGACGCCCTCGAAATCGACGAGGACCGGCTTCCCCGTGTGTTCGAGTCAGTGCGGATCACCGGCGCCGTAACCGCCGGCGCTGCGGCCGAGACCGGGTTGATCGCCGGAACGCCCGTCGTCGGGGGCGGGGGCGATCAGGCGGCGGGCGCGATCGGGGCGGGGATCGTGCGTCCGGGCGCGGTGTCGGTCAGCCTCGGCACGTCCGGCGTCGTGTTCGCGCATGCCGCGCTGCCCCGGGTGGATCCGCGCCTGCGCACGCACACGTTCTGCCACGCAGTGCCAGGCGCGTGGCATGTGATGGGCGTCATGCTCAGCGCCGGCGGGAGTCTGCGCTGGTGGCGCGACGCCTTCTGCGAAAGCGAGCGCGCACAGGCGGGGCGCGAGGACGTGACCGCCTACGACCTCATCGCCCGCGGGGCGTCGCGGGTTCCGCCGGGATCGGATGGACTCGTCTTCCTGCCGTATCTGACCGGCGAGCGAACGCCGCACCCCGATCCTCACGCCCGCGGCGCGTTCGTCGGGGCGACGCTTCGCCACGGCCGGGACCACTTCGCCCGCGCCGTGTTCGAGGGCGTCGCGTTCGGCCTGAAGGACTCGCTGGAGATTCTCAAGGCGATGAACGTCCCCGCGGGCGAAATCCGCCTCACCGGCGGGGGCGCGCGCAGCCCGTTGTGGCGGCAGATCCTCGCGGACGTGTTTCATCAGACCGTGACGCCCGTCGCGGCGGATGAAGGACCGGCGTTCGGAGCGGCGCTGCTGGCGGGCGTGGGCTGCGGCGCGTTTGCGTCCGTCGAGCAGGCCTGTGACGCCGCGGTCCGTCTCGGTCCGCCCGTTGCCCCGCAACGCGACGCCGCGCAGGCCTACGACGAAGCGTATGCGCGGTATACCCGGCTTTACCCGGCGCTTCGCGACGTCTTCCCGCGATCCTGAGGCGTGGTTCGCGGCGGTGCCGTCACGGCTTCGCCGAGGTCGCGCCCGTCTCCACCGACACCACGTCCAGGTTGATCCGCCCGATCACGTCCATCAGCTTGAAACTCAGCTCAGCCAGCGCCGTCTCGCGCATCGAACTGAGGGCGAAGGCGATCCGCGTCGGGCTGCAATCCGACTCATTCAGCGCCGCGTCGAAGTCCACCCACGCGCCGTTCACCCAGAACTGCGTCCACATGTGGAACCCGAAGATGTCCTGCTGTCCGCCGAAGATCGGGACATACGCCAGCCCGACCGCGACCCGCGACGGCAGCCCCCGAATCCGCCCCAGCGCCGCCAGCAGCACGGCGTGCTCGCTGCAATCCCCCTTCTTCGAGCGGCACACGTCGCTGGCGGTGGCAAACCCCACGTCCAGCGATTTCGCGTCGATGTAGTCGCTGACGAAGCGCCTCAGCCGGTCGGCCAGCGCCAGCGGATCCGTCTCGTCTCCGGCAGCCTGGGACGCCAGGTCGATCAACTTCGGATCGGCGGTGTTGATCAGCACATTGCTCTCGATGAACTCGCCCGAGTCGCCGGGCAGGGGCTTCGCTTCCGCCTTGCGCAGCGCCGCATGATCCACCCGCACCAGGCGCACCGTTACGGCCGATCCGTCGCGCGCCTCGACCTTCTGCATCGCCGTCTCGGGCAGGTCCAGCGTAAACGCCGCTCCGTCCTTCGGCGACAACCGGTACGTCGCCTGCCGCGCCTCCTTGTGCGGAATGCGCTTCGCCACGGGGACCGTGTTCGTCATGAAGAATTCGGCGGGGACGAAGTCCTTCACGGCCTCCGCCTGAGGCACGGCGATCATGTCCATGCTGATCCCGCCGAGGTTCGTCTGCGTCTTCACCATCCGCGCCGTCGCCGGGTCCATCCACGTGACGGAAGTGACGCGCCCCATCGGCGTGACCACCTCCGCGTCTATCCGCCGCGCGGTCAGCTTCTGCCCGCGATGCTCGAAGGTCTCGTCGCCCCCGACGCGCGTCACGATCTCCACGACACCGTCGAGGCGGATGTCCGGCGAATACGTCGTCAGCGTGTACGACGTCCCCGGAGCAAACCCGCGCTCCGCAGTTTCGCGGTACAATCCCCAGATCATCATCGGCCGAACCGGTTTTCCATCCACCTCGGGCAGCGGATACGTCTTCGTGCTGTCCATCCCGAACTGCGTCGATGTGATCGTCACCGCTCCGTCCTTGAAGACGCCGCGCGAGCGCACCGGGGTGTCGGCCATGACCATCACCGTCTCGAACTCCAGCGCGTCGCCCGCGAGGGTCTCCACCGTGCTCTGATTCACTTCGATGCTGACCGACACGTTCGCCCGGGCGAGCTTCAGCTTCATCCGGGTCGCGGTCAGGATCCGATCGCCCTGGCGGGTCATCGTCGAATGCCCGTAGCCCACCTTCCCGCCCATCATCATCACGTCGGCCCACTCATCGGAGAACAGACCCTGCGGCGGGTTCTTCGGGTCGATGATCTGGGCGGATCCAGCCGCCGCGCTCCCCGATACCAGAAAAACCGAAGCGACCAACAACGCCAACCTGTGCATATTCATCAGAATTCTCGCATGAGACGCCGTCTCGCTGTTAAGCCGCGCCCCTAAGGAAGGGTTCCTTCTCCGCCTGAGAAGCCTTAAGAAAACATCGTGTCGCGCAGACACTCCCGCCGCTCTTGCACGTTCGACCGCCGACGGGTGCGCTGTTCCGGGCTTCTCAGGGACTTGCCCCGCGACGGCGCGCCAACGACGCGCCTTCGCCCACCTGCATGCCCTGACGGTTTGACGGATTCTATCGCCCGAACCACTTCCGCAGCTTGTACAAAGTCGTGTCCCGACCCGCCTTGGCGATCGAAATTGTCAGCGGAATGTGCTTCGGGCAGACTTTGACGCAGTTCTGGCTGTTGCCGCAGTCGGCGATGCCACCCTTGCCCGCGAGAACTTCGAGGCGTTCGTCCGCCGCGGATTTTCCCGTCGGGTGGGCGTTGAAGAGGATGGCCTGCGAGATCGCCGCCGCCCCGATGAAAGGCGAATCCTGATGATACTGCGGACACGCCTCCACGCAGCACCCGCACGTCATGCATTGCGACAGGGGATACGCCTCCTCCTGCTCCTTCGGAAAAACGCGCGGACCGGGACCGCGGTCGTAGTAGTCGTCCACCTGCACCCAGGCCTTGACCCGCTTCAGCGCGTCGAACATCCGCTGGCGGTTGACCAGCAGATCGCGGACGACGGGGAACTTCGTCATCGGGCGAAGCTCGATCGTGTCCCCCCCGTCCGTGCAGAGATTGTCGATCAGCGCGCTGCACGCCTGACGCACGCGCCCGTTGATGACCATCGTGCAGGCCCCGCAGACCTCCTCGAGGCAGCAGGAGTCGTACGCGACCGGCGTCGTCGCCTGGTGATCGACCGTCACCGGATGCGCCGCGATCCGCTGAAGCACCGTCGTGACGTTCATGCCCGGTTCATACTCGACCGAGAACGTTTCCCAGTGCTCAGCCGAGTGCGGATCCTGTTGACGAAGAACCTTGACGTGAATGTACCGTGACATAAAAAGCTGCCAGCTCCTGGCTTTCAGCCGCTCCGTGCTGCATGCCTCGCAAGCCGCGGGCTTCAGCCCGAGCGATTCTTCCGAGCCGTACCCTTCAACCCGCCCGCTCCGGTCGGAATCTCCGCCTCGCTCATTCCCTGCGACTCATCTGAACCTCTGCCCGACCGTCGCATCCCCCTCTCGGCGGCGCACGAACCAGCCGGTCGCGATCCCGGTGCGTGCGTTCTTCGCCTTCTGCAAGCTCTCGGGCAACAGCAAAGCGACCGCCAGTCCGCACCCTCGAATGAGGATGCATCCCGCCTTCGAGGCTCGTCGGGCGCTGCCCCACGGCTTCGATAGCGACGGGTCATTCGTACACGGACTTGGCCCGCTTTTCAAATCCGGCCCGATCACCGGCGACGATTCGTTCGGAACGGGCCGTTGCGGGTCTTTCAGGGCAGCAGGCGCGAGCACACCGTCCCCAATACGAACCCTCGCCCGCGCGCCCTGTCTGAGTGACGCCCGGTCAGGAGCCATGACGAGGTTCCATGAAGCGGCTGAAACGGCTGCCCCTCCGAGTCTCAGTTCGGTTCCGGCGGACTTGGAGGGCGGTTCGCCGGATTCTCAGATTCGCAGACCCAGAACTGACACGCGGTTTCTAAACCCGCGTGAAAGGCCGGATAGACACGCGTCCTGACTGGAGCGGCTCGGTTTTGAAACAACGTCCGGGCCGCGCGCGTCAACAAAAGCGGCGGGGGGTTCGCCCCGATCAAAGCGGATTCAGCCGCCACGAGCCGGAAAAACAGGAGAGCCCGAGTTCGCCGTGTCCCGGGCTCTCCGTGTCAAGGAAGGCTGGCCGCTCCGAGGAGCGGAGACCCTCAGCCTCCGATCATCTATCGGTCGATCAACCTCGGTACTTCATTTGCGCCTCTCCCGCGCAAAGTCGGCGGAGAACCCCGACCGGCGCCGGACGACCGGGCCTGGATCAAGTCGCGTCTCAACGGCGCACCGGTCCGACGCCCGCCTCGCCGCTTGATTCGGCGCCTCCGAACCCCTCTTGCGGCGAGGTCACGGACCGTCTTCGTCGTCGATCACCGGGGTAAACGTCGAGGCCGATCCCGCCGCGTTCGGATCCAGCGCCATCACCGCGCCAGTCCTCACATCCACGACATATATCCGGCCGTCGATGACGACCGGCTTCCTCGCCAGAACCTCGTCGCGCACCGTCACCGTGTTGCCGATGACCCCGACGCAACCGCTCAGCGCGGCCGTCAGCGCCAGGCACGCCGCCGCCGTTATCGCTTTCCTCGTCATTCAAACCTCCCCTTCCTCGCGGGGTCGAGCTTCAGCGGCCACCGATCCTCATCGCCGCCTTTCACCGCCCGACATCATGACACGGTGCGGGACACACCGGTTAGCCTCCCGCGCCGTGTCGGGAGTTGTCGGCAGGCTCACCCGCGTCCCGCAGGCTCACCCGCGTCCCGCAGGCTCCTCCCCTTCCGACATCCTCACCTTGCCGGCGTCGGGGCGTTACGAAGAACCCGCTTGCTCACGGGCGCTGGCGGGGCGATGCGAGAAACCCGCTTCCTCACGGGCGCGGCACAGTTTAAACAACGACTTACGTTATTCTGTCGCCTTGTTGCCTGTTGCGTGTCGCCTACCGCCTACCGCCTGTCCCCTGCCTGCACGGCCTCCAGTCTCAGATAATCCAGTCCGAACATGTACTTCACCACCGCCTTCTCGTTCGCCCCGACGACCTCGACGGTGAGTCGATTCTCTCCTTGTCGCAGCTCGAAGCGCCCCAGCCGCATTTCCTCGGACACGATCACGCCGTTGTGGTAGAAGTCGATCGGTTCACCCGCCTTCGCGTCGTTCACATGAAGCTGATGCACGCCGTAATCCGCGGCCTTGACGAAACGCCCGATGATTTCATACGTCCCCGCATTCGGCGCCTGGAATGAGAGCACCAGCTGGTCGCCGACCTTGTGTCCTTCGCGCCACCACAGGTGCGCGTCGTTGCTCGTGCCCCAGACGTTCTGCGGTTCGGCGACGCCCGCCTTCTCGACGATCGTCATCTCCTCGCCCTCGATCGCTCCCGGCGTGCGCGGCGGAACGTAGGGCGGAATCTCGCGCACGACGAGGTCCGCCGGATCCAACGGCGGGAATCCGTCCGTCGCGCCGGGCTTGGCGTACCAGTACGCAGTCACGGTCATGTCCACGTCGGTTTCCTTGTTCCAATGCCAAAGCTCCATGTCGAATTTGAAGCTCTTCTCGAAGGGAATCTTGTCGAGAATGTGCCATCGGTTGACCGTGGTATGCCCGTAATTGTAAGGCCCGTCGCAACGCGGTTGATTATGATAAGCATGTTGAAACGGCACATTGCAGCACCAGGCGTAGCCGAAGTAGTCCTCCGTGCCGGTTCCGAAATGCGAGGGGAACGTCTCACCGTCCACGTAAATCTTCTCGTCTCCCTCGCCCCACCACTCACGGACCGGGTTCGCGATGCTGAACGCTGCGCCGACGAAGACGCCCCGGCCGGTGGCGGTGAGGTAGTTCCAGTCGATCTTCGGCATCGAGGGCACCCCGCGCTGGATCCGCGTCTTGGCGTGGAAGTGCATATCCCTTCGGCGCCAGGCGTCATCAGAGCTGACTCGGCATATTGCGAGGAGTTCGACGGGGTGATCGCTGGAATTCTCTATCCGAATCTGAGCTTGTCGGCGGAAGGGCATGACCCAATTGCACCACATATCTCCGTTCGATGAAACGCCGCAGGGGAGCGACCGGTAAGCGTGAGAACCCGGTCCCGCGCCGAAGAAATCGACCACCGGGCAGATCACCGTCTCAACCCCGTCAAAAGAGATGTGCAGGATGACCTTGCGCAGCACTTTCGGCGGCGTCGGGTCTTTGAATCGGAACAGGAGGCCGGTGAGGGTTCCGGTTTTGGAGCGTGACTCCCAGACCAGCTCCGATTTTCCCGCGTCAATCGTCGTCCACGAGGGCTTGCCCGTGATGCTGATAGGTTGGGCGTCTGCGGCCAACTCCACGGCGACGCCTGAGGAGGCGGGTTCAATCGCCTCGGACGCGGCGACCCTGAAGGAGGTCACACGCACATTCGGCGGATACGTCCTGTAGTTGAGGTGATAGTAAAAGTCTTTCTCATCGCACGTCACCTTGCAGTGCTTGGCGTAGGGAATCGGGAAGTAACTGTTCCACCCCCGGCTGCGTTCGCCGGAGATCGGCGACGGGTTCCACGGGAGCTTGCCGCCGAGGAAGTCCTGCATCGGGCATTCGATCTCCGGCGTGTCCTCACCATCGAGATAGATGCGGAGCGTCCCCTTCGGGTTGGCCGACCAGATGCGCACGATCGCGCCCGGGCCAGCCATGTCCGCCATCACGTGCTCGGTCCGCCCGCCGACCTTCTCTTCCCGGATGAACTGCCCCCAGTCGGCGTTGGCGAACCACTTTTCCTGATCGTCCGGCGTGACCGACGCGCGGTCGTAGCTGGAAAACTGCTTGCACGTGAACGCCGGATCGGGGTATGCCGCCAGCGCCCGCAGGTCCGTCATTTCCCGCAGCAGCGACTCCGTCGTCACTACCTTTGACGTTCCCGCGCATCCGCACGCCAGCAGCATCAGCAACGCGGATCCGATCCCCGCGCGGCCAAGCCCGCGATGCGTCCAAGATGACCGACTCATGTGATCCCCTTTCCGAAACACGCCCTGCGATCCTCGCGATCGAAATCCCCGAACCCGCGGCTGGTCATCATCACAGTCTTGGCCGCCCTCGGTCCTGTCGGCGTCAAAGCTGCCGTCCGTGTGATCGTCGCCCGCGTTTCTGCCATCCTGTTGTACTCCGATCGATCGGACCAGGCCACCTGGCGCGACGTTCCGCTGCGCTCCGCTGCTTAGAGCCGCCTCGCGTCTGACCGCTTGACGGCGCCGCCGAAACCGGGATAAGTTCCGCCACGGACCGGACACGGGGAACCAGGGGAGGCGTATCATGATCACCGTCGGGATGAACTACGAAATCCTTCCGGGCAAGGAGCAGCAGTTCGAGCAGGTCTTCGGCAAGGTGCTCGGCGTCATGAAGGGCATGAGCGGGCATAAGGAGTCGCACCTCTACCGCAACGTCGCCGCGCCGCAGTCCTACCTCATTATCTCTGAGTGGACCGACCCGCAGGCGTTCCAGGCGTTCATCGCCTCCGACCAGTTCCGCAACGTCGCCAACTGGGGCAAGGAGCAGATCCTCGCCTCACGCCCGAAACACGAGATCTACGGGATGGAGTCCAAAACCGCGCCGGCGACTCCCCCGCCTTCCGCGGCAGACCGCTGCCCCGTGGCGCATTAGCGTTCACCGCGGCAGGTGACGAATGAAAGCGAGCACCGGCGCTCCCTCCCGACCTTGACGCGCACGCCTGTTGCGCCGCATCCGGATATTTCCTGACTGGTCTGCCCTCGCCGGGAGCATGTCCTGAATGCGCCAGAGGCTTCGACCTGGCGGACGCGAGCACGTTCCTCACTCACGACCCGTTCATGCGTTGGCGCTACAGGGCGCCCGGTCTGGTTTCCGCCGCGCTGATTCTCGTCATCGGATTGGCGCTGGGCCATGCTATCCGTGGGTTTTACTCACGGTTGTTCAGGTGGTTCCCCTTCGGGGAACAGAGGGCGCTACATCCACCGGTTTGAAACCGGTGCCGCACGGGGCTGGAAACCGATGTCACATGTGGTTGTACGAAAGGGGTTCAGGCCCGGGTGACCTTGCCCGCGGTGTTGCGACAGTTCGCCGTGGCGTTGCGCGTGTCCACGACCAGGTTCGCGTGGTCCACGATCATCTGATAGTCGTAGGCTGAGTGATCGGTCGAGATCAGCACGCCGTCATATGAGGCGAGCGTCCTGGGGGTCAGTTCGACGCTTTCCATCTGGAGGTCGTGTTCGCGCTGGCGGTGCGTTTTCGGGATGTGGGGGTCGTTGTAATCGACGTGCGCCCCGCGGGCCTTGAGCATCTCGATGAGGTGGATCGACGGGGACTCGCGCAGGTCGTCCACGTCCTTCTTGTACGCCAGGCCCAGCACGAGAATGCGCGAGCCGTTGATGGGCTTCTTCACGCCGTTCAGCGCTTCGGCCAGCCGGTTCACAACATATTCCGGCATCGCGCGGTTGATCTCGCCGGCGAGTTCGATGAAGCGCGTGCTCAGTTCGTACTGCCGCGCCTTCCAGGTGAGATAGAACGGATCGATCGGGATGCAGTGCCCGCCCAGACCCGGACCGGGGTAGAAGGCCTGGAAGCCGAAGGGCTTCGTCGAGGCCGCGCGGATGACTTCCCAGACGTCGATGCCCATCCGATCGAAGAGCACCTTCAACTCGTTGACCATCGCGATGTTGACGCAGCGGTAGACGTTCTCGAGGATTTTCGCGGCCTCGGCGACCTCACAGTTGGCGACGGGGACGACCTTGGTGATGGCGCCGGCGTACAAGGCTTCGGCGATCCGCGTGCTCTTCGGACCGATTCCGCCGACGACCTTGGGGATGGTCTCGGTGGAGAAGTCCTTGCGTCCCGGGTCTTCTCGCTCCGGGGAGTACGCGAGGAAGTAGTCCTGCTCCGCGCGCAGGCCGCCCGCTTCGAGGATCGGCTGGACGAGTTCCCTCGTCGTGCCCGGATAGGTCGTGCTTTCGAGGATAATGAGCTGTCCGGGTTGGAGGTGCTGGGCGATCATCCGGGCGGTCTGCTCGACGTAGGTCATGTCCGGGTCGCGCGTTTTGTTGAGCGGGGTGGGGACGCAGATGAGGATGGCGTCGCAGGCGCGGAGGTCCGAGGGGTTGGCCGTGGCGCGGAATCCGCTTTTCTCGACGAGATCGGCGACGGTCTGCGACGGGATATGCTTGATGTAGCTTTGCCCGGCGTTGAGGGCGTGGACCTTCGCCTCGTCCACGTCGTACCCGACGCAGCGGAACCCGGCCTTGCTGAAGGTGCGCACCAGGGGAAGGCCGACGTAACCCAGGCCGATGACGCCGACGACGGCTTGTCGCGTCTGAATCTTGTCGAGAATCGTCTTTTCGGATGCCGGCAAAGGAGTACTCCGATTGTTGGCGGTCGGCATCGTAGCGTCGGCGGCGGATCGGCTGCAACGGGCGGTGGACATCGGACGACGGTTCCCGGATGAGGCGAGCCGCGGACGAAAGCCCGCGCGGTGACTGGCGCCCCTCGCAGGCTGATATCGGCCCCGCGCCGCCGCCGGTACAATCCGCCCGCCGCACACGGCGGCAGACTTTGCGCGGAGGCGGAACGCTTGAAACCGACATCCAAGGGACAGGATGAGTCGCACGGGTCGAAGACGGCGCATCACCGGGGTGAACCGCCCGGGGTGAAGTTCGCGGCTCAACGCGAGATTCCGCTGGCGCGGCCGAACGTCACGCAGGCGGAGATCGACGCCGTCGTCGAAGTGTTGCGGACGCCGAACCTGTCGCTGGGTCCGAAGGTGGGAGAGTTTGAGCAGGCGTTCGCGCGGGCGGTGGGGGTGCGCGAGGCGGTGGCGGTGTCGAGCGGGACGGCGGCGCTGCACGTGCTGATCCGGGCGCTGGGGATCGGGCCGGGGGACGAGGTCATCACGACGCCGTTCTCGTTCGTCGCGTCGGCCAACTGCGTTCTTTATGAGCGGGCGACGCCGGTGTTCGCGGACATCGACCCGCACACGTGGAATCTCGATCCGGCGAAGATCGAAGCCGCGATCTCGCCGCGCACGAAGGCGATCCTTCCGGTGGACGTGTTCGGTCAGCCGGCGGACTTCGACGCGATCCGGGGGATCGCGCGGCGGCACAAGCTGATCCTCATCGAAGACTCGTGCGAGGCGCTGGGCGCGGAGTACCGGGGGATCCGGGCGGGGGCGCTGGGCGACGCCGGGGTCTTCGGGTTCTACCCCAACAAGCAGATCACCACCGGCGAAGGTGGGATGATCACGACGAACGATGCGAACCTGGCGGCGATGTGCCGGTCGCTGCGCAATCAGGGACGCGACGCCGGGGCGGGCTGGCTGGCGCATCCGCGACTCGGGTTCAATTATCGGCTGCCGGACCTCAATTGCGCCTTGGGGCTTGCGCAGCTTCGGCGGCTTGACGAGCTGCTTTCGGCGCGGGCTCGGGTTGCGGAGTGGTATCTTGAGGAGATTCGCAGGAGGCCGGGGGGCGCCGGGATGTCCCCGGGGAATTCACTCCACCTTCAGCGGATTGCCCCCCCGGTGCGCATGAGCTGGTTCGTCTTTGTCGTTCGGCTCGCGGATCACCTCAATGAGCGGGAGCGCGACCGGGTGTTGACGGGGCTTCGCGCGGCGGGGATCGGGTGCAGCAATTACTTCGCGCCGATCCACCTTCAGCCGTATTTCCGGGAGCTGGGAGGATACAAGCCGGGCGATTTTCCGGTGTGTGAAGCGGTGGCGGCGCGGACGATCGCGCTTCCGTTTCATCACGAGCTGACACGCGACGACGTGCGGCGGGTGGTCGACGTGTTGTTCTCGTTGCTGGGGTAGAGGGGCGCAGGAGGCGGAATTGCGCCCGCCGGGCGCGCGGTTACCTGAGTGTCGCACGTCGCGATTGCGCACCGATGTCGAGCGGCGACCGCTTAAGATCAGGATGTTCAGGGACGATCCGCTTCCTGACGCTTGACATCCCTGTGCGACGTCAAGGGCAGGGGGCGCGGTTCGGTAAGGCGCGGCGGTCGAGCGCGGATCGGCGGGGCACGGGGGTTGAGAAAGACCTGGGCGGCGGATCGGACGGGGTGCTGAGGAGGATGCGGGTTGCTGCTGGGGCAGGCGGTATCGCGGATCGAGGAGGAGGTGCGGTTTGAGTTTCAATCCGCGCCGGAAGGGGCGCTTGCGCTGCTGGGCGCGGCCGGTCTGGCGGGGGTCGCGGTCGCGATCGTGCTGATGTACCGAAGCGAGGGGCGGGCGGGGGCTACTCCGCGACGGCGGTTTTTCCTGGCCGGACTTCGCGTCACCGTGATGCTGCTTCTTGCGGCGGTTCTGCTCGAGCCGGTTCTGGCGAAGTATCTGCATCGGTGGATCGACTCGTACACGATCGTGCTGGTGGACACGTCGGCGAGCATGAGCCTGGGCGACCGCTATCGCGACGCGGATGCGGAGGCCCGGGTGCGGCGGGCGCTGCCTGACGCAGCGGCGGATCTGTCGGAAACCCGCCGCATTGACGTTGTTTCAGCGTTACTCGCGCGTGACCGGCGCGCGTTCCTGCGGGCGCTGACGGAGCGCAACCGGGTTCGCGTGTACACTTTCGCCGAGGACTGCGCGCTGACGGCGGTGCTTCGCGCCGCCCGGGAGGGGGGCGGCGGGGGAACCGAGAAGGACATCGTCGATCTTGACGGCGCGACGCTGGCGTTCTCGGCGGACGGAGCGGCGACGGACATTGAGCGCGCGGTTCGGCAGGCCGTCGAGGCGCAAGGAGAGGCGCCGCTGGCGGGGGTCGTGGTTTTCTCTGACGGCGGGTTCAACCGGGGCGGAGGCGTCGAGGGGGTGGCGCGCTTCCTGCGCGAGCGGCGCGTTCCGCTGATGACGGTCGGGATCGGAGACCCGGCGCCGCCGCGGAATCTGCGGATCACCACGCTGGAGGCGCCCGAGTTCGTGTTTCCGGATGATCCGTTCCAGATCAGCGTTTCCCTGGCGTCCGAGGGGCTGGCGGGATCGAGCGCTCGCGTGACGGTTTATGAGCAGCTCGAGGGGCAGCCCGGTCCGGGTCGCGTCATTGACCGTCGAGATCTGGCGATCGACGGTGACGGACCGTTGTCGCCGGTCAGCTTTGAGCATCGTCAACCGGCAGCGGGTGTGTACACCTACGTCGTGGCGGCTGATGCGGGCGGTGATGAATCCGTCGTGGACGACAACCGGCGCAGTGCGACCGTGCGCGTCGCGGATTCGCGGGTGAGCGTGCTGCTCGTGTCGGGGGCTCCGAGCTGGGAGTATCAGAATCTCGTCCGCCTGCTTCAGCGGGATGCTTCGTTCGAGTTGGCGTGCTGGCTTCAGTCGGCGGACGCGCGGGCGGTGCGGGACGGGGACACGATCCTTCGGCATCTGCCGGTGCTGGCGGAGGAATTGTTCGTTTACGACGTCGTCGTTCTTCTCGATCCGTCGGCGGAAGGGTTGGACGAGGGGTGGGCCGGTCTTCTGGACCGCTTCGTGACGGAGCACGGCGGCGGGTTGATCTTCATCGCCGGGCGTCAGAACGCTCCGTCCCTGCTTCGCGACGAGCGCATCAAGCCGGTGGTGGATTTACTGCCGGTGTCGATGAACCCGGATGCGGATCTCATCCTGAACCGGCTGGGGTTTTACCAGCGCCGCGAGTACGCCGTGGCGGTGGAGACGGAGGCGTTGACGCATCCGGTGATCCGCGCTTCGGAGGGCGAGGCGGCGACGCGCCTGATGTGGGAGGGGCGCGGCGGCGTGTACTGGCACTACCCGGTGCTTCGGGCGAAACCGGTGGCGAGCGTGTTGCTGCGTCACACCGATCCGGCGATGCGGAATCAATACGGGGCGCATGTTCTGGCGGCGGTGCAGTACGCCGGCGCGGGGCGGACGGGTTTTCTGGCGTTCGACTCGACCTGGCGGTGGCGGCAGGGCGCGGCGGAAAACTTCAACCGGTTCTGGATCCAGATGCTTCGGCATCTGTCGGAGGGGAAACGGTTTCGCGGCCGGCAGCGCGGGGTGTTGTCCACGCCCGGGAGCGAGTTTCCGGTGGGCGAGGCGGTGCCGGTCGAGGCGCGTCTCTTCAATGAGCAGTTTGAACCGCTTGCCCTCGAGAGCGTGGAAGTCCGGGTTCAGGGGCCGACGGACCAGCAGGCGCTCGCTCTGGTTCGGCGCGTCGAACGACCGGGCGAGTACGTGGGGAGGTTCGTCCCGTCTGAGGTCGGCGCATTTACGCTGACGCTGGAGCCGCGGGAGCCGTCGCGGGGGGAACCGCTGGTCCGTGAGGTGCGGATCGTAAGGCCGAGCCTCGAGCTTGTTCGGCCTCAGATGGACCGGACGCAGATGGCGTCGCTGGCGGCGGTTTCGGAAGGCGGCCGGTATTTCGAGTGCGACGAATTGATGAACATCCCGCCGCTGATCCCGGATCGTCACGAGGTGACGACGACGAAGTCGCGGCCGACGTCGTTGTGGGATCGGGTGTGGACGCTGGCGGCGTTGGTGATTCTTCTGGGGGTGGAGTGGGGCGTGCGGAAGTGGAGCCGGATGCTTTAAGAGGGTTGCGACGGTAAGATGCTCCTGATCGGACGGCGATCCATCATTCAAAGGAGGGGCGGCGATGCGAGCGGGATTCAAAGCGGCGGGGCTTGCGGCGGTCATGTTGGCGCTGGGGGCGGTTCGGGCGGCGGCGCAATGCGACGCTGCGATCGATCTGGGGCGCGGGCGGATCAATCTTCACATCCCTCCCTCTTATGACGGTCGGACCCCCGTGCCGCTGGTGATCCTGCTCCACGGGTACACGAGTTCCGGGGCGCAGACGGAGTCGTACGTGCGTTTCGCGCCGCTGGCGAACGAATACGGATTCGTCTACGCCTATCCGGACGGCACGCGTGATTTCCTGGGCAACCGGTTCTGGAACGCGACCGACGCGTGCTGCAACTTTTTCGGATCGGGCGTGAATGACTCGCAGTACCTGCTGGACCTGGTCAACGCGATCAAGCGGCAATGCAACATCGACCCGCGCCGGGTGCATTTCGTGGGACACTCCAACGGCGGGTTCATGTCCTACCGGATGGCGTGCGATCACAGCGACGTCGTGGCGTCGATCGCGTCGCTCGCCGGCATGACGTTCGAGAATCCGAACGACTGCGGTCCGGCCGAACCCGTCCACGTGCTGCACATCCACGGGACGAACGACTCTGTCATCTTCTATCCCGGCGGTTGCCTGATCAATTGTTATCCCGGTGCGGTGGAATCGGCCGAGCAGTGGGCGTCGTTCGCCGGGTGCTCGCTCGACCCGGACCTGACGTCGGATCCGCTGGACCTGGACGCGGGCATCAGCGGGAACGAGACCCTGGTGGCGAAGTATGAGGCCTCCTGCGATCCGCGCGGATCGGCGGAGCTGTGGACGATCGTCGGCGGAGAGCACTCACCGAATCTGTCGTCGAGCTTCAGCCGACTCGTCGTGGAGTGGCTGCTGGCGCATCCGAAACCGGGGGGATGCACCGGCGCGGAGCGGGTTTCTGCGGCGAATTGCCGTGATAAGCGCGGGACGAACGTTTTGAAGGTCAAACTGGCGGACGGTCAGCCGGGAGACTCGTTTTCGGTCAGCATTACAGGCGGGGCCTCGGACGGCGGCACGCTCAATAATCGTGGGAAAGGAAGCGTCCGCTTCCGCGGCGTAACCTCCGGCGGAGGGCAGGCGACAGCGACGTGGGGCTGCGGCGCGACGGATCAGGCGTCGTACACGTGTCCGTGACCGGGGCGCCCCGCCGCGCCCGCCCCGGACGTCCTGATCCGCGCGGGCGTTCGGGTCGGGCGCGGCGCCAGCCGGCGCTACCGGACGAGACTGAGACGTCCGACCTGCCCGCCTGACGGCGCGGCGTTCGGATTCGTCAGAATGTTCGGAGCGTTGAAGATCACCGGCTGAATGATGATCGCCTTGTCGTCCGGGTTTCCGGTCAGGTCGATGTGAAGCAGGCGTCCGAAACGGATGCCGACGACCCGGTAGGTGCAGTTGGCGCCGCCGTCGGTCACCTGATCGTGGACGAAGAACCCGACGATGTCGCCGATCCGCTCCTGAACGGCGTCTTCGACGCCGACCTTCATGCCGGGCGACCCGGTGATGTCATAAGTCTTTTCATCCCCGTCCTCGTCGTAGAAGGTCAGCGTGTTCGTCCCGACTTCCGCCTCCAGGTTGTCGGCGGTGACGCCGTCGAGGATCTGGTCTTCGATCAGGGGTACGCCCTGGTTCGGGTTGCCGATGTTGAGCAGCCCGAAATTGCCTGAGCCTCCCTGCTGGTCGCCGTCGCTGTCCCCGCTGCTTCCGCCGCCGCCGCCGCCCTTCTTGCCGTTTCCGTTTCCGTTTCTGTTGCCGTTGTTATTGTCGTTTCCGCCGCCGCTGAGCTTGTAAGGGAAGAGCTTGATCTCGCGGATGCCGTCGCCGGTCTGGTTGACGTCGTCGTTGCCGCCGTCGTAGCTCCAGTCATCGTCGCCGTTGTGGAACTGATTCTCGTACTCGTCGATGTGGATCGTGAAAGGGATCAGGTAGTTGCCGCGGTCATCCTCGCGATATCCGCTGAAACGGTCGTCGAAGGCGGCCGTGGCGGTCGCCGCGCTTTGCCCGTCGGAAAGTCCGAAGACGCGGGCGAACCAGTAAGGCACGCCGCCGTTGGTTCCGTCCGACGTCCGGCGCACGGTCAGCGCGACGGCGTTGAAGGTGGCCGGATCGGCTTCAGCGTCGAGTTCCGCGCCGGGATCCGAGAAGTCGAAGTGCCCGAGCACGACGTCGCCGTCCTCGACCTTCGTCGGCGTCTGAAGCGTGTTGTTCTTTTCGCTGTAAGCGACGGCGCGCGTCCCCGCGGAGTCGTGGATCGGATCGATGAGCGCCGGATCGGGTGCGCCGTCGTAGCCGGATTGCAGGGCCTCGAGCATGTTGTCGCCGAGGAAGGCGGACACGCCGGCGAGCGCGCCGGAGTCGGCGGCGCGCTGAAGCTCTCCGCGGGCGCGGTAGACGTTCCCGATGTCGATCGTCAGGGCGGCGAACCCGAGGATGACCACCAGCATGATGACCACCTGGACCGCGACGACGCCCCGGCGCCATGAGCGCGGTCGCCGACGTTGCGGAATTGAAGACACTCCGGCGCGCATGAGCAGGCCTCCCTGTGCCGGCCGGCGAAGCGCCGACGGGCCAGTACGCGGACGCACCGTCTCGGCGACGTTGCCGCGCCGGCGAATCCGCTTCGACTGCAAAAGGGAGCCACGCGCCGACCGCGACGGGACAGGTGTTCCGCCGCAGCGCAAGTGCCAGATCAATGCTACGATTCCGGTCGGCGCCGGGGCGCAGATTCCGCCCGATCGCGGACGGTCGCCGCCGACGGGTGTGATTTCCGGACGCACGGGCGTTGCGTTGGCGGTCCTGCGGTATGATGCCTCGCGATGGAGCATCCGAGGGAATCCCGGCACGTTGAGGCGGTGGAGAGAGTTGTGCCGTGGGTCGAGGTGCGCCCGTCCTCGCCGGGGATGTTTGTCTACAAGCGGATGATCCGCACGGCTTCGCCTGACGCGCGGCCGGGGCAGGTGGTGGCGGTGTATGACCGAAGCGGGCAGGCGCTCGGCTGCGCGCATTACAATCCGCATTCCCAGATCGCACTGCGCATGCTGCGGGCGGGCGTGCCAGCGGCGGACGAGGCGTTCTGGCGCGACGCGATCTTCCGCGCGGCGCAACTGCGCGTCGAGACGCTCCGTCTTCCGGAGATGACTGACGCCTGCCGGATGATTCATTCCGAGGGCGACGGCCTGTCAGGACTGGTCGTGGATCGTTACGGCGACGTGCTGGCGGTCGAGCTTTACAGCCTGGGGATGTACCGGATGATCGAGCGTCTGCTGCCGCTTCTGCACGAGGCGTGCGGCACGCGGCGGCATCGGGTGGAGACATCGGCGCGGGTGCAGGAGCTGGAGGGCTTTCAGGCGAAGGCGATCCGCTCGGCGGACCTTCCGGACGAGTTGAAGATCACCGAAAACGGCGTGCGGTTCCGGGTGTCGTTCACGACGGGGCACAAGACCGGGTTCTTCTGCGACCAGCGGGAGAACCGCCGGCGCTTCGCGGAGCGGGTGCGCGGCGCCGAGGTGCTCGACGCCTGCGCCTACACCGGAGGATTCGGGTTGTACGCCGCGGTGCGCGGGGGCGCGAAAGCGGTGACGTGCGTCGATCTTGACGAGGAGGCCGTGGCGCTTTTGAAGCGGAATGCGGACCTCAATCAGGTGCGCGTGGACGCGGTTCATGCCGACGCCTTCGGATATCTGCGGCAGATGCAGATGAACGGGCGGATGTTCGACGCCGTCGTGCTGGACCCGCCGAAGCTGGTGTTCGGTCTGAAGGACGAGGGGGACGGGCGGCGGAAATACTTCGACCTGAACCGCCTCGCGCTGCCTCTCGTGCGGCCGGGGGGGTGGCTGCTGACGTGCAGTTGCAGCGGGGCGCTGCGACGGGAGGAGTTCGTGCAGATGCTGCGGGCGGTCGCCCAGCAGACCGGGCGCGCCGCCCAGCTTGTTGAACTGACCGGCGCCGGACCAGATCATCCGGTCCGGCTGGATTTCCCGGAAGGCGAGTATCTCAAGGCCGCGTGGCTGCGGCTTACCTAGCGGCGTCGTCGGTGCCTTCCTGCTCACGATTCAGTTGCGTGCTGAGGATCGAGGATGCGAGGAGGATGCCGAAGACGTTGGCGATCCAGTCCTGAACGCTGGCGTGGCGACCGACAAGGGGTTGCAACGCTTCGTCGATCGCGCCGTAAACGGTGTAGACGAGAGCCCACGCCGCGAGCCGACGCAGCGTCGGAGTCGCCGTCGCCGTCAGGATCACGCGCCCGCCGAGCATCGTCAGCACGAAGTACATCAGCATGTGCAGGAGCTTGTCCCCCTCGCGGATCGGAATGCGCAGACCTTCAGGGACGGGCAGATGCGTAGCGACCGCCATCGCGGCCCAGTACATCAGCCACGCCCCTGTGAGGATGCGGCGGGACCGGATTGTGAAGCGGAATCCGAACATGTGCTCCTGCGGTTCAGGCGGTCGCGGTCCTCACCGAGGGCTTGGAGGGCGCTGCGTCTTCGGCGTCACGCGGGTTGTGCGTCGGGCGCGTCGTCGCGGCGGAGACGGGCGGTGCGGCGTCGGCGGGCGCGACCGGAGCCGCGGCCGCGGTCCCGAACAACTCGTCGGCGAGCGCGGCGTAGTCCAGCGCTCCGTTGCTCTTCGGCGCGTAGGTGAAGATCGAGGTCTGGTGGCTGGGGCATTCCGCGAGCTTGATGTTGCGGCGGATCCGGGTGCTGAAGATCCGGGCGTCCCCCCACGCGTCTCCGCTGCGCCGATGCGCCGCAAGAATCTGTTCCAGCCCGGAGATCACTTCCGCCGAAAGCAGCGTTCCGGTGTCCTGCATGACGACGACGACGCCGGCGATGCGCAGCATCGGATTCAGACGGGCGCGAACCAGAGCGACCGTCTGTCCGAGCTTCATCAGGCCTTGAAGGGCGAGAAAGTGCGGCTGCAGGGGGATAATGACTTCGAACCCCGCGCACAAGGCGTTCAACGTCAGCAGCCCCAGTGACGGGGCGCAGTCCACCAGAATTGCGTCAAATTCGTTCTCGAGCGGAGACAGGGCATTGCGCAGGAGGTAATGTCGATCGTCAACACCTGCAAGTTCGACTTCGGCCGCGGCGAGATCCACGCAAGCCGGCAGCAAGCGCAAGCCCTCCTCGGTGTCGCGCAGGATTTCGGTGACGGAAGTACCCTGAGTCAGGACATCGTAGATCGTCGGTTCGTTGCTTTCCGGATCAAATCCGAAGTGAATCGACAGGTGCGCCTGAGGGTCCATGTCGATCAGGAGGACGCGCCAGCCGCGTCGCACCAGCGCCGCGGCGAGGTTCGCCGTGGTGGTCGTTTTGCCCACCCCGCCCTTCTGATTGACGATGACGAGCCGCCGCATTCGTCAGCTCCGTATCCGAGGCGCCGCCTGCACCTCCGCTCAAACGCGTCCGCGGCGCGTATTCCTCACCTGCGTCGGGCGGCATGATAGCGTTGCAAAGACACGCTGACCAGCCGAGATCGGACCGGCAGCAGACTTCGTGCCGGACGGAACAATCACGGCGCACCGGGCTGCGGAGGCGGCTTGCCGTGGCCGCAAGCGCCGGGTAGGTTGGCGCGACCAACGATCATGTCCGCTCAGGCGAAAATCACGTTGGCCACGCTGAGGGCGATGAAGCGCGAGGGGCGCAAGTTCTCGGTGCTGACCTGTTACGACTGCACGATGGCGCGCCTGATCGAAGGCGCCGGCGTCGAGAGCATTCTGGTCGGCGACACGTATGCGGAAGTCTGCCTCGGGCACCCGACGACGCTGCCGGCGACGATGGACCAGATGATCACGATCACGCAGGCGGTCCGGCGCGGCGCGCCGAACGTCTACCTGATCGGCGACATGCCCTACCTGAGCTACCAGGTCAGCGTGGAGGAGGCGATCCGCAACGCCGGGCGGTTCATGTCGGAAGGCGGATGCGACGCGGTGAAGATCGAAGTGGACAGTCGTCTGGCGCCGACGGTCGAGACGATGTCCGCGGCGTCGATTCCGATCGTGGCGCACCTGGGGCTGAGGCCGCAATCGATCCACGTCCACGGCGGATACCGCGTTCAAGGACGGGACGTGCGCGACGCCCGGCGGTTGATGAACGAGGCGGCGATGATGGAGCGGGCGGGAGCGGTGATGCTTCTTCTGGAAGCGGTGCCGCTGGAGCTGGCGGAGCGCATTGCGACGCACACGGAGCTTCCGGTGATCGGATGCGTATCCGGATCGCGGACGGACGCGCAGGTGGTGGTGCTGCACGACGTGCTGGGTCTGGGCGCCGGACATCCTCCGCGTTCGGTCAAGCGTTATGCGGAGTTGAACGAGACGTGTTCGGCGGCGTTTCGCGCCTACGCGGCGGACGTTCGTGCCGGGCGGTTTCCGATCGACGCCTTGACGGCGAGCCTGGGCGATGAAGCGCTGTCAGGTCTTGACGCCGCCGCGCCGGATGGCGAGGTCGTCGCCTCAGATCGGGGAGCGTGATGGTGGCGGGTTTTGACGCTTGCGGCGCGGACGGTTATGACTCGCCGGCCCGCGGCGGCGGAGAATGACGGAATGCTCGTGCGGATGAGGCTGGCGCGGATCGTGATGGTGGAGCCTGACACTCAGCACACGATCGTGCTGAAGGAGGTCAAAGGGGACCGCGCGTTCACGATCCAGATCGGCCGGTTCGAAGCGCTGGCGATCGATCGTCGGGTCAAAGGGGAAAAGACCCCGCGTCCGATGACCCACGATCTGGCGTTGACGCTGATCGAGCAGCTCGGCGGGACGTTGGAGAAGGTCGTGATTCCCGAATTGCACGACGGTACGTTTTATGCAAAGCTCGTGATTCGCAAGGACGGTGAGATCGTGGAAGTTGACTCGCGTCCGTCAGATGCAATCGCGATCAGCGCCGGACGCGACGTGCCGCTTCTGGTGGACGAGGCGGTTTTGCGCGAGGTATGTTAGGTTCGGACAAGCCCTCCGAAAGGCCCACGAATGAACGACGAACCGAACGTGATGGTCATACCGACAACCGCCGTGGGGCGTTCTGCGCCTCCGCGGCGGACGACGTCGGCGGACGACGTCCCCGCGGGCGTCGGGACGGCGTCGGTGTCCGCAGCGCCGCTGCGTCTCGAGGTGATGGGCGGGCTGGCGGAATGCAGCGGCGGTCTGGTGCTGACGTATCCGCTGGATTACGGGGTTCGGGTGACGGTCCGTGCTCGTGAGGACCAGTCCGTTTTTGTTCAGGTGCGACGACCGTCGGGCGGCGACGTGCTCAAAAGCTTCTCGCTGCCGCTCGCCGCTTTGCGAGACGGGGACGGGATCCCGCCGACGGTTGAAGAGGCGGTCGCCCGCTTTCCGGCGACGGCGGAGCCCGCGGCGGCGCTGGCGATCGCGGCGTGGATCGGCGGGATCCGTGCAGGACTGCTTCCGGACGCGGATCGCGGGATCTCATTCTCGATCGTGGAGAACGTGCCGCCGGGCGAGACGGATCTGGGGTCGGCGCCCGCGACGGCGGCTGCGGCGTTGTCGGCGTGCATCAAGCTTTCGGGCGTCGAACTGGACGCGCAGCGCGCGGCTCAGGTGTGCGCCGACGCGGAGTACGCCGTGCTGCGCCGCCCCTGCGGCCAGGTGGACGCGCTGGCGGCGCTGGTCGGTCGGGCGCAAAGCCTGCTTCCGGCGAGGGGTCGTCCGCTGCTGGCGGATTCGCCGCTGTCGCTTCCGGAGGATGCAGCGCTGGTGGGCATTATCTGCGGTTCAACGTCTCCGGACTGGGTGACATCGTTGTGTCACACGCGTGCGGCGGCGCAGATGGGGCGGGTGCTCATCGAGCGCATTGCGTCGCATGAGAAGCTGTCGCACCTTCGTCTCGACGGACTGCTCTCGCGCCTCACGATGAGCGACTACGTCGAGCGCTTCCGTGATCGTCTTCCGACGCGGCTGTCGGGAGAGGATTTCATCGCGCGGTTCGGCGACGAGATCGACCCGCGGGTGCGGATCGATCCGCGGACGACGTACAAGGTCCGGTCGCGCACGGAGCATCATATCTACGAGAACGCGCGGAGCGTGCAGTTCGTTGAGCGCCTCTCGCGGTATGCGCGCACCGGGGACGCGGACACGCTGGTCGAAGCGGGCGAGCTGATGTACGCCTCGCACTGGAGTCACAGCCAGCGCTGCGGTCTGGGCTCGGTGCAGACCGACCGGCTTGTGGCGCAATTGCGGCGTCGCGGAGCGGCGTCGGGGATTCTGGGCGCGAAATCCTCCGGTCGGGGCTGCGGCGGTCTGGTGGTCGCCTTGATCCGGCGGACGCCTTCGGCGCTGGAGGCGCTGACGGAGGTGTGCGCGGAATATGAGCGATGCGGCGAGCGTCCCTGCCTTCTTCTCACAGGTTCATCGGACGGCGCGGCGGCGACGAGGGGTGCGGAGCCCTGAGCGGGCGCCGCCGGAGCGTCAGACTTCCTCGGGGACGCCGCCGGCGATCTGCACGGTCAGCAGCGCGGTATCCACGCTGTCGGCGAAATCGAAGATCTTCTCCAGTCCGGTGACGAGGAACATACCCCAGACCTGCGTGCCGACCCCCGCGAGCACCAGGCGACGCTGTCGCAGGATGATCGCCTTGCGCAAGCGGAGAAGCTTGGCGATGTTCGACGAGTTCAGGTAGCGGACGCCGCGGAAATCCAGCACGACGTCGAACATTCCGCCCTGCTCGACCTGCTCCGTGAGGGCCGCAACGTCGTCGCTGAACGCCGGGTCATCCTGAAGCTCGGCGACTCGAATGGTGTCGGACCAGGTCTGAATCGACATACATGTTCCGCCGCGACGCGGCGCCCCTCCTTCGTTACCCGCCGGTTGAATTACACCCGCATCCCGCGCGGTGTCAATGTCCTTCGGCGGGTTTTGCATTGCGTCTTTAACGAACCTTTGCGCGACGCCCAGCCCGTCGGGCTGGTCGGTGGGCCCGCCGGATTCAGACGTGGAGAGCCTCGCTTCGCGGCATTATCCTCTTGTCCGTGCAGGATTCGCAAAGCGAACCCCCGGTGCCCGTGAGGGCGGTCAGTCCGTCTCGGCGCGCCGTCGCGCTTTGCGTCGTGGCGGGCACGGTCGTGCGACTCGCATGCCTTCCGCTGAGCAGCCCGGAAGGAAAGCCGGTCTGGGAGGCGTTCTTCAAAGTTACATCGTTCGTCACGGGTCTTCCGCCGCGCGACGACAGAGGCGTGCCGGCGGACTGGAGTCTTCATGCGTGGCCGGCGGATCACGGCGCGTACATGCAGTGGGGTCGTCACGCCGTCCAGTACGGATTACTGAGTTTGTACACGCGACCTCCGGATCCGCGGATCAAAGTGCGGATCAGTTCAGGCGAGCACTGGATTCACGAAGGAAGCGGTCTGGTCGCCAACTACCCTCCGCTTTCGCTGGTGCTGATTGCGCTGGAAGGGCACGTATTGCGGTTGCTTGAGCCGCTGACGCTCCCGCGCGATGCGCAGGGGCGACGGTCGCCGCCGCAGTTTGTCGCCAACACGATCGTCGCGCGGTGTGTGTTTCAGACGCCGGGGGTGGTGTTCGACGGCTTGCTGGCGCTGGCGGTGATGCGGCTGGCGCGACGGCTGGCGGATGAGCGGGCGGCGCGGCTGGCGTTCATGCTTACGTATCTGTCGCCGCCGTTCTGGCTGGACTCGTGCTGGTGGGGACAGACGGAAAGCTGGGTGCTGGCGCCGGGCGTGTTCATGACCGAGATGCTGGTGCTCCGGCGGTGGACCGCTGCGGGGTTGGCGTGGGGCGTGGCGCTGGGGTTGAAGACGCAGGCTCTGCTTTTCGCCCCGGTCTGGGCGTGGGCGTTCTTCGTGGAAAAGCGATCCGGGACGCCGGCGTCGCACCCGTGGCGCGTCGTCGGGGGCGGGGCGACGGCGCTGCTCGCCCTCAACGTGCTGGCGGCGCCTTTCTGGATGACGTCCGGGCCTGCCTGGTTCATGCAGAGCTTCGTGCGAAACCTTCTCGAGGAAGCGCCGCACACGACCTTGAAGGCGTTCAATATCTGGTATCTCGACCTGCTGGGGACGCTGGACACCTCCGTCTCGGCAACGTGGGCGGGACTGAGCAAGGATGCGTGGGGGAAAGTGTTCCTCGCGGGAGGTCTGATGTGCATCGCACGGCGGGTCTGGCGGGCCGGGGCGTCGTCAGCGGCCGGGACCGTCGTTTTCGCCGGGGCGTGGTTGCTGGCGGCGGTGATGTTGCCGACG
The DNA here is from genome assembly GCA_016860685.1 of Planctomycetota bacterium. Taxonomy (GTDB): domain Bacteria; phylum Planctomycetota; class Phycisphaerae; order UBA1845; family UBA1845; genus JABWBH01. The sequence continues at coordinate 26,674 of BOJX01000008.1, forward strand.
CGCGTGCATGAGCGTTATGTGCTGCTCTGTCTGCCCTTTCTGATCGCCGCGATGGCGCGTCTTCCGGCGCTGCGGTGGGGCGTCGCCGGATTGATCGTTGTGGCGACGCTTCAGGTGACGGTGCATCACTGGCTGGACATTCCGGCGGATGCGTGGTCGCTGAAGCTTGAGGCGGATACGCGGCTGGTTTACCGGGAGGCGCTGCGGCAGACGCCGCCGGAGCATCGAAGCGCCCTGCCCGCGACGGAGGAAGAGGCGCTGGCGCTTCGGTACCGCAATTTCGTCTCCGCGCACCGACGGTATGCACCCTGGGAGTGGGCGGCGACGCTGCTGGCGCTGGGAGCTTCCGTCCAGATCTTCGTCGCGGCGGGTCGCGGGGATCGCCTCGGGAGTTCGTTGCGCCGAGTCGAGGATGAGGGAGTTATCCGTGATGTGGCGGGGGAGAGCTGACGATCACGGCAAGCGCTCGACACGGTCTGAGTCGCCGCGTCGGCAGCGGGTGTGATAAAGCGCCGGAGGCGCTCCCAAGGGCGCGTCACTTCGGAAGTGAACGCCGATCGACTCGGGTCGAGCGAGCGCCGAGACCGCGATCAGCCGCGCGACGGTGAGGAGGTTTTGCGTCTCCCAGCCGGCGGGTTCGTCGAACGTCTTGTCCAGCACGTAATGCCCCCAGAAGTCGAGGATTTCGACGGTTTCGCGGAGGCGCTCCGCGGTGCGTTCGATCCCGACGTTGCGCCACATGACGCTGCGCAGGGAGTTACGGATGTCGGACAGGTCGAGTTCGGTCCGGTCGGAGCGAGCACTTTCGTGGCGGACGAGGGGAATCGTCGTGGCGCGCGGGGATGACCGGGCGGCGTCGGCGGCGGCTTTTCCCGCGGCGGTTCCGGTCACCAGCCCTTCGAGCAGGGAGTTGCTCGCAAGCCGGTTAGCGCCGTGCAGCCCCGTGCAGGCGCATTCGCCGCAGGCGAGCAACCCGGGCACGGACGTGGCGCCGACCGCGTCGGTTTCAATCCCGCCGATCAGGTAATGCGCGCTGGGTCGGACGGGGATCAGATCGCGGGAGACGTCAATCTGAAACTCGGCGCAGAGCTTCGTAATCGAGGGGAAGCGTTCGGAAAACCCGCGGACGTGGCGAGCGTCGAGATACACGCAGTTTGTTCGCGTCGCCAGCATGTGCCGGGTGATCGCGCGGCTGACGACGTCGCGCGGCGCCAGCTCCGCGTCCGGGTGATGCTCGGGCATGAAGCGCCGCCCGGCGCGGTCGACGAGATGGGCGCCCTCGCCCCGCACGGCCTCGGAAATGAGGGCGCGCCCCGCCCCGGCGATGTAAAGGGTTGTCGGATGAAATTGTACGAACTCGATGTCGGAGATCACCGCGCCGGCGCGATAGGCGGCGGCGACGGCGTCTCCGGTGATCGCCGCGGGGTTCGTCGTTTCTCGGTAAACCTGGCCGCAGCCGCCTCCCGCGAGGATCGTTCGCTGCGCCCAGATGATCTGGTGTCCGTACTTGGGGTGATGCGTGACCGCGCCGACGCAGACGCCGTCGATCGTCACAAGATCGACGAGAAAGCATTGCTCGAAGATGCGGATCGACCGGAGGCTTCGTATGCGGCGCTGAAGCGTCTCGCTCAGTTCAAGTCCCGTCGCATCGCCGCGTGCATGAACGACTCGGTTCCGGGAGTGACCGCCTTCGCGCGTCAGCGCGATCCGTCCGCCGGTCCGGTCCACCGCGAACCCCCACGACATCAGTTCATCCAGAAGGGCCGGCGCGGCGCGAACAACGTGCTCCACGACCGTCCGGCGGTTCAGGCCGCAACCAACGCGGATCGTGTCCGCGATGTGCGCGTCAGCGCTGTCGCCGTCCCCGATGGCGCAGGCGATCCCGCCTTGCGCGTATCTTGTTGATCCGGCGGAAAAATCCTTCTTGCTGATCAGGATGACGTCGGCGGAGGCGCCCGCTTCGATCGCCGCCCGCGCTCCCGCCACCCCGCTGCCGACCACCAGCACGTCAGTGACGACGTGGCCGATCCGCGAACTGTGAAAGTCCGTAAGATGTCGCCGCTCGTGAAACATGCGTCCCGGATGCGCACGTTATGCAAAGCGCTGCGATCCGCAAGGCGGGTGCCACGGAGCGGCGATCCGGTCGTCGGCGAGCCTCCACGATGAATTCAGCGTGAGTCGCGGCCGCGACGACTGACGACGACGCGAATCTCGTGGTAAGGCACGTCGCCGCCCAGTGCTTCGTGGACCGGCTTGAGTCGCCGGTCGCCGAGCCGGTCGGCTTCGCGTTCGATCCGCGCGACGGTTTCCGGCGCAATCCAGGGATCCAGCGGCGCGTCTTCGCGCGCCGCGAACTCGGCGAGATATCCCCAGACCGTGCTCTCTGCGCGGCACATCTCCTCCGCGACCCGCGCGACGGACCAGCCTTTGCGGAAGAGGCGCGCCGCGACCTCCGGCAGCGGACCGGAGCGGCGCGGACGTGACTCGCCCGACGGGCTTTCCGGACGAACGTCCCGGGTCAGACCGTGTTCGCGGCAATGCGCGTCGATGATCCGCAGCAGATCCTCACCGAACTCTCCCTGCTTCCGCTCGCCGATGCCGCTGACTTGCAAGAGCGACGCCGCCGAGGAAGGTCGCCTTCGGGCCAACTCGCGCAGCGTTGTATCTCCGAAGATGACGAACGCCGGCACCGCGCGGCGGACCGCGGTCTCGCGCCGCCAGCCCCGCAACGCCTCGAACAATCCGGGATCAACGCCCGCCCAGGCGTCGCCCGCGTCCTGCGCAGCGTGCGTTGTGTTCGAGGACGATCGCCACAGCCGGACCTCCTGCTGACCGCGCAGCACGCGCCACGACGCTTCGTTAAGTCGCACGACGGGCTTGTCCTCGCCGACGCGGCTGAGCATCCCCTGATCAAGGAGCTGGTAGGCGAACTGGGTCAATTCCTGCGGATCCTCAGTCTTCAGGAGGGCGTAAGTCGAGAGCCGGTCGTGACCGTTGCGACGGATCGCCTCAGTGTTCGCGCCGCGCAGAACGTCGACGACGTAACGCACGCCGAAGCGCTCCCCGACCCGGCAAACGCAGGAGAGAATCTTCTGGGCCAGCACGGTGGCGCCGCTGACCTCCTCGTGCTCGGTGAGGCAGATGTCGCATGCTCCGCAGTTGCCCCGGGGGTATTCCTGGTCGAAGTACTCGGACAATTGTCGGTGGCGGCACCGGCCTGGAGCGCAGTAGTCCCGCATGTGCCTCAGGAGCGCGACGTGATGCTGAATGACGGAATCCGGCGCGCCGGTTTCGGCGGCGCTGCGCGTTATCAACCCCTCCCAGCGGAACACGTCGGCGGCCGAGTAAAGGAGGACGCACTCAGCCTCAAGGCCGTCCCGGCCTGCGCGCCCGGTTTCCTGCTGATAATGCTCGATCGACTTGGGCATCGACGCGTGAATGACGCAGCGCACGTCGCTGCGGTCGATGCCCATCCCGAAGGCGACGGTGGCGACGACGACATCCAGCGCTTCCGATGCAAAGCGGTCCTGAACCCGACGCCGGTCGCCCGCGCTCATGCCCGCGTGATAGGCGGCGACGCGGTGGCCGAGCGTGCGAAGCTCGGCGGCGGTCACGTCCGTCTCCTTCCGGGTCATGCAGTACACGATCGACGCCTGCTTCGCGTGCCGGCGCAGGATCGCATCCGCCTGCTCGACGGCGCGCGTGCGCGGGATGACCCGGTAGGTGAGGTTCGGACGGTCGAAGCATCCGACGAGCAGGCTCGGGTCTTGCAGCCCCAGTTGGGCGACAATGTCGTCGCGGACGCGGCGCGTCGCGGTGGCCGTGAAGGCGTGGATCGCCGCCGAAGGAAAGCGATCCCGGATCATCCGCAACTGGCGGTACTCGGGGCGGAAGTCATGCCCCCAGTGACTGACGCAATGCGCCTCGTCGATCGCGAAATGTCCGACCGGGAACCGTGCGAGCCAGCCGCTGAAGAACTCAGAGAGCAACTTCTCGGGCGACACAAAGAGGAGGCGGCACTGTCCGGAGGCGACCTGTCGCTCGGTTTCTCTGCGTTCATCCGCGTTCAGGGCACTGTTCAGCGCCGCGGCAGGGTATCCGCAGGCGCGCAAGGCGTCCACCTGATCCTTCATCAGGCTGATCAGGGGGGAGACGACCACGCTCATCCGCCCGGAAACCAGCGGCGGAACCTGATAACAAAGCGACTTTCCGCCCCCGGTCGGCATGACGACCAGCGCGTCCCGTCCGGCGAGCGCGGCGTCGATCGCCTCGGCCTGGAGCGGGCGAAGACGATCAAACCCCCACGTTCGGCGCACGTGCGCCATCACGTTGTGTTCCGGCGACGGACGCGCGGCGGGCTGAACGATCGCATTCATGCGCGGAAGCGTAACGTGCGCCCTTGGCGGAGTTCAAGAGGCGGGCCGAAAATAATGCGAACGTCAGGAGCGGCGAGGTTTCTTGACCGATCGCCGCAACGTCAGCATCCTGCGCGTCAGTCATGCAGGCACGAGGATCGGAAAGTCCATCGGGGTGGCTCTGGTCGGAATCCCCGCAGCAGGATCGCACGGGAGTCGTCGCGGAAGTTGCGCCGATCGTTCCGCAGCTCCGCACGTATTCGTTCTCCGTCCCCGAGGCGCTTGTTCCGCGCATTCGGCTGGGGCAGCGAGTGCGGGTCGGTCTGGGGCGCGGCGCGCGACCGACGCCGGGCTTCGTCGTCGGGCTGACTCGAGAGCCGATCCGGACGACGCTGCGCCCCGTGCTCGAGTTGATCGACGAGGAGACGTATCTTGACGCGGACCTGCTTGCGCTGGGGCGGCGGCTGGCCGCTCATTATGTGACGGCGCCCGGCCTTGTGCTGAAGGCGATGGCGCCGGAGGCGGTGCGGAAAGAGCGCGGATTGCGCGTGACACGCTTCGTGAGACGGGGAGAACGAACGCCGGGCGGCGAGACAGGCGAGGCGGAAGGTTCTTCGTCCGATCGCCGCGCCCGCCTGACTCCGCAGCGCCGGGCTGTCCTTGAAGCGCTGGATCAGGCCGGTGCGGAGATCCCGGTGGACGCCCTGCGCGAACGCGTCGGCGTCTCGGACGCGGTGCTGCGGTCGATGGCGCGGGACCGCTGGATTGAGGTTGTTCGGCGCAAAGCGCTTTCGCCGGCGGAGGGTAGCGCTGCGCCGCTTCCCCGTATCCCGGATTGTACACTCACCGACGCACAATCCGACGCGGTAGGGGCGGTCGTTTCGCACATTGAGCGGGGAGGCTTCTTCGTCACGCTCCTTCACGGCGTCAGCGGAAGCGGGAAGACGGAGGTCTACGTTCATGCGATCCGCGCGGCGGTCGCGAGAGGAAGGCAGGCGATCCTGCTCGTGCCGGAAATTGTGCTCACGACGCAGCTCGTCGGCCGCCTGGCCTCGCGGTTTGACCGCGTCGCGGTGATGCACAGCGGGCTGACCGAGGCGCAGCGCTCCGTGACGTGGAGGCGGATCGCCGCCGGAGACGCTGACGTCGTGATCGGAACGCGCAGCGCGGTGTTCGCGCCCTGCCCGCGGCTGGGGCTGATCTGCGTGGATGAGGAGCAGGAGTCCAGCTACAAGAACCTTCAATCTCCCCGGTTTCACGTGCGCGACGCGGCGATCATGCGCGGGCATCAGCTCGGCGTCGTCGTCGTGCTCGGGTCGGCGACGCCGTCGCTGGAGACGTGGTTTAACAGTACGTCGCGGCGGGAATACACGCGCGTGATCTTGCCGCGCCGGGTCGCGGACCGTCGGATGCCCGAGATGTCCGTAGTGGACATGAACGTCGAAGCGCAAGCGCTGGGACGCGAGAACATCGTATTCTCCCGCCTCCTTGAGCGCAAGCTTCGGGAGACGTTGGAGCGCGGCGAGCAGAGTCTGCTGCTGCTGAACCGGCGAGGTTATGCGACGCGGTTGTGGTGTCCGCAGTGCCGGCAGTCGGTGCAGTGTCCGCGCTGCAGCCTGCCGCTGATCGCGCATGAGGCGCGGGGGCAGGCGGTCTGTCATCACTGTTACAGCCGCCTTGATCTTCCCCGAAGCTGTCCCAGCGTCGGATGCGGCGGCGCCCTGATCCGCGTGGGGCTGGGGACGCAAAAGGTCGAGGAAGCGCTGAAGACGCACTTCCCGGAGGCTCGCATCCGGCGAGCGGACAGCGACACGATGCATCATCGCGACGAGTACGTGCGCCTCGTCGAGGACGTCGAAAGCCGCCAGGTGGACATTCTGCTGGGCACGCAGATGATCGCAAAAGGGCTGGACTTTCCCTTTGTGTCGCTGGTGGGCGTGCTGGCCGCCGAGAGCATCACCGCGACGGCGGACTTCCGGAATCAGGAGCGTTATTTTCACCTGATGACGCAGGTCGCAGGGCGCGCCGGGCGCGGCGACCTTCCGGGCGAGGTGATCGTGCAGACAACGTTGCCGCAACTGCCGGCGCTGACGTTCGCGCGTCGGGGTGATTACGAGGCGTTCGCGGAGCATGAGCTGCTGATGCGCGCCCGCCTTGGATACCCGCCTTTCCGGAGACTTGCGCGCGGGGTTGTCACACATGCGCGGGAGGAGACCGCGCTGGCGCACGCGCAAACGCTGGCGACCGCTTTGCGCGAGGAGATTGTGCGGTCCGGCGCGTCGGAGGCTGATGTTCTGGGTCCGGCGCCCTGCGCACGCCTGCGTCTGCGCGACCGCTACCGGTATGAGTTCCTGCTGCGGGCGTCCTCCGCGACGGACCTTCAGACGCTTCTTGCCGGACTTCAGACGGATCCTGCGGTCCGCGCCGCGCGGCGCGGGATGATCATCGACGTGGACCCGGTGAACTTCGACTGACGCGTCGCGCCGCCTTGCCCCGGGGCGCGGACCTGGCGCGAGAGGCGGGCTTCGTGCGGGTGGCCGATGTCGGGGCGTTCTCGATCAGCCGCCGGGCGGTGTCCCACGTGATCCAGTTCTCGAACCAGTAAACGAGGTTCTTCCAGCGCCCGTATCCGGCGTAGATGTCCTCGACCGCCGCACGCGAGGCGCGGCGCCCCGACAGATGCGTGCGGGAAACGTGCGCGAGCGTCGCCGAGTCGATCGACAGATGATCGTGATGCCCGAGCATCGAGAGAAGGAAGCCGGCCGTGGCGGGTCCGACGCCGCGCAGCGCGAGGATTCTCTTGCGCAACGGCTTGGTCGGGATCGTGCGGGCGAGGTCGTCGAGGGCTTCAAGATCACACTCGCCTGACAGTTGCTCGGCGCAGAGTCTGAGGATCGAGTCGGCGCGGTATCCGATCCGGGCGACGCCGATGAGGTAGTCGCGCCCGGCGCGCAGAATCTCGCGGCAGCGGGGCCAGGCATTCAGGCTGCGGAAATGCGGGAACACGGGTCCGAGCTGGGCGATCCGGTTGATCATCTTGACGGCCTGCGTCCAGTTTACGTTCGTGGCGCAGACGGCCTTGAGCACGTTTTCGGACATCGCCCTGGCGCGAAGGAGCCGGCCGGCGCCGATGCGCGGGACGACGTGCAAGGCGGGATGCGAACGACAAAGCTCATGAAACTCGGCAAGGTCTTGATCAAGCCCGAGCATGACGCGCAGGTCGTCGCGGACCCCCGGAACCTCCTCACGCGAGACGTTGCGCCCCTCGACGTCGACGCGCAGAAGCACGCGATCCCCGCCCGACCGCTCACGCTCGCTCACGCTGATCCGGCGGACTTCGTCGCCGAAGCGAGACATGACTTGAAAGCACGCCCCCCCCTGCGACCACGACATCGGGGCGCACTCATGCCACCCGTGTGACAAGACCGTCGCCGCCAGGGAGAAGCTCCCCGGCGCCTCAAGCGTCAAAGTTCGCAGTTGCGTCATGCGTGCGAAGAATACCCGACATGATCCGAACTTCCAGGAAAGCGCCGCGTGGAGTCGGGTGGACGTTCGTTTGAGCCGAAGCGCACGGCGCGGCGACGGGGTTCCGCCGGGAACGTTAAGGCGGGGCGCAGTTCCTGCGTGTTTCCTCCTTTGAGGTCGTGCGCCGGATGAGAGCGGGCCGGAAGGCGCCCCGCGACAGGCGCCGGGGAGTATCCGCCTCCGACAGTTACGGGTGGCGCGGGATCGACCCACCCGCAGCGCGGTTCACCTCGGCGATTGCGGAAACCGATGCCCTTGTTGCATGAACACCTCGGCAGGAAAGGACGCCGGCGCCGCATTTCGAGCGGGTTTGCGCCGTCGAGGAGCGTGGTGGGTGGCGACCGGAGCAGCGGTCTGGGCGACGGTTCTTTTTTTCGGCGGCAAGCGGATTGTCGAGTACGCCGCCAGACCCGGTTCGTCCGCCGCGCCGGACATGTACTGGCCGGCGGGGTCGCGGATTGCTCACCCGGCGGACCGGCTGGCGCTGCTGATGTTTCTGCATCCGAAATGTCCTTGCAGCCGGGCGAGCCTGTCCAACCTGGAGCGGATCTTGTCGTTCGGAGCCTCGCGCGTGCGTTGCACGGTCGTTTTCGTATGCCCCGAATCTTTGTCGGAGAGCTGGCGAGACAGTGATCTGGTCGGCAAGTGCCGGGTGATCGCGGGATTGAGCGTCATGTTCGATGACGGGGGTGCGGAGGCTCGTCGCTTCGGGGCGACGACGTCCGGTCACGTGCTGATGTATGACGCCCGAGGCAGGCTGCTTTTCAGCGGCGGATTAACGCCGGCGAGAGGGCACGAAGGCGACTCGTCGGGGATGGACGCGGTGCGTGCGTTGATCAGCGGCGCCACGCCGGTCAGTGTGATGACGCCGGTCTTCGGATGTCCGCTTTTTGAGCCTGAGTCGGCGGCGGGGCTTGGGACGGGAGCGGAGGAATGAACGCAAGCCCGAACATAATGACGTCATCCTGTCTCATGCCGCCGTCGCCGGAGATGGAGGCGCGGACGAACGAGATCTTTGCGAGCAGCCGCCGGTCGAACTTCCAGCGGACGGACCGGTTTTTCGCGGTGCTGATGCTGGTGCAGTGGCTGGGGGGGATCGCCGCGGCGTTGCTCATCTCGCCCCGCACCTGGGTCGGGGCTTACAGCGACGTACACATTCACGTCCAGGCGGCGGTTTTTCTGGGCGGGGCCGTCGCGGCGTTTCCCATCCTGCTGGCGTGGTTGCGACCGGGAGAAGCTTCGACGCGGCACGTGATCGCGGTGGGGCAGATGTTGTCCTCCGCGTTACTGATCCACCTGACCGGCGGCCGGATCGAGACGCATTTCCACGTTTTCGGATCGCTGGCGTTTCTTGCGTTCTACCGGGAGGTCAGCGTCCTCGTGACGGCGACGGTCGTGGTCGCGGCGGATCACTGGATGCGCGGACTTTACTTTCCGCAGTCGGTATACGGCGTGTTGACGGTGGACCGGTGGCGCTGGTTCGAACATGCGGGATGGGTGGTCTTCGAAGGCGTGATCCTCGTCCTGTATTGTCGCCGCGGGCGGATCGAGATGCGTCGCATCGCCTCGCAGCAGGCGCAACTGGAGTCGACCAACCGGATCATCGAGGCGGAAGTCGCGCAGCGCACGGCGGACCTCGCCGCCGGGGAGGCGCGTCTGCGGATGTACGCCGCGTCGCTGGAGTCGGCCAACTCGGCGCTGGCGGAGGGGAAAGCTCAGTTGGAACGAAAGCAGCGGGAGCTGGAGGAACTCAACGCGGCGCTGGAGCAGGCGACGCGCGAAGCCCGTGCCGCTTCGGAGGCGAAAAGCGCGTTCCTCGCCAACATGAGCCACGAGATCCGCACGCCGATGACCGCGATCCTCGGTTTCGGCGACCTTCTCGTGGACGCCGAGCACAACGCCTCCGACCGGCTTAATTACGTCAACATCATCCGCCGCAACGGACAGCATCTGCTGATGCTGATCAACGACATCCTCGACCTGTCGAAGATCGAAGCGGGCATGATGAAGGTGGAGCGCACGTTGATGAACCCCGGCCGCGTGCTGGCGGACGTCGCCGCGTTGTTCGGCGAGCGCGCCTCGGAGAAAGGCATCCGCCTCGACGTCCACCTGGACGGACCGGTTCCGGAGCGGATCGTCAGCGATCCGGTGCGCGTGAAGCAGGCGCTGGTGAACCTCGTGGGCAACGCGATCAAGTTCACGTCGGCCGGCGGCGTGACGGTGCGTCTCGGATTCGAGGCGTCGCGCGGCGCCGTCGTCTATCATGTGACCGACACCGGTCCGGGCATCCCCGCGGAGGTGCAGGCGCGTTTGTTCGAACCTTTTGTGCAGGCGGACGCGTCCACGACGCGGCGGTTCGGGGGCACGGGGCTGGGGCTGACGATCAGCCGGGCGCTCGCCCGAATGTTGGGCGGGGACTTGACGCTGGAAAGCCGCCCCGGTTCCGGCAGCACGTTCTCGCTGCGGATCGACGCGGGCGACGTGTCCGGCGCGCCGATGCTGACTTCGCTGGAATCGGCGCGGGCTGAACTGGAATCCGCGACGGCGTCGCGGCGCCTTCCGCGCCTCCACGGGCGCATCCTCCTGGTTGAAGACGGGCCGGACAATCAGCGCCTGATCCGCGGCATCCTCCGTCGGGCCGGCGCGGAGGTGGAGCTTGCCGAGAACGGCGCGGACGGCGTAGACACAGCGCTGAAAGCGCGTGAAGAAGGACGCCCTTATGACGTCATTCTGATGGACATGCAGATGCCCGTGATGGACGGGTACACCGCCGCGGTGGAGCTTCGGGCGCGCGGGTACCCAGGCCAGATCGTCGCCCTCACCGCGCACGCGATGAGCGGAGAATGTCAGAAGTGCATCGACGCCGGATGCGATCACTTCCTTTCAAAGCCGATCACGCGGGAAGGACTTCTACGGGAAGTGGCTGAGCGTCTCGCGTTCGTGGCGCAGATTTGATGCCCTTCTGATCCGCGATCCGCATCTACCTGACCCCGCGCCGGCGCCCTCATCCACGACGGGGGTTCGTCCCGCCTCGCATTGCGGGTCTCCGCCTGCGTTGTTCACTTGCGCACAGTCACGGCGGCGCTCGCGGTCAGACCGGCGGCGTCGGTGACGCGGAGGGTGAGGGTGTGCGACCCGGAGGAGAGCGTCGAGGTGTTCCAGAAGAACGAGACCTCCTGTCGTGTCCCTGTGAGCGTGGTGTTTCGGGCGGAGCGTCCGTCGACGAGCCACTCCACCCGCGACAGGGCGCTGTTGTCGGTGACCAGGGCGCGAGCTTCGACGGTTCCGAAGACCGTTGCGCCGTCAGAAGGCGAGATGAGGGCGGCGGTGGGCGGAGCGGTGTCGCCGGTCGCTCCGGCGACGGTGATCCGAACGGTGCGCGCGGACGAGGCGTTGCCGACGACGTCGGTGGCGACCACGGCCAGAGTGTGCGCGCCGGGCGCGAGGGAGGACGTGTCAAGGGAGAACGTGTAAGGCGAAACGGAGTCGGTCAGCGCGGGCGCGCCGTCCACGGAGAGCACCACGTCGGCGACTCCGGCGGCGTCGGCGGCCGTGACTCGGACGGGGACTCTTCCGGACACTGTCGCGCCGTCACGCGGGTTGGACACGGTCACCGTCGGAGGCGTCGCGTCCGGGGACTCCTCGGTGGTTTCCGCGCGGGCAAGGGCCGCGGCGGCGTCGATCAACCCGGAGCCGAACGAGGAATCTCTCCCGGAAGCGCCGAGATCCAGCGCCGTGGTGCGCAGGATGTTCTCGATCGTGGCCGGACGCAGGTTCGGATTGACCGACCGGATCAGGGCGATGACGCCGGCGGCGATCGGCGCCGAGAACGACGTTCCGTTGTAACGGGCGTAACCGGCGGTCAGGTCGGTGGTGAGGATGCGCACCCCGGGAGCGACGAGATCGACAAAGGGTCCGGTGTTGGAGAAGTCGGCGAGCATGTCATCGTCGTTGACCGCGCCGATGAACAAGGCGTGCTCGCTGTCGGCGGCGGACTTGCGCGCGCCCTGGTTTCCGGCGGCGATGATGACGGGCACGCCGTTGTTGCGGGCGACCTGGGCCGCCGCAAGAACGATCTTGTCCTGCTCCAGCGGTCCGAAACTGATGTTGATGACCGAGGCGCCTTGAAGCACGGCCCAGAGCACCGCCGAAGCGATGGCGCGACTCGAGGCACGACCGTCGGGCAGAGACACGCGCACCGGAAGGATCGAACAATCCCCGCAGACGCCGGCGACGCCCTGGGCGTTGTTGGATGCGGCTGCGGCGGCGCCCGCGACGGCGGTTCCGTGTCCGTGCACATCGGAAAAGTCAGTGTTGGCGTCCACGACGTTGTATCCGTCGAGAAGGTTGGCGCGCAGGTCTTCATGCGTCGGGAGGACGCCGGTGTCGAGGATGGCGATGATCGTCGCGGGATCGCCGGTCGAGATGTCCCACGCTTCTGCGAGTCTGAGCTGGTTCAGGTGTGATTGTTCGGCGGCGCGCAGATCGTTCGGAGCGGCTTCGACCTCGTAAAGGTAATTCTTGCGGACGGCTTCAATCAGCTCGTGCTCCGCGAGGACGGCGGCGGCGGTGAGGATCTGATCCGGATCGACGGCGAGGACGACGGTGTCCAGTTCGGGGATTGCGTCCACGGCTTGGGCGCCGGCGGAGGCGTAGGCGTCCGCCAGTTCGGTTGCGGTGGCGCCCGGGAGGGTCTGCACGAGGAGTTCCGAGCGTTCGTAGTCGAGCGCTGCGATCGTGGGGTCGTCCTCACCCTCGAAGACGAAGCCGCCGTCCGAAGCGTTGTCGTTGACGGGCGCCTCGCCGGCGGGCGCGCCGCACCCGGCGGCGACGACGAGCAGTTCGATCATCAGTACGATTCCGCACGCGCGGGAAGTCGGAAAACCCCGCAATATTCTTCGACGCGGTTGATCCACGCTGACTCCTCCTGAAGTTCCGTGCTGACAAGGCTGCGTCCGGCTGGCGCCGGCGTCGGATCCGTCTTTTTCGGTATCGGCGTGCTCCGGGGTGCGAGCGAGCACGGCGCATGAGACTCGGACGGAGAGATGACGAAGCCGGAAACGTCCAATACATTGCGGAGCGCGATGGGCACACTTTTTTCACCGACCGATCACGATTTCGAGCGTTTTCCGGCGACGCGCTATCAGGGCAGCAAGCGACGCAGCGCCGTCTGGATCGTCGAGCAGCTTTCGGATCTGAACTATCGGACGGTGCTGGACGCTTTCGGCGGGACCGGCAGCGTGGCGTACGCGTTTAAGTGCGCGGGCAAGGCTGTGACATACAACGACGCGCTGAAGTTCAATCATCAGATCGGAACGGCGCTGATCGAGAACGGGCGCGTGCGGCTGTCCGCGTCGTCGATCGAGGGGCTGTTCGTGCGGCAGCCGGGCGTCCGTTACGGGGACTTTGTCCAGCGGACGTTCCCGGGCATTTACTTCACGGACGAGGAGAATGCGCAGCTTGACGTTGCCGTCGGCAACATCGCCGCCCTGGACTCGGTTTATGAGCGGGCGCTGGCGTGGTTCGGACTGCTTCAGGCCGCGACGGCGAAGCGACCTTACAACCTCTTTCATCGGGCCAACCTTTACATGCGGCTTGCCGACGTGAAGCGCGGTTTCGGGAACAAAGCGTCGTGGGATCGACCTTTCAACGAGCACGTTGAAGCGTTCTGCAGGCAGGCGAACCGCGCCGTGTTCGACAACGGCGAGCCGTGCCGGTCCGTCTGCGCTGACGCTCGAGAGGTCGGCGGGCGTTACGATCTGGTTTACCTGGATCCGCCTTATGTGAGCCGGACGGGGACGGGCGTGGACTACCGCGCATTTTATCATTTTCTCGAAGGACTGGTGCAGTACGAACACTGGTCCGGAATGATCGACCTGACTTCAAAACACCGGGAGCTGCGTTCCGAGCCGAGCGGGTGGACGGATCGGCGACGGATCGGAGCATGCCTCCGCGAGGTGCTGGAGCGGTACCGCGAGAGCATTCTGGTGGTGTCGTATCGCGACGACGGTATTCCGACGATCGCGGAGCTGGAGGCAGACCTGCATCAGTTCAAACGGCGGGTGCGTGTTGCGCGAGAAGGCCCGTCCGCCTACGCCTTGTCGAAACAGGGAACCAGCCGCGAGGTTTTGCTCATCGGAACGGATTAGACGGGGTGGTGCGGGATTCGCGGTTCAAGTCTCGGTCATTTAGCATCGGCGGGGCGGGGTTGGGGGGCTGGCGCGAAAACCGAAACTTTTGCTTCAATAAAAGCATTTTATTTTTATTTGTTGAGGTTTTGAGGCGGGTCAACGTTGTGTGGGGGGTACAGAAGCAGTTGCAACGCGGTATTAAGCGGGAGAGAAGTTTCCCAGGTTAACGACCCCCGAGGCTGACAGTGAGAACCCGCTAGCGATGAATGCGGGTGCGGCTGAGTTGGGGGTGCGGAGCCGGCGTTGTGAAATCGTGAGGAAACCGAGTTGTGATCGCGTGGTCGGGACCGGGCGGCGGATCGTTGGATGAGAATTACGTTAGCAGGCCGGTTGACAAGCGTCGCGGTTTGAATATGTTGGCGGGTCTGCGGTTTTTTGGTGACGACCGCCGGGACGGCTTGGAAGCGCACGTGCGTCGAAGGGGCGTAAGTGCGGTTTTTTAGGGGTGTTTCGCGTGAGCAAGGGGATGAAGATACGGATTCGCATGGAGGCGTACGATCCGCGTTCGCTGGATCTTTCGGCGTGGGAGATCGTCGACCAGGCGAAGCGGACGGGCGCTCGGGTGAGCGGTCCGATCCCTCTTCCGACGCGCGTGGAGCGTTACACGGTTCTGCGCAGTCCGCACGTGGACAAGAAGTCGCGCGAGCAGTTCGAGATCCGGACGCATAAGCGGGTCATCGACATTCGCGAGCCGAACCCCCGGACGGTTGAAGCCCTGAATCGCATGACGGTGAACCCGGGTGTGTTCATCAGAATCAAGACCTGACACGGCGTGGCGCCTGGCGTCGCGCCGCTTTCATTTTCGGTCGAATTATTAACGGACGGTTTGCCGCCTGAGCGTGGATCTGGCGGATACGAGTTTGATGGACCGGTCGCCGTGCGGCGACCGGCGGGGGTGAAGTGTCATGGTGCCGACACTGCTGGGGCGGAAACTTGGAATGACGCGGATCACGGATGAACGCGGGGTCGTTCATCCGGTGACGGTGATCAAGGCGGGTCCGTGCGTCGTCCTCCAGGTGAAGCGAGCGGAGACGGATGGATACAACGCCCTTCAGGTCGGGTTCGAGGATGTGAAGCCGCATCGGTCGACGAAGGCGTTGATCGGGCATGCGGGTCGGGCCGGGACGGGACCGAAGCGTTACGTAAAGGAGATCCGCCTGGACGAGGCGCCGACGCACAATCCCGGGGATGTGCTGACGGTGGAGATGTTCGGCGGCGACGACGTGAAGTTTCTCGATGTCACGGGGGTGACGAAGGGTCGCGGAACGATGGGCGTGATGCGGCGTTACGGGTTCGGCGGTCAGCCGGCGTCGCACGGGACGGAGCGGAAGCACCGGTCGCCGGGGAGCATCGGCGGCGGCGCGTCGCGCGGACACGGGCGAGGGTTGAAGAAGGGCAAGCGGATGGCCGGCCACACCGGGCACGTGCGTCGGACGCTTCAGAATCAGCGTCTGATGGGCGTGGACGTGGAGGACCACCTGATCCTGGTTCGCGGGGGCGTTCCGGGTCCGGAGGGCACGATGGTGATGGTTCGGAAGTCGAAGAAGCGCGGATAATCGCGAGGGATCCGAACCTTGGCCGGAGGGTCCGGGTGACGGTTGGGAATGACGACGATGTTGGCGGTACCTGTATATACGACGGACGGTCAGCGCGTGGGGCAGATGGAGGTAGATCCGGAACTCCTCGGGGGTCGGGTCCGTCCGACGCTGCTGAAGCAGGCGGTGGTGGCGTACCTGGATCACCAGCGGCAGTTTTCGGCACGGACGAAGAGCCGCAGCATGGTGGCGGGATCGACGCGGAAGCTGTACCGCCAGAAGGGGACGGGGCGTGCGCGGATGGGGAACATCCGGACGTGCGTGCGTCGAGGCGGCGGTCGGGCGTTTGCGAAGCAGGCGCCGTTTGCGCACAAGACGATGCCGCGCGGCATGCGATCGCTGGCGTGGAAGAACGCGGTGCTGGCGAAGCTGAAGACGGAAGACGTGCTGATCGTGGACGGGCTGACGATGTCGGCGCCGAAGACGAAGGCGCTGGCGGGGACCTTGAAGAAGATCGGGGTGGATCGCGGGTGCGTGCTGGCGACGAACGGCGTGGAGCGATCGCTGCATCTTTCGGGACGGAACATTCCGAAGACGGAGGTCCGCCCGATGCTGGAGCTGAACGCGTATGAGATTCTGCGGCGGCGGAAGTTGGTATTCACGAAGGCGGCGTTCGAGGCGTTCCTGACGCGGGTGTCGGCGAGCGTGTAGGGAAGAGGGTGGATCGGCGATGAAGATACACGACGTCATCAAGCGGCCTCTCGTGACCGAGAAAGGCACGCATCAGTCGCAGCAGTCGCACGAGGTTACGCGGACGCGTCCGGGTCGCGGGGGGTCGTACACGTTCGAGGTGCTGGCGCACGCGACGAAGCCGCAGATCCGCGAGGCGGTGGAGAAGATTTACGGCGTGCATGTGGTGTCGGTGCGGACGTCGAAGGTGCATGGGAAGCCGCGGCGGGTGCGGTTCAAGATGGGTCGGACGAGCGACTGGAAGAAGGCGGTCGTGGTGCTGGATCCGAACGATCACATCAACCTGTTCTGATCCGGGAGCGGAAGCGAGATGGCACTTAGAAAATACAATCCAACGTCGCCGGGTCGCCGGGCGGGGACGGTGAGCGACTTCGCGGAGCTGACGTCGACGGAATCGACGCCGGTGAAGGCGCTGACGGAGCGGTTGACGCGGCGCGGGGGGCGCAATCATCACGGCTGGATCACGTCGCGGCATCGCGGGGGCGGGGCGCGGCGGTTGTACCGGCGGATCGACTTCCGGCGGAACAAGGACGGAGTGATCGGGCGCGTGGAGCGTATTGAATACGATCCGAACCGGTCGTCGAACATTGCGTTGATCAAATACGACGACGGGGAGCTGCGGTACATTCTGGCGCCGATGGGGATGAAGGCGGGGATGGTGGTGGAGAGCGGTCCGGCGGTGGAGCCGAAGCCGGGGAACGCGATGCCGCTGAAGAACATTCCGACCGGCATGGACGTGCACAACATCGAGATGAATCCCGGACAGGGGGGCAAGCTCGTGCGATCGGCGGGGGGAACGGCGCGGTTTCTGTCGCGCGAGGGCGGTTGGGCGATCCTGGTGCTTCCGTCGGGCGAAATGCGTCAGGTGCGCGAGGAATGTCGGGCGACGATCGGACAGCTCGGCAACGCGGATCATCAAAACGTGAACTGGGGCAAGGCCGGCCGGACGCGACATCGTGGACGCCGGCCTTATGTCCGTGGTACGGCGCAGAACCCGGTGTCGCACCCGCTGGGCGGCGGCGAGGGCCGCAGCGGCGGCGGTCGTCACCCGTGCAGCAAGTGGGGGAAGCTTGCGAAGGGCGGTCGGACGCGTCCGGCGCGGAAGCCGTCGAGCAAGCGGATTCTGCGTCGTC
Source organism: Planctomycetota bacterium (assembly GCA_016860685.1). Classification (GTDB taxonomy): domain Bacteria; phylum Planctomycetota; class Phycisphaerae; order UBA1845; family UBA1845; genus JABWBH01. The sequence goes on from BOJX01000008.1 coordinate 44,163, forward strand.
GGCGCAGTCGGCGGTACGGACAGTTGCCGAATCCGTCGTAGAGGGAGCCGCGGGTTTTAAGGTGCGATGAGGGAACCTTGGGAACAAAGGATTTGAGGCTGGTAGTCTGAAGCTCGAAGCTAAGGAGCTTAGGGAACGATGTCGCGATCGCAGAAAAAGGGTCCGTTTGTAGACGAGAAGCTGTTTCGGAAGGCGATGGACGCGAAGTCGCGCGGGGCGCATGCGCCGATCCGGACGTGGCGTCGGGCCTGCACGATCGTTCCGGAGTTCGTGGGTCTGAAGTTCGAGGTTCACAACGGGAAGATGTTCCACCAGGTGTTCGTGACGGAGGAGATGGTGGGGCACAAGCTGGGGGAGTTCAGTCCGACGCGGACATTCAAGGGTCACTCGGGCCACCGCAAGGCGGATGCGGCGGCGAAGTAGGGAGTTGGGGATCATGGCGGACGGAAACACGTGGCGGGCGCTGCATCGTTTTGCGCGGATCAGTCCGCGCAAGGCGCGGCTGGTCATCGACACGATCCGCGGTCGGCGGGCGAGCGAGGCGCTGGAGCTTCTGGCGTTCAATCGTCGGCGGTCGGCGCGGATGATCGAGAACGTGCTGAAGTCGGCGATCGCGAACGCGGATGAGCAGGAGGCGGACGTGCGCAGTCTGGTGGTGAGCGAGGCGCGGATCGACGGGGGTCCGACGTATCCGCGGTGGCAGCCGAAGGACCGCGGTCGGGCGCATCCGATCCTGAAGCGGACCAGCCACATTGTGATCGAGGTTCGGGAGCGAGTTTGAAGGTTGAACGTTCGCCGGGCGAGTCGGCGTTGAGGAGAAAGTCGTGGGTCAAAAGATCCATCCCAGAGGGTTCCGGATCGGGATCACCGAAGAGTGGCGTTCGCGCTGGTATGCGCCGAAGGCGGCGTTCGGGGAGTTTCTGATTGAGGATCAGAAGATCCGCAAATTCATCGACGAGCGGCTGAATCAGAATCCGCCTTATGCGGCGATCGCGGAGGTGGAGATCGAGCGGACGCGTACGGACGTGAAGGTGGCGCTGCATACGGGGCGACCGGGTCTGGTGATCGGACCGCGCGGGGCGGAGATCGAGAAGCTGCGTGAGGCGCTGGAGGATCTGATTGACCGGAAGGTGGACGTGCGGATCGTGGAGATCAAGTCGCCGGACACGAACGCGCAGCTTGTGGCGGAGGGGATCGCGGACGGGTTGAAGAAGCGCGGCGGATTCCGTCGTGTGATGAAGCAGCGTGCGGACGCGGCGATCACGGCGGGTGCGAAGGGGATCAAGATCCGGTCGTCGGGGCGGCTGGGGGGGGCGGAGATGGCGCGGGTGGAGACGATGCTGCGTGGATCGATTCCGCTGCACACGCTTCAGGCGCACATCGACTACGGATATGCGATTGCGAAGACGACCTACGGGACGATCGGGGTGAAGGTCTGGATGTATCACGGTCGTTACGGGGAGGAGGCGCCGTCGCTGGGTGAGGGGATGGCGCGTCGTCCGTCGCGCGGGAAGCGCGGGTAAGCAGCAGGGGGAGGCGCGTCGCCGGCGGGTTGAGCGAGTGACGGCTGGGCGGGTGTAAGGGCAGGTGGACACATGGCGTTGATGCCGAAGCGGGTGAAGTGGCGTAAATCGCAGCGCGGGAAGCTGCGTGGCGTGGCGATGCGTGGGAACGAAGTGTCGTACGGGGAGTACGGACTTCAGACGCTAGGGACGGGATGGATCACGGGTCGTCAGATTGAGGCTGGTCGCGTGGCGGCGACGCACTTCCTGCATCGGGAGGGGCGGGTTTACATTCGGATTTTCCCGCACAAGCCGGTGTCCGCGAAGCCGCTGGAGACGCGCATGGGCAAGGGCAAGGGCGACCCGGAGGACTGGGTGGCGTGCGTGCGTGAGGGACAGGTGTTGTTCGAGGTGGGCGGGGTGGAGGAGAACGTGGCACGTAGCGCGCTGGGGCGAATTGCGAGCAAGATGCCGATGCGTTGCCGGATGATCCGTCGTCGGCACGGTTTGTAGGGGTCAGAGGCGTTAGTTCGGAATCGAAACGATGAAGATCAGCGCGGTACGAGAAATGAAGTTGGAGGATCTTCGGCTGGAGTTGGACCGGCTTCGACGCCACCTTTTCGACCTTCGCTCTCAGGCGGTGACGGAGAAGCTGGAGAATCCGCACCTTCTGACGCACACGAAGCGTGACATTGCGCGGGTGCTGACGGTGATGCGTGAGCGCGGGCAGCGGGTGACGACGTAAGGGACGATCGCGGGCCGATCGCAGGGCGAAGGCGGATAAGGAAACGTTCGGATGGCAACGACGTCAACGATGACGACAAAGGCGGGGGGTCGCCGGGAGCGTGCGCACCTGGTGGGGGTCGTCGTGTCGGACAAGCGAGACAAGACGATCAGCGTGGAATACGAGTTCAGCGTGAAGCACGCGAAGTACGGGAAGTACATGCGTCGTCGTCGCCGGGTCCACGCCCACGACGAGAAGAACGAGGCGAAGGCGGGCGATCGGGTTCAACTGGCGTTTTGCCGTCGGATGTCGAAGACGAAGAGCTGGCGGCTTGAGAAGATTCTCGAGCGTCACGCGGGCGGAGCGGAGTCGGCGACGGCGTAAGGGAGCGGCGGCAAGGCGATGATCATTCAGTATTCCAGGGTGGACGTGGCGGACAATACCGGCGCCAAGGAGGCGATGGTGATCCGCGTGTACAAGGGTTCGACCTCGCGGATCGGCAAGCCCCGTCTTCAGGTGGCGGGGGTGGGGGATATCGTCTTCGTGACGGTGAAGAAGGCGCTGCCGAACTCGGAATTCATGGGCGGGAACACGCGGAAGGACCGATCGAAGCGCCGGACGTCGAAGGCGGTGGTGGTCCGGACGGTGAAGCCGACACGTCGCGCGGACGGCGGGTACGTGCGGTTCGACACGAACGCGGTGGTTCTGCTGGACGACAAGGGGGAGCCGAAGGGGACGCGTGTCTTCGGGGCGGTGGCGCGGGAGCTTCGCGACAAATACATGAAGATCATTTCGCTGGCGGAAGAGGTGGTCTAGATGGCGAGCCACGTAAGAAAGAACGACACGGTGACGGTGATCGCCGGGGCGCACAAGGGGGCGCGTGGGAAGGTTCTGCGGGTGGACGCGCGGAAGGACGAGGTGGTGGTGGAGGGCGTGAACCTGGTGTACCGCCACGTGCGTCCGACGAAGCGCAACCCGAAGGGCGGGCGGCTGCAGAAAGAGGCGCCGATCCACCTGTCGAACGTTCAGCCGGTGGATCCTTCCTCCGGGAAGCCGTCGCGGGTTCGCTTCATGACGAAGACAGATTCCGGCGGGAAGGTGACGGAGAAGCAGCGTGTGACGGTGGAGAAGCAGTCGGTGCTTCACGTCCTGCGGAAGGTGAAGGGCGCGTAGTCGGCGCGGGAGCAGGTCTTCGATGGCGAGGTTGCTGGAACATTATCAATCGAACGTGCGCCCGGTGCTGGCGTCGGACCTTGGGATCAAGAATCCGATGGCGATTCCGCGGCTGAAAAAAGTCGTGGTGTCGATGGGTCTGGGGCGTGCCGGCGCGGACAAGAAGATCATCGAAGCGGCGGAGCGGGATCTGTCGATGATCACGGGTCAGAAGGCGGTGCGGTGCAAGGCGCGGAAGAGCGTGTCGAACTTCAAGCTCCGCGAGGGGATGGAGATCGGCGCGATGGTGACGCTGCGCGGGAAGCGGATGTATGAGTTTCTGGACCGGTTGATCAACGCGGGGATTCCGCGTCTGCGCGACTTCCGGGGTCTGAAGACGAATCTTGACGGTCGTGGGAACTACTCGATGGGGTTGTCGGAGCAGGGGATTTTCTCGGAGATCAACCTGGACCAGGTCGAGTACACGCTGGGCATGAACATCACGATGGTGACGACGGCGGGCAACGACGCGCACGGCAGGCGTCTGCTCGAGTTGATGGGTCTGCCGTTCCGCAAGGCGGAAGGGTAAGAGGTTTCCAGCATGGCGACGACGGCCTGGAGGAACAAGGCGAACGCACCGGCGAAATACTCGACTCGGCGGGTGCGTCGGTGCCAGATGTGCGGGCGTTCGCGGGCGGTGTACCGGAAGTTCAAGCTGTGCCGGCTGTGCTTCCGGCAGTTGGCGCATAAGGGGATGATCCCCGGGGTGCGGAAGGCGAGCTGGTAGGGGTCGCGCCGCGGGGGCGCGTGAGGAGCGGCGGGAATGCTGACGGATACGATCGCGGACATGCTGACGCGGATCCGCAATGCGGTTCGGGTGCGACGTAAGGAAGTGACGGTTTCTGCTTCGAAGCTGAAGCGCGGGGTGGCGGAAGTTCTGCGCCAGGAGGGATACATTCTGGGGTATGACCAGATTGCGGACGCCCGTCAGGGGCTGCTTCGCATTCACCTGAAGTACGGGGCGCGGGGCGAGAACGTGATCCGCCAGATCGATCGTGTGTCGAAGCCGGGATGCCGGGTGTATGCGGGAGCGGACGAGATACCGCGGGTGATGGACGGTCTGGGGATTGCGATCGTGTCGACGAACCGCGGGGTGCTCAGCGATCGGGCGTGCCGGGAGCAGCGGGTGGGAGGCGAAGTGCTCTGCCTGGTGTCGTAGCGGGGCCGGGGGTTTGCCCGGATCCGCGGTAAGGGACGAAGCAACGGGGAGTTGCGTGTTGGAGAAGTCGAGCGGCGAGGTAGTCAGGCGATGTCAAGACTAGGCAGCAAACCGGTGGTTTTCCCTTCGTCGGTGACGGTGAGCGTCAGCGGTCGGAGCGTGTCGGTGAAGGGGAGCAAGGGGACGTTGGCGCTGGACCTGCCGACGGGGACCGAGGTGGACGTGAACGCGGCGGGTCGGCAGGTGACGGTGCGCCGGGTGGATGATCAGAAGCAGTCGCGTGCGAATCACGGGCTGGCGCGGGCGCTTCTGGCGAACATGGTCACGGGGGTGACGGACGGTTTCAAGCGGCGGCTTCTGATTTACGGGACGGGATACAACTGCAAGCTGGAGGGCCAGAAGCTGTGCCTGAACATCGGGTACATGGGTCGGAAGACGGCGTCGGGTGCGCAGTACGAAGTTCCGGTGCCTGAGGGGGTCAAAGTGACGGTCGAGGCGCCTGCGGCGCGCGGCGATAACGAGCCGGCGAAGATTCTCGTGGAAGGATGCGACAAGGAGCGGGTCGGGCGGTTTGCGTCGGAAGTCCGTGCGTTGCGCAAGGCCGAGCCTTACAAAGGGAAGGGCATCCGGTACGAGGATGAGGTGGTCAAGCGCAAGCAGGGCAAGGCGGTTACGGGCGGGTAGCGGCGACGGCGCCGGGGAACTGAAGGACGATGAACGCACAGAAACTCAAGACGGTACGGCGCGAGCGTCGGAAGATCCGCGTTCGCAAGCGAGTGACCGGGACGGTCGAGCGTCCGCGGCTGACGGTGTTCCGCAGTCTGAAGCACATTTACGCCCAGGTGATCGACGATGGATCCGGGCGGACGCTGTGTGCGGCGAGTTCGCAGTCGAAGGCACTGCGGGGTTCCCTGAAAGACGGGGGAAGCGTGGCGGCGGCGAAGGAAGTGGGCAAGGCGCTGGCGGCGGCGGCGCTGGCGCAGGGGATCAAGCAGGTATGTTTCGATCGGGCGGGGTATCAGTACCACGGTCGGGTCAAGGCGCTGGCGGACGCGGCGCGCGAGGGCGGGTTGGCGTTCTGACGAGCAGAGCGGCGTCATACGAGTTTTCTTCGATCGGGAGGCGCCTCGGCGGCGCTAGAAGGCAATCGCGGGTGGGAAGCACGGACAGCAGGTGAGACATGGCGGAAGCGGGTCAGGCACATCGGTCAGGTGAAGGTGGCGTCGAAGGCGGCGTCGAGGAAAAGGTGGTCCGCGTCTACCGTTGCGCGAAGGTCGTGAAGGGCGGGCGGCGGTTCAGCTTTGCGGCGATGGTGGTGGTGGGGGATCGCCAGGGTCGCGTGGGGCTGGGGTACCGCAAGAGCACGGAAGTGCCTTCGGCGGTGGAGAAGGCGCGCAAGGCGGCGACGCAGCAGATGATGCGTGTCCGCCTGGTGGGCGGGACGATTCCGCACCGGATCGTGGGTCAGGCCGGTGCGAGCCGGGTGGTGCTGATCCCAGCGAGTCCTGGAACGGGCGTTATCGCGGGGGCGAGTGTTCGGGCGGTGCTGGAGCTTGCGGGGGTCAAGGACGTGCTGACGAAGAGCTACGGTTCGACGAGTCCGAAGAACCTCTGCCGAGCGACGCTGGACGGGTTGTTGCGGCTGATGAGCCGCGAGCAGGTCGAAGAACTTCGGGGCGTGAAGCTGGCGGGGTAAGGACATGCAGATCGGGGACATCACAAAACGGGCCGGTCGCGGCGCGAAGCGCAAGCGGCTGGGGCGTGGTCCGGGCAGCGGACTGGGTAAGACCGCGGGGCGCGGACACAAGGGCGCCGGGTCTCGGGCGGGATGGAAGATGCGCGGACTGGCCGAGGGCGGGGCGATTCCGACGCACCGGAGGTTTCCGAAGCGAGGATTCAGCAACGCGAAGTTCCGCGTCGAGTACACGGTGGTGAACGTGGCGACGCTGGAGGCGCGGTATGAGAGCGGAGCGACGGTGACGCCGGAGTCGCTGCGGGACAGCGGTCTGGTGGGTCACCTTCGGAACCCGATCAAGATTCTGGGATTCGGCGAGTTGAAGAAGAAGTTGACGGTTGAGGCGGCGAAGTTCAGCAAGTCGGCTGAGCAGAAGATCACGTCGGCGGGCGGGACCGTGAAGGTTGTCGCCCGGTCGGTCGGGGACCACGGGTGAACATTCTTCGGGCATTTTTGAACGTATTGAAGATTCCGGAGCTGCGGAACAAGCTGCTCTTCACGGTGGGGCTTTTGATGCTCTACCGGGTGGGTTTTGTGATTCCGGTTCCCGGGGTTGATCAGCAGGCGATGTCGGCGGGGATGGGGGCGCTCGGGGGGCTGGCGGAGTATTTCCAGCTTTTCACGGGGGGGAACCTGTCGCAGAGCACGATCTTCGGTCTGGGGATCATGCCGTATATTTCGGCGTCGATCATTTTCCAGCTTCTGATGCAGTTCGTTCCGGCGCTGGAAAAGCTGTCCAAGGAAGGGCAGTCCGGGATGCGGAAGATCAACGAGTACCAGCGTTACGCGACGGTGGCGCTGTGTTTGTTTCAGGCGCTGCTGTGGATGCGGTATCTGGCGTCGCAGAATTTCATCTACCCGGCGTTTCAGGGGATGTTCTTCGGCATGTCGTTCACGTACATGCTGATGTCGATCGTCGCGCTGACGAGCGGGACGATGCTCCTGATGTGGCTGGGCGAGCAGATTGATGAATACGGGATCGGGAACGGGATTTCGCTGATCATCATGGCGGGGATCGTGTCGCGGATGCCGACGGCGCTGGCATTCGTGTGGAACAACGCGACGCCGCAGATCGGCGGGGCGGACGACACGAAGATGGATCCGCTGAAGATTCTTTTCCTGGTGGTGGCGTTCGTGGCGGTGGTGGCGGGGTCGATCCTGATCACGCAGGGGCAGCGGCGGATTCCGATCCAGCAGGCGAAGCAGACGCGCGGGCGGCGGGTTTTCGGCGGTCAGCGTCAGTATCTGCCGCTGCGGGTGAACCACGGCGGCGTGATGCCGATCATTTTCGCCAGCACGCTGCTGATTTTTCCGTCGATGTTGTTCAGCGGGCTGGCGCAGGCGACGGGGTGGGGGGTTTTTGCGAGCTTGGCGAACTGGTTCGGGGGCAGCGAGTTTCCGTACATTGTGACGTATGTGGCGCTGGTGTACTTTTTCGCGTATTTCTGGACGAGCGTTCAGTTCCGTCCGAAGGACATGGCGAACAATCTGCGGGACGGCGGGAGCTTTATTCCGGGTCTTCGTCCGGGGAAGCGGACGGCGGATTACCTGGACAAGGTGATGGCGCGGATCACGTACGTCGGGGCGGGTTTTCTGGCGTTGATTGCGTTGATTCCGACGATCATTGCGGCCCAGTTGAAGGTTCCGTTTCTGGTGTCGGCGTTTCTGGGCGGGACGGGTCTGCTGATCGTGGTGAGCGTGGCGCTGGACCTGGTGCAGCGGATCGAGGCGAACCTGATCATGCGAAATTACCCGGGGTTTCTCGGGGGCGCCGGGGCGATCCGGGGCGAGCGCGATACCTAGCGAAGGCGGCGACGGAGTGGACCGGCAGTCGGGCACGGCGGTGGGGAGTGATTGGCGTTCCAGCGCCCGGGAAAGCGGGGAGATGGGACGTCGCGGAATCATTCTCAAGAGCGACCGCGAGCTGGAGTTGATGCGGCGTGCGGGTTTGCTGGTGAACCGCGTGCTGAATGAAGTGCGACGGGCGACGAAGCCTGGCGTTTCGACGGCGGACCTGAACGACCTTGCGGAAATGATGATCCGGGATGCGGGTGCGAAACCGCTGTTTAAGGGCGTGGTGAACAAGGAGGCGCGGTTTCCGTTTCCGGCGGCGCTATGTACGAGCGTGAACGAGCAGGTGGTTCACGGGATTCCGAACCAGCGGCCGCTGTGCGAGGGCGACATTGTCAGTGTGGACTGCGGGGTGCAGCTCGAGGGGTATTGCGGAGACGCGGCGCTGACGATTGCGGTGGGGGAGGTGAGCGACGAGGTGCGGCGTCTGCTGGAGACGGCGCACGGGGCGCTGAAGCTGGCGATCGCGGAGATCCGTCCGGGGCGGACGTGGGGTGAGATTGCGCGGCTGCTTCAGAGGCACGTTGAGTCGCAGAAGATGGGGGTGGTGCGGGACTTCGTCGGTCACGGAATCGGACGGAGCATGCACGAGGAGCCGAAGGTTCCGAATTACTGGGACCGGAAGCGGAAGGAGATGGATTTCAAGCTGGTTCCGCGGCTGGTGATCGCGGTGGAGCCGATGGTGAACCTCGGGACGCACGAGGTGACGTATGCGGACGGGGACCGGTGGACGGTGCGGACGAAGGACGGGCGTCCGGCGGCGCATTTCGAGCACACGATCGCGGTGACGGAGGACGGGTGTCGGGTGCTGACGCTGGGCGAGGACGGATCGGGCTGGTAGCGTCGGACGGGAGGTGAGGTCGGATGAAAGTGCGTGCGAGCGTTCGGCGCATCTGCGAGAACTGCAAGGTGATCAAGCGGCGTGGGGTGGTTCGTGTGATCTGCACGAACCCGAGGCATAAGCAGCGTCAGGGCTGATCAAGGGAGGCAAGCGTGCCGCGTATTTCGGGCGTTGACATTCCGGCGGAGAAGCGGATCGAGTATTCGCTTCAGTACATTTACGGCGTGGGGCATCATACCGCGAAGCAGGTTCTGAAGGAGGCGGGGGTCGACCCTGCGCGCAAGGCGAAGGATCTGACGGAAGACGACGTTTCGCGGATCGCGGGCATTCTCGACCGTGATTACCAGGTGGAAGGCCAGTTGCGTCGGGCGGTGCAGTCGAACATCGGGCGGTTGCGGGACATCCGCTGCTACCGGGGTCTGCGTCATCGTGCGGGTCTTCCGGTTCGGGGTCAGCGGACGCGGACGAACGCGCGGACGCGGAAGGGTCCGCGGAAGACGGTGGCCGGGAAGAAGGGCGTGAAGGAGCTGGGTCGTGGCTAAGCGTGCAGGCGGGAAGAAGAAGGTCCGGCGCAGCGTTTCGCGCGGGGTGGCGTACGTGAAGGCGACGTTCAACAACACGATCGTGACGATCACGGACGTGTCGGGCGAGGTGTTGTGCTGGTCGTCGGCGGGGACGGTGGGCTTCAAGGGCACGCGGAAGAGCACGCCTTTTGCGGCGCAGCGTGCGGCGGAGCGTGCGGCGCACGCGGCGCGGAAATTCGGGATGTCGGAAGTGGAGGTGAAGGTGAAGGGGCCCGGCAGCGGGCGTGAGTCGGCGATCACGGCGATGCAAAGCTCGGGATTGCGGATTCAGTCGATCGAAGACGTGACGCCACTGCCGCATAACGGGTGCCGCCCGAGGAAGCGGCGGCGGGTGTAGGTGTTGAGGGAGGAACGGCAAGGGGCGTTTCTGCGACGACCTTGGTGACTGGCGTAAGCGGGAGAGCGGCAGGGCGGCGATCGAGCGCGGGAGAACGATGGCACGATACATTGGACCAGTATGTCGGCTTTGTCGGCGCGAGGGCATCAAGCTGATGCTCAAGGGCGTGCGTTGCGAGACGGCGAAGTGCGCGATGGAGAAGCAGTGGCGGAACAAGCCGCCGGGGATGCACGCGTGGCGGCGGCGTGCGGCGGGGAACTACGGGGTCCGCCTGCGCGAGAAGCAGAAGGTAAAGCGGTATTACGGCGTGCTGGAGAAGCAGTTCACGATCTACTTCAGCATGGCGGAGAAGGGCAAGACGAACACAGGCGAGATGCTCCTGTCGCTGCTGGAGCGCCGGCTGGACAACGTGGTGTGGAAGCTGGGTTTCGCGGCGTCGCACAAGGCGTCACGGCAACTGGTGACGCACGGTCACGTGTACGTCAACGGTCGGCGGGTGAACCGCCCGAGCTATCTGGTGCGTGCGGGGGACAAGATCAGCGTGAAGCCCAGCGAGCGGAGCCGTCAGCTTGTGACGCGGACGCTGGGGGACGGCGTTCCGTCGATGCAGGCGTGGCTGCAACTGGACGCGGGCAATCTTGAGGGCACGGTCGTGGCGCTTCCGACGCGCGAGGACGTGCAGATTCCGGTGGAAGACCAGCTCATCATCGAGTTCTGCAGCCGGTAGTCTTCCCGGCCGGAAAGAGGCGGGGTCGCGGTTGCAAGCCGCGGTCGCCGGGGGACGACAGGGGTACACAGGAGGTCCGGACCGATGCGAATCAGGTGGCGCGGGTTTGAGCTGCCGACGCGGTTGACCAAGGATGAGGCGGTCAGCACCCAGACTTACGGGAAATTCCTGATCGAACCCTTCGAGCGCGGGTTCGGGACGACGATCGGGAACTCGATCCGTCGGGTGCTGCTTTCGAGCCTTGAGGGAGCGGCGGTGCGCAGCGTGCGCATCGAAGGGGCGTCGCACGAGTTCACGAGCCTTGAAGGCGTTCTGGAGGACGTGACCGAGATCGTGCTGAACGTCAAGCGTCTGGTGATCAAGGCGGATCTTGGCGAGGAGGTCAAGACGCTGCGGGTGTCGCGCAGCACGGCGGGCGAAGTCCGGGCGAAGGACATCGAGCCGGAGACGGGCATCGAGATCGTGAATCCGGATCACCTGCTTTGCACGCTGACCGCGAACGTCAACTTCCGGATGGAGCTGAAGGTGGGGATGGGCCGCGGTTACGTGACGGCCGAGGAAAACCGCGGCGTGGATCCGGAACTGGGGGCGATCCCGGTGGACTCGATCTACTCCCCGGTGTTGCGTGTGCGCTATCGTCCGGAGGACACGCGCGTGGGGCAGTTGACGAACTACGACCGGCTGGTGCTGGAAATCTGGACCCGGGGGACGACGACGCCGGACGACGCGATCGTGGAGGCGGCGAAGATTCTGCGCAAGCACCTGAACCCCTTTGTGCAGTATGCGGACCCGGGTTCGGAGTCGATCAGCGCGATGCGTCGGGCGATCGTCGGGGCGGACGGCGGCGGGTCGGAGCTTCAGGAGCTGCTGGCGAGGCCGATATCGGCGCTGGAGCTTTCGGCGCGGTCGGGGAACTGTCTCGACTCGGCGCGGATCACGACCATCGGTCAGCTCGTTCAGATGGCGGAGACGGACCTGCTGAACCTTCGCAGCTTCGGGAAGACGTCGCTGACGGAGGTCAAGAAACGGCTTGCCGAGCTGGGTTTGACGCTGGGGATGAAGCTGGGTGGGGCGGAGCCGGCGCCGGCGGCGGCGAGCGCGGGATCGGGCTTTACCGAGCCGATCATGAGCCGGTTGCCGACGGCACATATGCCGCTGCGGGACATGACGATGACGGAAGGGTAATCCTGGGAGAGCGGGTCGGGACAGGTTGGATTTCGGATGCGAGAGTTCGGATGTGAATTCCGGTGTGGCGGGAAAAGTCTGGAATCATACCGCTGGAATTCGCTTCCTGACTTCTGACCTTGCTTCGCAACGTCAAGGTCAGGCGTGGGCGGGCGGTTGAAAGGGAGTGTGAAAGAACGCTTCCTTACCCTTGACATCGCGGCGCGACGTCAAGGGCGGGTGAGTGCGGTTCGATAGGGGCCGGGGTAAAGTCGGAAGGCAC
>BOJX01000009.1 GCA_016860685.1 Planctomycetota bacterium
TCGATCTTCGTCAGCTCCTTCTCGATCATGTGCGTGACGAAGTCGTCCACGCTGGTGTACCCCGCGATCTCGGTGACCTTCTTAAGGCGGTCATAAAGATGCCCGTCGATTTTGATCTTCTCAGCCATGTCGTCCTCGTGTTTCGTTCCTCGTCCCGCCTTCAGGCGGCGCCGCGCCGCCGGCGACACGTCTATTTCGGGGGCGCAAACAAGTTCCGTCCCGTCATTTTCTCGGGCTTCTCGATCCCGAACTCCGCGAGAATCGTCGGCGCCAGGTCCGTCAGGTTCGGATCGGTCACCGTGATCTTCCGGTTGCTCAGCAGGATACCGGGAACGAGTTCAGCGGCAACGCAGTGATCCGCGCTCCACTCTCCGGTGTTGTTGTAAATCCACTTCAGCGACAGGTCGCCCGTCCCCCCGAGGCGCACGACGTACTCGCGGTGCAGCCCGACGATGAGGTCCGGCGTGTGCTGGTCGAACTTGCCGCCCGGGGCGTAGTCTCCGTGGTACACTTCGTCCGTTCGGTAGACCGTCTTGACCACCGGGCGCTCGTCCAGCGGGTCGCGCGTCGCCCGCAGCTTGTCCGATATTTCGCGCAGGACGGCGTCCCGATCCTTCGGATCCACGGCGCCCTGCGGTTCGCGGCCCTTCAGGTTCAGGTAAATCGCGTTCAGACCGAAGCTGTAGGCCTTCGTCTTCGACCAGTCCACCAGGTCGTTGAGACTGCCGCGGCGCTTCTCTTCGTCCTTAAGCGCGATGAAGCCGTTCTCCAGCAGCCAGGTGTTGAGGTTGAGCTTGCGCTTGTAGCGCATGAAGCCGTGGTCGCTCATGACGAAGACGGTCGCGTCGTCGCCGGCCTTCTCCAGCACTTTCGCAAGCTCCGCGTCGCACTGGACGTACGTTTCGCGCAGCGATTTCGTGTATTTCTCGGCGTCCTCGTCGTCGCGCACGGGGTGATCGGTGAACTCCTCCGGTTCGCCGGGCTCGGGCTCCCAGTAGAAGACGTGCCCGACGAGGTCCGTGCTGGAGAAGTAGAAGAACAGCAGCCCGTCCTTGTACTCGGAAAGGGCGTGCGTCAGGAGCTTTTTGCCCTCGTCCATCACGAACTGCGTCTGCGTTTTGTAATCCTCGTCGTCGAAGAGGCGCAGCTCAGTGGCGTACCCGCCGAGGTCGATCTTGATCTTCGCCTCGCGGGCGTGGAAGTCCTCGGCGAAGCCCTTCGTGTAAAACGGTCCGACGCCCTTCGCCAGCTCCTGCGCGAAGTCGTCCGGTTCGGTGATCTTGCCCGAGGGATACGCCGGATCGAAGTTGATCGGCGTGACGTAAAGCTCGGGCGGGTCGGCCTTGCGCAACTGGAAGCGGACGATCCCGCGGCTCCCCGCGCCGCCGCCGGGGTCGTAAGGCGACGGGAGAAACACGACGGGTTTCCAGTCGCTCCACTCTCCTTCGCGCAGAAGGAACTCGACGGGCTGGTCCATCCCCCACTTCGGCGCCTGATTGACGTAGGAGATCCGGGCGATCGACTCTTCCCGATCCGGTTCGATGTAGATCGGGATCGTCATTTCCGCGCCCTGCGCGGCGATGACCATCGGGTTGGGGATGCCCGCCAGCTTGCAGTGCCAGCGCCGCGTCTCCATGTCGTACTTCAGCGGCGCAGCGCGCCCGCCATCATCCGGACTTCCGACGTCGTCGTCGAATTCGGCGCTGAACCACTGAAAGGTGCCCTGCGTGCCCATCAGATCGGTCGTGCCCATCCCGGACAACGCCTTGACGTACCCGTGCTTTGACTCGCTGGGCGGGTAGTTCGCCGGTATGCGGTAGAGGCGCGAGGGGACGCCCCTCTCGTCGAGGTAATCCCAGAACGGTTTGCCGCCGCGCTTCAGCAGCAGCTTGCTGGATTCCTGCCACGGCATCGGCATGTAGAACCCCAGCATTTCGTAGGGCTTTTCGCCGTAGGTGGTCTCGTTCGTGGAGTAAAAGGGAACGATCTGGCCGTCCTTGAACTCACGATGAATAAAGTCGAAGACGCCGTGCGCGCCGGGGTCTCCGCCGACGATGAAGTTGGACCACGCCACCGGGCTTTGCGGCGGGACGCTCGTCCCCAGCTCCCAGAACCCGCCCTTCGCCGCAAGTTTCGAGAACGTCGGCATCCGCCCCTCGTCCATCAAGCGCCGCAGCAGGCGCGGGTCCATCCCGTCCAGACCGAGCACGATGACTTTCTTCCCCTCGGCCTTCGACGCCTTCTCGCCGCAACCGGGCAGCACCAGCCCGACCAACACCAGGGCGACAAGGAGTGCGGATCGCAATCCGTCCGCGACGCACGCCGCACTCCCCCAGTCACGCTCTGTCCGGCATGTCGCCTTCATTCTGCATTCCGCATTCTGCATTCCACATTCCTTCAAACGACCGCAGCCTCCGGTTTTTGTTGCGGCGGAAGCGCCGTTCCGGTGTCGGCCTTCTGCCCCCAGTTGAGCACGCGCAGCGGCTTGCCGTCCATGATGTCGGGAGTGGGGATGCCGAACATGTCGAGCGCCGTCGGTCCGATGTCCATCAGACGCGGAGCGTCGGCGTCGATCGCTCGGTTGCAGAACATCACGCCTGGAACCAGCGACGGGTGGATGCAGTGGTCGCCGCTCCACGCCTTCACGTTGTCGCAGAACGTCGTGTCGGTGATGTCGCCGATCGCCGCCTCCCACGAGACGCGGTAGCCTTCGTTGTACCCGACGATGATGTCCGGGGCCTCCTCTTTGAAGGGACCGCGGTAGATGACCCGCGAATCCATCGCCCGCTTGACCGCCGCCTCGCCGGTCTGCGGATCCTTCAGTTCATTCATCTTCGCGCAGATCTCCTCGCGGAGCTTGCGCTCCTCCTCGCCCGGTTCGACGATGCCCTGCGACTCGCGCTCCTTCACGTTCAGCCAGACCCCGGCCAGACCCAGGCAGTACGCCCGCGTCTTCGACCAGTCCACGTTCGCCAGGTATTTCGCGCCGGGTTTGGCGTCGGGCTTGAGCGTCATGTAGCTGTTTTCGATCAGCCAGCGGTTCCAGTCGATGCCCCGCCGGAAGGAGTTGAACCCGTGATCGCTGATGACGAAGAGCAGCGTCTTGTCGTCGTTGGTCTGGTCGAGCACCTTGCCCACCAGCTTGTCATTGCGGATGTAAAGCTCCTCGATCGCCTTGCGGCGCTGGCGGTCGGGCGGGCACTGGCCTTTCTGTCCGGGATGCTTCGGGTCGATGTAGCGCCAGAACATGTGCTGGATGCGGTCCGTGCCGTCGAAGACGCACACGACCAGCCCCTCTTTCACCTTCTTGAGGGCGTCGAAGAACATGATCTCCCGCTCGTGATCAGCCTCGATGCACTGGTGCAGGAACCCGTCGTCGTCGAGAATCTTCTCATTCATCGCCCAGGTGTCCTCGGCCAGGCCGAGCGTGGCGAACTTGCCCTGTGTTTTGGAGAGATACGTGGCGTAAACGCCCGGATGGGAGATCGGCATCGCCGGAGCGTCCGGGTCGATGTTCAGCGGCGTGACGTACATCTCGAAGTGCGGCGAAGTGGACAGCAGCAGGATCTCGCAGATGCCCGAGACTTTGCTGCGGAAGCCCATCTTGAATTCAACGGTGATCCACGGCGTGTACTTTCCGGGCGTGAGGGCGTGCGTGTCTTTGCCGATCCGCAGCTTCGCGCTGCCCGTCGCCCGGTCGATCATCACGCGGAACGGCGCTCGCACCGGCTTGCCGTCCTTGCCCGGCGGGCCGACGAAGTAGGAATCCACGACGTCGTCTTTGACTTCGACGTGAATCTGCTCGCCGCCGGTGTGCTCCGCGTTCTTCCCCTTCGACGTGTAAAAGGAGAACGTTCCCTGGCTGCCGCGCAGGTCCGGAAGACACATCGCCGACAGCAGCACGCCGCGATGCTTCTCCGGAGGCCACGTGATCGGCACGCGGATGATGCTCGAGAAAATGCCGTATTCGCCGAGCGTCGTCCAGAACGGCTTGCCGCGACGCAGTCCGCGCATCTCCGGCGCGCCGTAGGGAATCTCCTTACCGAGGATTTTCACCGTGCGACGGTGGCTGCTGATATGCACGGAGGACATCTGCGGCATGTAGTTGCGCCGGTCCCGGGTGAGGAAGTCGAAGATGTTGTGCTTTCCAGGGTTGCACCCGGTGCTGAAGCTGGACCACGCGACGGGGGACAGCGGCGGCGCGACCGTCCCGAGACGCTTGTAACAGCCCTGCTGCATCAGGCGCTGGAAGTTCGGCAGCTTTCCTTCCGCCAGGTACTGCTCAAACAGCTTCGGCTCCATCCCGTCCAGCCCGAGCACGACGACGCGGCGGACGCGGGCGCGGGCGTGCGCCTTGCGGCGTTTGAAGAACCGGATCAGGGCGCGGATCGGGGCGGTGATCAGGGCGATGAACCCCAGGAACATCGCCACCAGGATGCCGAACGCGGATGACGCCGCCGCGAACCCCGCACCGGGACCGATATACGCGGAAACCGGCGCAGCGCACGACAGCAGGGCGGCGACGAAAACAAAGACGATCAAAGGTCTGCCGCTCCGCCGTCGACGCCTCTGTGAACCGCACCTCAGTTTCATATCGTTCACCTGTCTGACCGCCGATGTCGGCAGCGTCCCCGCCCCCGCGGCGCCCGGCTGGTCGTTGCGCTTGCTACTGCTTAATTTCAAAAGGTTTGTGCGATGCTCGGTGATCCGGAGGACGACTGACGCTCACCGAGTCCCGTCACGTTCGAATCCTAAGCCCGGTCCCTGCCCGTCGCAACCGAAGGCATGTCCTCTTCGGTATCCACCCAACACCCGCCCTGACGTTCATCGGATCGGCGAAAAAACGCAGATCGTTTTGGATCGCGGCAACGAAAGTTGCGCGCCGGCGCCGGACGGGTCGGACGAGCAGACGGACCGTCCCCCCCGCGAAACGTATGCGGGTTCGAAATTATTGCCGGGCGAAGTCAGCGGCTGCGGATTGAGGCGGGTGTTTCAACTTCGTCCGATATCAGGGGCGATCCTGAACCGGGTTTTTCCCTGAATCGTTTGTACAATAACGATTTTGGAAGCGCATCAAGTTTGACCCGCCGCGCGACGGCCGGTAGGTTCGCGGAGGGTCGCCTGCGCGTCGGGCGCCCGCAAACCGGACGGACATGGAAACCGTGCAGGAACGCAGCCGCGACGTCAGCACCCGCCTCGAAAGCCACCTGCGCAGGCATCCGGCGCTGAGTGACCGGATCTACCGCCAGCTTCTGATCGCGCTGCACACCCGGGGCATCGCCACGGTGGACGCGATTCATGACGAGGCCCGGACCCGCGCCGGGCGCGAAAGCCGGCCCAACCTGGACGACCCGAACCGTGCGGAGCGGGACCGCCTTGACGAGTTGGACCGGGTTTGGCTGCACGAGCTGATCCGGGAGCACGTCTGCCGTCATTTCACCGTCGAGGATCTCGACGATCTGGTCAACCTGACGGTGAAGCGAGAGGAGGTGTATCTGATCGAAGACCTCGCGACTCAGCGGGAGGTTTCGTTTCGGGCCCTCTCCCAGCAGCTTCAGACGTTCGCGGCGCTTCCGGAGGGGGAGACGAAGCTGGAGCAGGCGGAGGTGCTGGGCACGCGCGTCTCGCTGACGAGGCACTTCATCAGCGACGACCTCGATTACATCGGGGTAGCGAAGAAATTCCTCCGCGTGCGCGATTTCGCTGAACTGACGAAACGGATGGTGTCCACGGACAAGGCTGTCGGAAAGATCGGCGGCAAGGCCGGGGGCATGCTGCTGGCGTATCACATCCTCCAGCAGACGGAATCACGGGCGAAACCGTTCCTGCCGGTGGCGCTGCCGGAATCGTACTTCATCCGCTCGGACCTCATCGAGGAGTTCATGCGGATCAACCGGCTCGGGGAGTGGCAGAATCAGAAATACAAGCCGATCGACCAGGTAGCCAACGAATATCCGCTGATCAAGGGGGTGTTCCGCAACGGGGACTTCCCCGTGGAGATCATGCAGTCGCTGCGGCGCATTCTCGCGGAGGTGAACACGCACCCGCTGATCGTGCGATCGAGCAGCCTGCTGGAGGACCGCTTCGGCACGGCGTTCTCGGGCAAATACGCCAGCGTATTCGTCGCCAACCAGGGCGATCTGGAAAGCCGCCTGCACGCCCTGCTCGGGGCGATCGCGGAGGTCTACGCCAGCACGCTCGCCCCGGACCCGATCCAGTACCGCCGTGAGCATCACCTCATCGACTATCAGGAAGACATGGCGGTCATTATTCAGAAGGTCGTCGGCGTTCAGTACCGGCACTACCTCCTGCCGCTTTTTGCGGGCGTGGCGTTCTCGCGGAACGAGTACCGGTGGACGCCGCGCATCCGACGCGAGGACGGGTTGATGCGGCTGGTGATGGGCCTGGGTACGCGGGCGGTGGATCGCGTCGGGTCGGATTACCCCCGGATGGTGGCGCTGGGCGCGCCGACGCTGCGCCCGGAGTCGAGCGCCCTGGACATCATCCGGTACTCGCAGCGCACGGTGGACGTCATCAATCTCGAGGCGAACCGGTTCGAGGCGGTGCGCCTGACGGACCTTCTGGACCCGTCGCAGCCTTTTCCGATGCTCGATCGGATCGTGTCGGTCCGGCGAGAGGAGGGTTTGTATCCGCCGACCAGCGTGCTGGTGGAGGGCGACCCGTCGAGCCTTTACATCACGTTCGACAAGCTGCTGTCGGGCGGGGTGTTCGCGCCGCACGTGAAGGACATGCTTCACCGGCTGGAGGAGGCATACGGTCAACCGGTGGACATGGAGTTCGCCAGCGACGGCGAAATGTTCTACGTGCTTCAGTGCCGCCCGCTGTCGCAGGCGGAGCAGAGCCAGGCGGTTTCGATCCCGTCGGACGTGCCCGAGGCGGACGTGCTGTTTTCGGCGGACCGTTACGTGCGCAGCGGGTGGGTGTCGGGGATCGAGTACATCGTGTACGTGGATCCGGTGGCGTATGACCGGGTGGAGACGCGCGAGCGGCGGGTGGCGATCGGACGGGTTGTCGGGCGGCTGAATCACGTTCTTCCGCGGCGGAAGTTCATCCTGATCGGACCCGGGCGGTGGGGCAGCAACGACATCCGCCTCGGCGTACCGGTGCGGTACGCGGACATCCATCACTCACGGATGCTGATCGAGGTGGCGCGGCAGAAGGGCGGGTATGTCCCCGAAGTTTCGTTCGGAACGCATTTCTTTCAGGATCTCGTCGAGGCGCGGATCGACTACCTGCCGCTGTATCCGGATGCTGAGGGGATCCGCTTCAACGAGGGGTTCTTTCAACAGGCCCGCAATCTCCTCCCGGATCTGCTTCCGGAGGACGCGGATCTCCAGCAAGAGGTGCGGGTGATCGACGTTCGTGCGGCGTCGCGCGGGCGGACGCTGACGGTGGCGATGGACGGCAACTCGGATCGGGCGCTGGCGTTCCTCGGCGCCTGACGCGGGCGCGGACGACGGGGCTCCCGGTGACATCAGGCTGCGACATTCTTTACGTCATCACGGACCTCGACATCGGGGGCGTTCCGCTGCACCTGTTCCGGTTGGCGACGGCGATGCGCGACCGGGGAAAGCGCGTCTTGGTCGTGTCGCTGTCTCCGCCGGGTCCAGTGGGGGAGCGGTTGCGCGGGGCGGGCGTCGAAGTCCTCTCGTGCGAGGCGGCGGGGGGACGGGATATCCGCGTATTTTCGCGCCTGGCGCGGATCATCCGGCGCGTCCGCCCGCGGCTGGTTCATGCGCTTCTTTTTCACGCGAATCTCGCCGCGAAAGTCGCGGCGCGCCTGGCGTGTCATCCGCGCGAGCAGGTGTTGTGCGAGATTCAGACGGTGGAGATCGAGCGGCGGTGGCATCGGATCGTGGATCGCTGGACGCACGGGGGGTGCCGCGCGACGATCGGGAACTCGCCGTCGGTGGTGGAGCATCTGGCGCGCGAGGCGCGGATCCCGGCGGAGAAGCTGAGACTGGTGCGCGGCGGCGTAGACGTGGAGGCGCTGGCGGCGGCGCCGGCGGCGGACCGGGCGGCGCTCAACCTCGCGCCGGACGATCGAATCCTGCTGTGGGTCGGGCGCCTGGACCCGATCAAGGGACTCGACGTTCTTCTTCGCGCCTTTGTTCGGATTTCCGCGGCGGTTCCGGAGGCGGTGCTGCTTCTGGCGGGGGACGGCGCGCTGCGTGGATCGCTGACCGCGCAGGCGTCGGCGCTGGGGATCGCGGAGCGGGCGCGCTTTCTCGGGATGCGGCGAGACGTGCCCTCGCTGATGAAGATCGCCGAGGCGTTCGTGTTCCCGTCGCGGACGGAGGGGCTGCCGAATGCGATTCTGGAGGCGTTCGCGTGCGGATGTCCGGTGGTCACGACGGACGCGCCCGGGTGTCGCGATCTTGTCACTTCCGGCGTGACGGGGCTGGGGACGCGCGTCGGCGACGAGGCAGGCCTGGCTGAAGCGGTGATCCGGATCATGAGCGACAAGTCTCTGGCATCTTTGCTGGCGGCGGCGGCGCGTCATGAAGTGTCAACAAACTGGCACTTTTCGGGAACGATCGAAGCGTATGAGCACGTCTACGCGGAGCTGCCGGGCTGAGGCGGTTTCGACAGATTCCGCCTTTGCCTCGCGGTGCGGGTTCTGAAGTGGAGCAAGTCGGCGCCGGGCAAGGAGTCCGATAACAAAATTATTTTTTGCTTGACAGTTGACTTTTTTTCTTGATTCCGTAACACCGCAATATATAGTGGGCTGTGAAGGTGGGTAACTCATTATGGAGTGTGGTTGTTCAAGGCTTTGTTAAGCAAAGGGTTGACGTTAGGAGCAGGCGAAAAAATGCGCTTGCGTGGGGTGGTTGGATGTGGTAGGATTTCCCCCGGAGTGGATGGGGTTGGGAATCCTGCTGCGTGGCGAACCGGTACTTCATTGGCGAATACACGAAACCGCTCGACGAGAAGAATCGGTTGCGCATCCCGGATTCGATGCAGCGTGTGATTGAGGTGCAGCAGGGGGAAAATCGAGGGCTTTTCATCGTGTTGGGGGAGCAACCGGGGTCTTTGTCGCTTTATACCGAGCCCGTGTTCGACGAACTGGTGACGCGGTTGAAGACGGACACCTTGGAGTCGCCGGAGGCGATCGACTTCGAGTTGAATTTTTTCCCGCAGGTGCATCACGTGACGGGGGACGCGCAGTGGAGGTTCGTCCTGCCGGAGCAATTGCGAAAGAGAGCCGGCCTGAAGGATCAGGTGGTTCTCGCAGGTCGAGGACGGCGGATCGACGTCTTCGAGCCTGAAGCCTACGCATCGGCCACGGCGGGCCGAAAGGAGGGGTGGCCGAACTGGTCGCGCTTCCTGCGGATGGAATCGCGGAACAAGTGATGTGCGTGCGGAGCGAGGGGGCGCGGCCGCAGCGAGTGGAAGTCGCGGGGTTGGCGCACCGTGAGACAGGGACGTGGCGGCGCGTAAGCGTCGGGAGACGTTCTTGGGCGCGCAGCGGAACAAGGCGGTTCCGCTTCCGCGGGTATCAGCGGGCTTTCCGGGAGAGGATCCGGGAGCTTTTAAGCAGAATCGGGGCATCGCTTCACGGTTCAGGACGGGCGCTGAAGCGGTGCCGGGTGGGATCTGCGGGGGACTTCGAGCCGATCCGGAGGCGGCGGGTCGCCGTGCATGAGAGTATGCCCGGTGGTCCGGTCGACGACCGGAGGCGAGTGCGGAACCGGTGAGGGGAAGGAGACCTTCAGGAGCTTCGCGGCGCAGCAGCATGAGGCGACCTTGCCGCGAAACTGTGTTCTGACCGGCCGGTTCGATGTCGGACTTCGTCCGCCGCGAGGCGGTGCGGCAGATCACCACGAGCGCGGGATCATCCCGTCGTCAGGGATGCGCGACAGATCCCGCCTTTTTTTTGCGGGTCTTTGACGGGGAAGCACGGGAGCGGCAGTCGGCGTCGAGGGATCGCTCGAAGCGCCCTTCGCAGGTGGACATGCGGGTGCGCCGACCGGGATGCGTGAAGGGGCGTTGAATTGTCCGGGGGTGGGCGAGGGCATACTCCGGTCCTGCTCGACGCGGTGATGCGCTGGCTGCGGGTTCAGCCGGATGATGTGGTGGTGGACGCCACGATCGGGCTGGGAGGACATTCAGCGGCGTTAGGCTCACGGCTTGGGTCCGGGGGAACGCTGATCGGCCTGGACCGCGACCCTGAAGCCTTGCGGAAGGCTGGAACGGTCCTTGCGGGGCTGGCATGCCGAGTCGTGATTCGGCAAGCGAATTTCGGTGAGTGCGCAGCGGTGCTGGCGGAGACGGGCATCGGTCGTGCGAATGTGATCTTCGCGGATCTGGGTGTGAATTCCGAGCAGCTCGACGATCCGGCGCGAGGGTTTTCGTTTCAGGCGGACGGTCCGCTGGACATGCGGCTGGATCCGGATGCGCCAATGCAGGCATCGGACCTGGTCAACCGCCTGTCCGAGAAGGAGCTGGGCGACCTGATTTACGATAACGCGCAGGAGCCGGCGAGCCGGAAGATCGCACGTCGGATTCATGAGGCGCGTCGCAGCGGCCGGATTATGACGACGGGGCATCTGGCCAGGCTGGTGTGCGAGGCGCTGGGGGTTGACCCGTCGTCGAGGCGAAGCCGGATTCACCCGGCGACGCGGACGTTTCAGGCGCTTCGGATCGCGGTGAATGACGAGATGAGCGCGTTGGACCGGTTTCTGGAAGCCGCGCCGGACCTGCTGCACGCTGGAGGCCGGATCGGTGTGATCAGCTTTCACAGCGGGGAGGACCGGCGGGTCAAGCGTGATTTTCTGCGGCGTCGCGGCGAGGGCGTATACCGGATCGTGACAAAAAAACCCGTCGTCGCCGACGAGTCGGAGCGCGACGCGAATCCGCGGTCGCGCAGCGCGAAACTCCGGGTGGCGGTGCGTGAGCCGGCGGGGGAGGCGTGGATCGCGGCGGGAGGCGCCCCTGAGCCGGATGAGGGGAGTGACGAGACGGGCGACGAATCCTGAAAGACATTCGTAAGCGGAGCACTGAGGACGACGATGGCGCGCGAGACGAAGGTGGCGTTGATTCTGGGGCTGGCGTTCATCATCTGCTTTGCGGCGATCTTGACGCGGCGGGCTGGGGAACCGGGTCTGGCGGACGGCGTAGACCGGTCGACGCGGATCGATCTGGGGACGGTGGCAGGAGGGAGTCTGAAGGATACGGCGGTCCGGCTTGCGGCGGATGCGAAAGATGCGGCGGCGGAGGCGATCCCGGCGTTGAGTTCGGGGATGTCCGATCTGGTGACGGAAACCGGACGTGCGTTGGACGCCCTGACGGGCGGCGAGAAGGGCGCTCCGGGCGGGAGGGTGAACGCCGCCGCGCCGGATGCATCGGAGCGACACAAGAAACTTGAACAACTGCTGGACGAGCGTCTTTCCGGGCCGAAGGGCGGAGCGTCGCCGTCGCCGGATCCGATGAAAGAGACCCAGGTCGCGGACGCGGGAGCGAAGCCTGCGGGTTCCGTCGCCGGGAGGCCGGATAAGGCCACGACGAAAACGCACGCGGTGGCCAAGGGTGAGACGCTGATGCAGATCGCGCGAGCTCAATACGGACCGCAGTGGAAGGCCGGGCTGGATGCGATCATGAAAGCGAATGCGGACAAGATCCGCGATGCGAACCAGATCCCCGCAGGAGTAAAGCTGGTTGTGCCGGTTCTGAGCGTCGACGGGTCGTCGAGCAATCGGGCTGAGGCGAAACCGTCGGGTGCGAAGGCTCCGCTCGGCGGAAGCGGTGAGAAGACCGCGGCGGCACAAGGTGGGCGACCGTCGCTGGCGTCGGCGAAGGGATCGGCTCGTCAACACGAGGTGCGCAACGGGGAGACGCTTTACTCGATCGCGCGGACGGTGTTGGGGGACGCCAGCCGCTGGAAAGAGATTCACGAGATGAACAAGGACGTGCTGCGCGATCCAGCTCAGGTCCGCGCCGGGATGAGGCTGCGACTGCCGGAGGGAACATCCGGGAGAAACGGATCGACATGAAGACCGGGCGCTGGCTGGGCGCAATGCTCCTGTTGTTGGGAACGGGGCTGGGGGTGGTTCACCTTCGGACGGAGCAGTCGCGGTGCGCGGCGAGGATTCTGTCCTCGGAGACGGAGCGACTTCGCCTGCGCAGCGAGTTGTGGGCGTATCAAACGGGGGTCGCGCGGCTTCGCAGCCCGGGAGCGGTTCGCGACCGCCTTGCGAGACTGGAGGCACAGTCGCGGTCCGGCGCCGGTGTGGAGGTTTCTGACGCAAGCCCCGGGATGACGTTGACCAGCAGGTAAGTTTCAATGACCCAGGGAACCAGCAGGTTCGCAGCCGTCCGTCGCCGAACCGGGGTCTGGGTGTTGACCGGGTTGATGGCGCTGCTGCTGTCGACGGCGGGGCGGCTGGCATACGTTCTGAAGACGGACGGCGAGCGGCTGGCGGGTCTTGCGGAGCGTCAGCAGTTCAAGCGGATCGTCCTGCCTGCGCGGCGCGGCAGTATTTTTGACGATCGAGGCCGGATGCTCGCGGGGACGCGGCGCGTTCCCGATGCCTTTGTCGACGCCCGCCTTCTTTTCAATCTCATCGAAAACGAACACCCGGACGAGGCGGCCCGGGAAGCGGCGTTCCGGGACTGGTGTGATCAGGTCGCGGTGCGACTGAACCTTCCGGGTGCGAAGGTTGCGGAGTTGATCCGGCAACGTTCCGCATCGTCATATGTGATCCTGAAGCGTGAGCTGGATGAAAGCGAGGCGGCGGCGATCCTGAATCTGGATGATGCGTTCAGCCGGGCGGTGGGGGTGACGCCGGCGTCGGCGCGCGTGTACCCGCTGGGATCGTCGATGGCGCACGTGGTCGGGTTTGTGGGTCGAGAAGGGCACGGTTTGGAGGGGATTGAGCGCCGTTTCGACGAAATGCTGTGCGGAACGGATGGAGAGCGGAGGACGACCTGCACGGTTTCGCGCGGGTCGCTGGATCTGCGGCTGGACGGAGCCCGCGACCCGGTGGACGGTCGTCACGTGGTGCTGACGACGGATGCGGAGATCCAGCGGATCGTCGAGGAGCAACTCGCGTCGGCGGTGGAGAAATTCTCGGCGGAGAGCGCAGTCGGGGTGGTGATGGACCCCCGGACGGGCGACGTGCTGGCGCTGGCGTGTGTGCCGACGTACGATCCGAACGAGCCTGCGGCAAGTCCGACGGCGGCACGACGGAACCGGGCGATCACGGATCCGATCGAGCCGGGAAGCTGCTTCAAACCCTTTGTCGGATCGCTGGCGCTTCAGGAGGGGTTTGTTTCGTCGCGGGAGTCGATCAACTGTCATCACGGTCAATATTTCTTCGGGGCGCGACGGGTGCGCGACACGCATCCGCAGGGATACCTCGATCTTAAGGGCATCATCGTTCACAGCAGCAACATCGGGATCGGGACGATCGCGGCGCGGATGCCGAAGGAAGCGATGGAGCGGTTTGTGCGTTCCTTCGGGTTCGGTGCGCCGACGGGGATTGAGCTTCCTGGGGAATCTGGGGGGATCGTCAAACCGTCAACGATGTGGTCGGGATATTCGACGGTGTCGCACTCTTTCGGTCAGGAGTTGGCGGTGACGCCGCTTCAGCTAGTGACCGCGCTGTGCGCGATGGTGAACGGGGGCGAACTTCCCGCCCCGCGGATCGTGCGCGGGGTATTGAACGCCGACGGATCGGTCGTGGAGTGGAACGAGGGGTTGAAGGTCGTGCGCCGGGTGCTGCGCGAGGATGTCGCGTCGTTGTTCGGCAACGAGATCCTTCCGGCGGTCGTGGAGGACGTTCAGGAAGGCAACCTCAAGTCGCAGAAGTACACGACGCTGGGGAAGACGGGGACGGCGCAGGTTCCGTATCCGAACCGGCCGGGGTACGAGCCGGGCGCCTACGTTGGGTCGTTCCTCGGCGCTGGACCGGTGGGGGACGCGCGGCTGGCGGTGATCGTGATGGTGCGCAAGCCGAACCCGTCGAAGGGTTATTACGGGCGGACCGTGGCGGGTCCGGCGGTGAAGGCGATTCTGGAGCAGTCGCTGGAGTATCTGGGGGTTCCGCCGGATCGCGAGCCGAAAGCCGGAGTTCGCCTGACGGATCTCGGGGGGTAGGGGACGGCCGTGAAGTGTGAAGTGAATGTCAAATGCGCTGGCGCGGCGTGGAGCATAGTCCGGCGAACGTAGGCGAAGCCCGGACCGCGCGGTATCGGGGATGATTCGGGGGCGTAGAATCGGCGGAACATCGTCTGCGCGAGTTGCGGGATTTCAAGTCACAGAAGGTTCACGTCATGTTTGAAGGCGTCGGCTTGCACGAGTTGCTGAGGGCGGCGGGCCTCGAGGAGGTTTGTCATGCACCTGGATGCACGGGCTCCGGGCGGGTGATCACGGGGGTGACGGAGGACTCCCGCAAGGTGATTTCCGGGGCGTGCTTCGTGGCGGTGCGCGGGACGGCGGTTGACGGGCATCGGTATGTGAAGGATGCGGTGGGTGCGGGGGCCGCCGTGGTAGTGGTCGAGGATGTGGGGATCGTCGAGAAGGGCGCGGTGGTGATCCGCGTGAAGGACACACGTGTTGCCCTGGCGCGGCTGGCAGCGGCGTTTTACGGCGTGGATTCTCACGGGGCGGCGGGATTCCCGCTGATCGGAGTGACGGGCACTAACGGGAAGACGACGACGGCGTATCTGCTGCGCTCGATGCTGTCGGCCGCGGGGCATCGGCCCGCAATGCTGGGGACGATCGAGTACGACCTGATGGTGCGGAAGGTGACCGCTCCGCTGACGACGCCGGGAGCGGTGGAGCTTTGCGCTGCGCTGGGGGAGGCGCGGCGCGCCGGGGCCACGGCAGCGGCGATGGAGGTCTCCTCACATGCGTTGGACCAGCGGCGGTGCGACGGCCTGCGGTTCGAGGTTGGAGTGTTCACGAACCTCTCGGGGGATCACCTGGATTATCACAAGACGATGGAGGCGTACTTTGCGGCGAAACGACGCCTTTTTGAGATGCTGGAGAGGGAGGCGACGGCGGTGATCTGCGCCGATGATGCGCGGGCGGACGAGCTGAGACGGGCTACGCGGGCGCGGGTGCGGACGTTCGGATTGAGCGAGGCGGACGTGACGGCGCGGATCACGCGGTTGGACGGCGCGTTCAGCGAGTTTGTCATCGACGGTCTTGCGGGTCCGGTGCGGGTGCGGTCGCGTCTGATCGGCTCGCACAACGTTTTGAACATTCTCGGGGCGGCGACGGCGGCGGAGGCGGTGGGCGCGACGCCCGAGGCGATCGAGCGCGGAGTCGCGGCGGTCGACGGGGTTCCGGGTCGTCTGCAACGGGTCGAGCGGGACGACTGCGCGTTCCGGGTGTACGTGGATTATGCGCACACGGATGCGGCGCTGGAGAACGTGCTGCGCGTGCTGCGTCCAGTGACGACGGGACGAATCATCACGGTGTTCGGGTGCGGGGGCGACCGGGATCGGACGAAGCGTCCGCGGATGGCGTGTTCGGCGGCGGCGGGATCGCACGTGGTCGTGGTCACGAGCGACAATCCGCGGACGGAGGATCCGCTGGCGATCATCGAGGAGATCGTCAGCGGGTTCGACACGGAGGGGCGGCGGAAGGCGCACATTGAGCCGGACCGTCGGGCGGCGATCGGGTGGGCGCTTTCGCAGGCGCGGCCGGGAGACACGGTTCTTATCGCCGGCAAGGGTCACGAGGACTACCAGATCGTCGGTAAGGTGAGGCATCAGTTCGATGATGCGGCGGTGGCGGCGGAGTTTCTGAAAGGCGCGCCGGGATTGCGCCACGCGGGTTGAATCGGGCGTGAGACGAGAAGAGGCCGAGGTCAACAACCGGGAGGTCGAGGGTGCATCCGATCAAGATCGCTGATATTGCGGCGGCGGCGGGGGGAGCGTGGACGGGACCGCAGGGCGTGGTGATCCGCGGGATTGCGACGGACTCGCGGGCGGTGCGTTCGGGGGACTTGTTCGTTGCAATCGTTGGGCAACGACTTGATGGTCATCATTTTCTGGCGGATGCGCTGCGTGCCGGGGCGGCGGCATGCCTGGTGGAGCGTGAATGCGCCGAGGGTGCGTGCGCTGGCTTGCGCGACCGGATGATCGTCGTGGATGACACGATTGCGGCGCTGGGACGGCTGGGCGGGTGGTACCGCCGGACGGCGCTTACAGCGCGGACGACGGTGATTGGCGTCACGGGCAGCAACGGGAAGACGACGACGAAGCTGATGATCGACCACGTGCTTGCGGGGGAGCTGGCGGGCCGGGCGTCGGAGCGGAGCTTCAATAACGCGATCGGGGTTCCGCTGACGCTGCTGTCGGCGGAAGCGACGGATGATTATCTGGTTGTGGAGATCGGGACGAGCGCGCCGGGGGAGATCGACGCACTGTCGCGGATGGCGCAGCCGGACGTGGCGGTGATCACGTCGATCGGAGCGGCGCACCTCGCAGGGCTGGGCGACGTGGCGTCGGTGGCGGCGGAGAAGGCGTCCATCCTGCGGCATGTGCGTCGCGGGGGGCTGGCGGCGGTGAACATCGACGCCGCTGAGATTCTCCCTCATCTTCCGGGGATTCCGGCGCCGGGGCGTCATCGAGATCGTGTGCGCGGCGAGGTTGCGGCATTTCCGGGGGCGACGGTGGGTCGTGGCGGGTTGTTGCGCGAGGAAGGAGATTCGAACTACCGGCTTTGCACGGTGGGCCGCAATCCTCAGGCGGACTTGTTTGTGACGTGCATCGAAGGGGATCTCGACGGAACTTCGTTCGTTCTGGATGGAGACACGGCGGTTCGGTTGCGACTTCCCGGGGCGCATCACGCGACGAACGCGGCCCTGGCGTACGCGGTGGCGCGATGGATGGGGTTGACGTCGCAGACGGTGGGGGAGCGTCTTTACGAATTCGTGCCACCGTCGGGACGGACGCGTCGGGTGGATTTCGGCGACGTGACGTTGATCGACGACGCGTACAACGCGAACCCGTCGAGCATGAGGGCGGCGCTGGACATCCTCTCCTCAGTGCGCGGGCGGCGGCGCGTGTTTGTGATGGGGGAGATGAAGGAACTGGGATCCGCGGCGGTGGAGTGGCACCGGAAGATCGGTGAGGCGGCGGCAAGGGCTGGGGTGGATCTGTTTATTGCAGCCGGCGCTCACGCCCACGCGGCGGCGCAGGCGGCGGCATCCGCGGGGGTTTCCGAGATTGTACTTTGTGATGATGCGGGGCACGCGGCGGATCTGATCGTGAGCCGGGTAGGGCAGGATGATGTGATCCTCGTGAAGGGATCGCGCGCGGCTGGGCTGGAGGTGGTGGTTCAGCGCCTGGAGTCGGCGCTGAGCGGTTCGAGGCTGATCCGGGCCGCGTCATGATGGCGGAGCGAGGAGAGGGCGTCGGGCAGGAAGGATCGCCGGTTCGGACCGACCGTGATTTATCATCTTTTTCACTATCTGACGGAGGGCAAGCATTACGCGTACGAGAACAGCCTCTTCCGGGCGACCGTCGCGGGGTTGTTCTGTTTTCTGGTCGTTCTGCTGAGCGGTCCGGCGGTGATACGAGTTCTGTTGCGGTTCAAGATCGGTGATCGGCCTCAGTTCGATCGTGCGGACCTCAATGAATTGATGAAGAGCAAGGCGAACGTTCCGACGATGGGGGGGATTCTCATCATCGGGGCGATGATTGCGGCGGCGCTGCTTTTCGCTGACCTGACGAACTTCTACGTCGTGATGGGCCTGGTGACGCTGTTGTGGCTGGGCGTGCTGGGAGGGGTGGACGACGCATTGAAGCTTCGCGCGGCGCGGCGCGGGGAGCGGCGCCGGGACGGGTTGCGGACGGCGGAGAAGCTGCTGTTTCAGTTGGGTCTGGGCGTGGTGCTGGGGACGTTCATCTTCCGGTACGGGGGCGAGAATCATGCGATCAGCGCCGTGTCGGGGGCGATGCCGTCGTACCGGATCCTGGATGTGCCGTTTTACAAGCCGGGGATCGCGCTGGGCGTGGTGAGCTTCATGCTCATCACGGTGCTGGTAATGACGGCGTCGTCGAACGCGGTGAACCTGACGGACGGGCTGGACGGGCTTGCGGCCGGGTGTGCGGCGCTTTGCACGGTGGTGTTTCTCGCGTTGACGTTCATCGTAGGCACGGAGTCGGCGGCGCGGCGTCTGCTGCTTCCGCACGTGCCGCTGAGTCTGGAGCTGGTGGTACTGCTGGGGGCGATGCTCGGGGCGTTGCTGGGGTTTCTGTGGCACAACTGTCATCAGGCGACGGTTTTCATGGGCGACACGGGATCGCTGCCGCTGGGGGGATTGCTGGGCTACGTGGCGGTCGTGAC
Organism: Planctomycetota bacterium; assembly: GCA_016860685.1. Lineage (GTDB taxonomy): Bacteria > Planctomycetota > Phycisphaerae > UBA1845 > UBA1845 > JABWBH01. The sequence continues at coordinate 18,326 of BOJX01000009.1, forward strand.
GCGGCAGGAGCTGATGCTCTTCATCGCCGGGGGCGTGTTCGTGATCGAGGCGCTGTCGGTGATTCTTCAGGTGTCGTATTTCAAGATGACGGGAGGGAAGCGGATCTTCGCGTGCTCGCCGCTGCACCATCATTTTCAGATGCGGGGATGGTCCGAGCCGAAGACGGTCGTGCGGTTCTGGTTGATTGCGGCGTTGTGCGGCGGAGCGGCGCTGGCGACGATCAAATTGCGGTAGCCGCGGCTTGAGCAGAATGAGGGGGTCGTGCTGAACGAGCGGTTGGACAGGGCGGAAGGGCCGACGCACGGCGCGTGGTTCATCGTGGTCGCCGCGGCGCTGACGTGCATCGGATTAATGATTGTCGCGTCCGGCAGCGCCTCGCTTCAGCGCCCGCTGCTGGGTCCGGAGTTTCTCAAGACGACGTTCGGCCGACAGTGCGTGTTCGTCCTGGCGGGCACAGCGATCATGATGCTGACGGCGAAAGCGGTCGGACCGTGGCTTCTGGCGTCGCGCGATCGGTTGCGGGCCGCGGTGTGGATCGGGGTCGTCGTGACCGTGGTCAGCCTGGTGTCGGTCAAAGTCTTCGGGGACGTGACGCGAGGGTCGCAGCGATGGCTGAAGTTTTCACTGGGCGGGTTCGATCTCGGGTTTCAGCCGTCGGAGCTTGCGAAGCCGGTTCTGATCGGGTTTCTGGCGCTTTTTCTGACGCGGGATGGGGTGGATGCGCGGTCGCTGCGGAAAACATTCATTCCGGTGCTGGCGGTGATCGTCGTCGGCGGGTTGTTGATCGGGCTTGAGGATCTGGGGACGGCGGCGCTGACGTGCCTTGTGGCATGCCTGATGGTGTGGATCGGCGGGTGTTCATACCGGCACCTGATCACGCTGGGGGTTGTCAGCGTGCTCGGGTTGGCGGCGCTGATCTGGTTCGAGCCTTACCGGATGGACCGGTTGTGGGCGCACCAGAATCTCTGGAACGACTCCCAAGGGAAGGGGTATCAGGGCGTTCAATCGCTGCTGACGCTGGGCTCTGGCGGGTGGTGGGGGCGCGGTCTTGGCGCGGGGGTGCAGAAATACGGTTACCTGCCGGAGAGCCGGACGGACTTCGTGTTCGCGGTGCTGTGCGAGGAGCTGGGTTTCGTCGGCGGGGCGGTCGTGATTGCGTTGTTTGCGTCTTTCATCTGGCTGGGCGTGGGGGCGATGCGGACGGCGCGGACGGGCGTCGAGACGCTTCTGGCGTTCGGATTGACGGCGCTGATCGGGTTTCAGGCGCTGATCAACATCGCGGTGGTGACGGTCTGGATTCCGACGACGGGCATTCCTCTGCCTTTTATCTCGGCAGGAGGGTCGAGTTATCTGGTGTTCAGCGCGATGGTAGGGATGCTGGCGGCGGTCGGGACGCGGTCGGCGATGAATGAAGCTGCCGTGTCGGTTGAGGTTTCTGAGGAGTCATGACGGTTGGAGCGCGCGGTGGGAGAGGGGCTTCACATTGTGTTTGCCGGAGGCGGGACAGGGGGTCATCTGTACCCCGCCCTTTCCGTTGCGCGTGAGTTGCGGCGGCGGGTACCGGGAGTGCGGATCACGTTCTTCGGATCGGATCGACGGATTGACGAGACGGTTCTGGGAGGAGAGGGGTGCGAATTCGTGGCGCAGGCGCTGCCGCGTCTGGCGCGGGCGCCGTGGCGTTGGCCCGGGATACTGGCGAAACTGCGGGTCGCACAGGTCTCGTGCCGGCAGTGGATGACGACTTACTGTCCTGCGGTGGTGATCGGTAGCGGAGGGATGTCGAGCCTTCCGGCGATGCTGGAGGGGCGGCGGGCGGGTGCGGCGACGGTGTTATTCAATCCGGACGCACTGCCGGGGCGGGCGAACCGGTTTCTGTCCTCGCGCGTGGACCGGGTGCTGGTGCAGTGGGAGCAAAGTCGGGCGCATTTTCCGGTTGCGTCGAGGGTTGACGTGACGGGGTGTCCGGTGCGGGCGGAGTTTCTGAGCGAGGAGCGTCCGGATCCGGTGCGGTTCGGATTGAAGAGGGGCAAGCTCACGCTTCTGGTGACGGGAGCGTCGCTGGGGGCGCGGAGCGTCAACCGGGTAGTGACGGCCTGCCTGGATCGGATCGAGCGGCGCGGCGATCGGTGGCAGGTGCTTCACCTGACGGGTGAGGCGGATTACGCGGAGGTGAGGCGGGCGTACGCGGGCCGTGGGGTTCAGGCGACGGTGTTGTCGTTCACGCATGAGATGCCGTCGGCGCTGCGGCTGGCGGACCTGGTGGTTGCACGGGCGGGGGCGTCCACGCTGGCGGAGCTGACGATCGTGGGTCGCGCGTCGATTCTGATGCCCTACCCGCATCATCGCGACCAGCATCAACGTATGAACGCGGGCGTCCTTACGGACAGCGGTGCGGCGGAACTCGTGGATGACTGGGTGGATCCGCTGCGGAATACGGAGCGGTTTGGTGCTGTGTTGGAGACGTTGATGGACGACGACGCGCGGCGGATGACGATGGCGGTTCGGGCGGCGCGTCTCGGGCGGCGTGACGCGGCGGATCGTGTTGCGGACGTTGTACTGGAATGCGCCGGCGCACGCACATTGTCGAACCTGGATCGTGCGGAATCTGTGATGGTCTGATCGGCGCGTGCCCGATAGAAAGGGTTGCGCGCCTTACAATGCGCGGAGTTTTTCTGCTGAAGCGAGGATGCGACGAGGGAAAGCGGCAGGAGCCGCCGGGACCAGGGGAGGAGACCCGATGCATTACCAGTTGAACACGATCGAGCAAAGGATGAACTGGCAGGGCAAGCGGATTCACATGGTAGGCATCGGCGGCTGCGGCATGATGGGCGCGGCGTCGATCCTCGCGGAACTCGGCGCGCGGGTGAGCGGGACGGACCGTCAGGGCTTCGAGGGCGTGGGCGAGCTGGTGCGTCGCGGGGTGAAGGTGGTGATCGGGCACGGGGCGGAGTTTGTGCCCGAGGGGGTGGATGTCGTGGTTCGGACGGCGGCGGCGCCTGCGGATCACGTGGAGGTTCGTGCGGCGGAATCCCGCGGAGCGGTGTGCCTGAAGTACGCGGAGCTGGTCGGGCAGTTCATGTGCGGACGGGTCGGGGTGTCGATCGCCGGGACGCACGGGAAGACGACGACGACGGCGATGACGGCGCACATTTTCCGGACGGCGGGGCTGTCGCCGACGTTCGTGGTGGGGGCGAAGTCGAGCCAGCTCGGGGGGAGCTCGGCGCTGGGCGAGGGGCCGCACTTCATCGTCGAGTCGTGCGAGTTCGACCGGTCCTTCCTTCAGTTCTACCCTTACTACGCAACGATCCTGAACATCGAGAAGGATCATTTCGACTGTTTTCCGAAGCTTGAAGATCTGGTCGAGGCGTTCGGGCAATTCGCCCGGCAGGTGCATCCGCAGGGGCGGCTGCTGGTTCGGGCGGAGGACGCCCTGGCGCGGGAGGCGGCGGGTGAGACGACCGCGCGGCTGGAGACGTTCGGACTGACGGACGACGCGGATTGGCGAGCGGAGGGGCTGGTGGGTTGCCGCGGGGCGTTTGCGTTCACGGTCGTATACCGGGGGCGGCGCGTGCTGACGACGCATTTGAAGGTGTTGGGCGAGCATAACGTTACGAACGCGCTGTCGGCGGCGGCGGTGTCGATCCACGCGGGGGTTTCGCCCGAGGCGGTGGCGGAGGCGCTGGCGACCTTCGAGGGGGCGCAGCGGCGGATGACGTTCAAAGGCGTCCCGCGCGGGGTGACGATCGTGGATGATTATGCGCATCACCCGACGGAGATTCGCGTCACGATCGATGCGGTGAAGCGGTCGTGCGATCCGCGTCGGACGTGGGTGATCTTCCAGCCGCATCAGTTCTGCCGGACGAAGTACCTGCTGGAGGATTTCGCGCGATCGTTCGACGCGGCGGACGAGGTGATCGTTCCGGATGTGTACGACGCGCGTTCGGAAGGGGGGATCGAGCGGGATGTCAGCTCGGGGACGCTGGTGGCGCGGATGCGCGAGCGCGGGGTGCGCGTCCGGCATGTGCCGCAGCTTAAGGAAGTGACGGAAGTGGTGGCGCCGGAGCTGGCGGCGGGGGATCTGGTGCTGACGTTGGGCGCCGGGGACGTCTGGAAGGTGGCGGATGAGCTGGTGGCGAGGATGGCGTGATCGCATCGAGACGGATGCTCCGCTGGGTGCGCGGACGTGGTACCGGATCGGCGGACGGGCGAAGTGGCTGGCGCATCCGAGTGATGCGGAAAGCCTGTCGCGGTTGATGTCGGCGGTCGCTGCCGAGGGCGTGCTCTGGAGGGTGCTGGGGCGCGGCGCGAACGTGCTGGTCCGTGACGAGGGTTTCGACGGCGTCGTCATCGTTCTGGATGCTCCGGCGTTTACGAAGATGACATTTGAGGATGCTTCGGTGTGCGTCGGGGGCGGGGCGGACCTGATGAAGCTCTGCAAGGCGTGTTGCCAGCGCGGGTTGTCGGGGTTGGAAGGGCTGGCGGCGATCCCGGCGAGCGTCGGCGGGGCGGTGCGGATGAACGCGGGGGGCCGGTACGGCGAGTTCGGCGACCGGGTCCGGAGCATCAGCGTAGTGGAGACGGGCGGTGCGTTGCGCGACCTGTCTCGGGAGGACGTCGGGTTCGGATACCGGACGTGGGGGCTGGGGCGCGCGGTCGTGACGGAGGTGGTGATGGATCTTGTCCGCGACGATCCGGTGCGGGTGCGCGGGCGGTTCAAGGAATACTGGCGGTTGAAACGGGCGACGCAACCGGTGGGCGAGCGCAGCGCGGGCTGCGTTTTCAAGAACCCTCCCGGCGCGTCGGCCGGAAGGATGATCGACGAGGCCGGGCTGAAAGGCGAGCGCTGCGGCGGGGCGCAGGTCTCACCGCGGCATGCGAATTTCATCGTGGCGTCGGCGGACGCGCGGGCGTCGGACGTGTTGGCGCTGGCGCAGCGCATGCGTGATCGGGTGCGCGAGCAGTTCGGAGTTGAGCTGGAGCAGGAGATGGAGGTGTGGTGACGCCGCACCCGCGTTTTTTTCCGGGGGAGAGAAGCGGATGAAGTCGATCGGAAGCGGGGGCGTGGGGCGTGGTCCGCTGCGCGTGACGGTGCTGGCGGGGGGCGTCGGAGTCGAGCGGGAGGTGAGCCTTCAAAGCGGGGCCGGCGTGTTCGAGGCGATGAGGCGGCTCGGGCATCACGCCGCGCTTTGCGACATCGGTCCGGACGATCTTTCAGCGCTGGATGAGCCGGCGGATTTCGTTTTCATTGCATTGCACGGGGAGTTCGGCGAAGACGGCCGGTTGCAGCGGGAGCTGGATCGTCGCGGGCTGCCTTATTGCGGGAGCGGCGCGGAAGCGTCGGCGGCTGCGTTCAACAAGGTGACGGCGAAGCGGCGGTTTGCCGCGGCCGGCGTGCCGACGCCGGCGTACGTGGTGGCGACGGCGAACGTTTTCGACGACGCGGTGGCGTGGATGCATCCGCCGTGCGTGGTGAAACCGTCTGCGTCGGGCAGCAGCGTGGGAACCAGCATTCCGAAGGACCGCACGTCGCTCGCCGCGGCGGTGCGCGAGCGGATTGAGGCAGAGGGGGAGGCGCTGATCGAGCAGTACATTCGCGGACCGGAACTGACGGTCGGCGTTCTGGGCGAGACGGCGCTGCCGGTGTGCCAGATCCGCACGAAGCGGGAGTTCTACGACTACCAGGCGAAGTACATCGACGACGACACGGAGTATCTTTTTGACGTTGATCTGCCCGGAGAGTTGCTGGCGCATGTGCAGCGGCTGAGCCTGGCGGCACACCGGGCGCTGGGTTGCGAGGTGTTCTCGCGGGTGGACTGGATGATCGACCGGGAGAGCGGGTCGCCCTTTGCGCTCGAAGTGAACACGATCCCGGGGTTCACGAGTCATTCGCTGCTGCCGAAGGCGGCGGCGCGCGTCGGGATCACGTTCGACGGACTTGTGCAGCGGATCGTGGACGAGTCGCTGGACCGGTGGGAGGCGCGGCGATGCGACGGTCCGACGACAGTTCGGCGGGCGGTGGCGGTCTGACGGGTTTCGTTCAGGCTGGATGTTGCGGACACGGCGAGGGTTGCGTCCTGCGGCGACGAGCAAGAAGAGGGGTTGCGAATTCATCGGAGCAGGGCGAAAGAAGAACGTTTCCTGACCTTTGACATCGCTGCGCGACGTCAAGGGCAGGCGGGTGCGGCTCGGTTTTGAAGCCGGGTTCGAGGGATTCACCGGGGCATGAGCACACGAAAGAAGAAAAAAACAGCGCCATCAGAATCCCGGACGGGGTGGTTGCATCGGGCGTGGGCGGTCTCGCGCGGTGCGGTCGGCCGCATGTTGGCGGTAGGGGGGCTTCTCGCGACGGCTGCGGGGGCGCTGGCGATCGTTGAGCGGACGGTCGAGGCCGAGATCGCGTCCAGGGCGCGGGCGAAGTGGGTTTTCGAGGGCGTTCCGGCGCGGGTCAGTGACCTGGTGACGGAGGATCTGACAAAGCGGCTGGAGGGGCTGAGCGCGCGGGACTGGACCGATCCGCGGTTGTGTTCCGAGGCGGCGCAGGTGGCTGGACAAAGTCCGTGGGTCAGCGAGGTTCGCCGGGTTCGGCGGGTCTCGGACGGAACGATCCGGATCGAGCTGGCGTGTCTTGAACCTTTTGCGATGGTGGACGCGGGGAACGGGTATGCGCTGGTGGATCGCGACGGCGTTCGCCTTCCCGGGTTGTACGCGTTTCATCAGACGTGGAAGCTGATTCAGGGGGTGGCGGCGGTGCCTCCGGACGCGGGGCGGCGCTGGGACGGCGCGGACCTTCACGCCGCCTTGAGCCTTCTTGCGCGACTGAAGCGTGAGGCTTTCGCCGATCAGATCACGGCGGTTCTCGTTCACAACTTTTCCGGGCGCAACAACCCGCTGACGGCGCATATTGAGCTGGCGACGGACCGGGCTGGCGGGCGCATCCGGTGGGGGTCCGCGCCGGGGAGCGAGCTGATTGAGAACTCCGTCGAGGAAAAGCTGGCGCTGCTGCGGGCGAATCATCGCCTGACCGGGCGGGCCGACGCCGGGTATCCGGTCATTGACATCGTGACCTACCCGGATCGTTTCGTCATCCCGGGTACCGAGTAACGCCGCACCGGCGTCTTTCCGGGCTGAGTCCCGCCCCGGATCAGGGGCGAGGGATCGCCGGACTCGCTTTCCCGTGGCGTCCTGGCGGGGTTGCACGGGGCGAAACTGCGCCAGTTGCAGCCTGCGGACCCTCACGTATAATGCCCGGCCCGCCGGTCAGTCGACCGCGCAGGTGGGGGATGGGTGACGTATGCCTAAGATGAAGACCCACAAGGGTTTAAAAAAGCGGATTAAGATCACGGCCAACGGCAAGGTCAAGCACAAGCGCCCGAACGCGAGCCACCTGATGAGCGGGAAGAGCGGAGACCGGGTGCGTCGCTTGCGCAAGGACGCCGTCCTGAACAACGTGATTTCCAAGAACATCAGGATTCAGATGGGCAAGGCGTAGGCCTGGCCGGCGCATACCGGGTGGCGAGTCCGGCGTGCAGCACACAGGAGGATTGAGCAATGCCTAGAGCAAGGATGGGTGCGGCCAGTCACCGGCGGAAACGCCGGACGCTGAACGACGCCAAGGGATATCGGTCAGCGCGAAGCAAATGTTTCCGGTTGGCGAAGGAGGCGGTCATCCGTGCGGGGGTTTACGCCTTCCGGGATCGCCGCCGTCGCAAGCGGGATTTCCGCTCGCTGTGGATCACGCGGCTGACGGCGGCGTGTGAGGCGCGCGGGATCAAGTACAGCCGGTTCATCCGCGCGATGCAAGGCGCGGGCATCGAGCTGAACCGCAAGATGCTCAGCGAGATTGCGATCCACGCTCCGGCGGATTTCGACGCGATCGTCGAAGCCGTCCGCAAGCATCTGCCGAAGGATCGCGCGGTTGCGTGATGGTGGACGTGGGAGCGGGCGATCAGCGCCCCTGTGATGAAAGAAATTACGAAGACCCGACGCTGACCGGCGCCGGGTCTTTTCGTTGATGGAGCGCTCGTTGTGGGTGGGACGCGCCGGTAGCGACGACCCCTTCTCCGGAAACGGCGTTTGACCGCATGTGAGGTGCGGTCATCATAGGCGGGCATGACGCCGCCGGACCAGGCCGATCGCATCACCGCGGAGGATCTCCGCCCGGTGTGGACTGCGCTGGATCCGGAGGAGCGGGCGGAGGCGTTCCGCCTGCTGACGCCGGAGGACGGCGACGATCTTTTTCAGGGGCTGTCCACGCTGGATCAGGTCGAAGTGCTGCGAGCGCTGTCGCCCGGAGAGCGACGACTCTGGGTCCGCGCGCTGGCGCCGGACGACGCGGCGGACCTGCTTCAGGAAATGCCTGCCGAGGAGAGGCAGGTCTGGCTGGACCTGCTCGACGAAAGCACGCGGCGCGAGGTGAAGGTTCTGCTGGCGTACGCGGAGGACGAGGCCGGCGGTCTGATGAGTCCGCGCTTCGCCCGCATCCGGGCGGATATGACGGTGGATGAGGCGATCGGCTACCTGCGACGTCAGATCCAGGCCCACCTCGAGACGATCTACTACGCGTACATTCTCGATCAGCAGCAGCGCCTGGCGGGCGTCGTCAGCCTGCGCGAGTTGTTCGCGGCGCGGGGCGTCGCTCCGGTCGCCGACGTGATGCACCGCGACGTCATCAGCGTTCCGGAGAACATGGACCAGGAGCAGGTGGCGGGCGTCTTCGCGGAGCATGACCTCGTGGCGATCCCGGTGGTGGACGCCGAGGGCCGCATGAAGGGCATCGTCACGGTGGACGACATCGTCGACGTGGTTCAGGAGGAGGCGACGGAGGACATCCAGAAGATCGGCGGTATGCAGGCGCTGGACGCGCCGTATCTTCAAACCGGTTTCCTGCCGATGCTGAAGAAGCGCGCCGGGTGGCTGGCGTTCCTTTTTGTCAGCGGGATGCTGACGACGGTGACCCTGGACCACTTTCAGGCGGAAATCGTGCAGGCGGGAGTGCTGGCGGTGTTCATGCCGCTGATCATCGCCAGCGGGGGCAACTCCGGGTCGCAGGCGTCGACGCTGGTGATCCGCGCGATGGCGCTGGAGGAGGTGAAGTTGCGCGACTGGTGGCGCGTCGTGCGGCGGGAAATGCTTTTCGGCGTGGCGCTGGGGGTGATCCTCGCCGTGCTGGGTCTGGTGCGGATCGGGCTGACTCAGGTGGTTTCGGGCGGATACGGTCCGTATCAACTGGTGCTCGCGCTGAGCGTGTCGCTGAGCCTGGTGGGGGTGGTGGTCTGGGGGACGATCTGCGGGTCGATGCTGCCGTTTGTGCTGCGGCGCCTCGGGCTGGACCCGGCGAGCGCGTCGGCGCCCTTCGTGGCTACGCTGGTGGACGTGGCGGGGCTGCTGATCTACTTCAGCGTCGCGCGGGCGCTGCTGGGAAACATGCCGGCGGGATAGGGCGGCGTTTCAAGACCTTCGGAGTTGAGGGTAAAAAGAGCGCTTCCTGACCCTTGACCTCGCATCGCCACGTCAAGGGCAGGCGGGCGCGACTCGGTTAGGGCGTTGCGTCGAAGCCCGATCCGTCGACGTGTCAGCGTCGCCCGCGCCCGATCATGCCCGGAAGAGGACTCGAACCTCCACACCCTTGCGGGTACATGGCCCTCAACCATGCGCGTCTGCCAGTTCCGCCACCCGGGCGTCGCAGATCGGTTTTTTTCACAATGACCGGGGCTGACGCGCCGTCCACCGCGAAAGATCGGTTTCTTACCGCGCCGCGCCACACGCGCCAAGTTTACGGAATCTGCCGGGAAGTCCGGCTGGCGGACGGGCGGCGCGGGTCCGCCTCGGGTTTGCGTCCGGTGTGGTTCGTCGCGTTGATGAGAATCAGTAAGACAGCCCGTTGCGCCGGACGTGGACATACGGGGCGCGGGCCGAATCCCCGAGCGCCGCAATGACCTGCCCCGCAAAGACCACGTGGTCGCCGGTCTCCAGCCGTCCGCAGACTCGGCAGCCCAGCGCGGACGCGCCCTCCGAAAGCGTCGGACCGAATTCCGTGTCGTCCACGGTCCATCCGGTGAAGGCATCCTCCTCCGGCGAGAACCCGCGGCCGAAATGCTTGAACCACGCGGTCGAGCAGGATTCCGCGGCGACGTTCAGCACGAACGCGGAGGAAGCCTCAATGAGCGACTGCACCGGTCGACCGCGCCGCACCGCCACCGTGACGACCGGCGGATCGAACGACGCCTGCTGAAACCAGGACGCCAACATTCCGGTGCGTCGTCCGGCGTGAGCGGCGGTCAGGATTCCCGCGCCGCTGGGGATGCGCCCCAGCGCTGCGGCGACGGCGTCTCGTTCCGAGGAAAGCGGCATACGTGTTCAGCCCCTGTCGAGGATTGAATGAGCGGTGCGGCGGCGTCGCCGGGCGACCTCTGGCGAAGCATGCCCGCCCCCGGCCGCCGCACGCCCCTGGGTGTCCCCGCGTCACGAGCGAATTGTCACCCGGCGCAGCCGTGACGACAGGCTACTTCTGATCGAAGAGCGCCGTCGACAGGTAGCGTTCGCCGAAGCTCGCCAGCACCGTCACGATCGTCTTGCCCTTGTTTTCCGGCATTCGGGCGACGCGGTCCGCCGCGCAGAGCGCCGCGCCGGAGGAGATGCCGCAGAGAATCCCCTCCTCTTTCGCCGCACGCTTCGCCCACGCGAAGGCGTCTTCGCTGGAGACGAGCACCGTGTCGTCAATGACGTCGAGGTTCAGGACGCCGGGGATGAAGCCCGCGCCGATGCCCTGAATGAGGTGCTTGCCCGGTTGAAGGGGTTGGCCTTTGCGCTTCTGCGTGATGACGGGCGACGTTTCCGGTTCAACGGCGTAGCACTTGAAGCCCGGTTTGCGCGACTTGATGACCTCGCCCACGCCGGTGATCGTGCCGCCCGTGCCGACGCCCGCGACCAGGATGTCGGCTTTACCGTCCGTGTCGTCCCAGATCTCCAGGGCCGTCGTCTTGCGGTGAATCTCGGGGTTCGCCGGGTTGTTGAACTGCTGGGGAATCCAGCCGTTGGGATCCTCGGAGGCGAGGCGCTCCGCCGCGGCGACCGCGCCGCGCATGCCTTCCGCCGCCGGCGTCAGCACCAGGTTCGCCCCCAGCAGCTTCAGCACGGCCCGGCGCTCCATCGACATGCTCTCCGGCATCGTCAACGTCAGGCGATATCCGCGCGCGGCACACACAAAGGCGAGCGCGATTCCCGTGTTTCCCGACGTCGGCTCGATGATGTGCGTCTTCGGATGGATCTTTCCGTCGCGCTCGGCGGCGTCAATCATTGACACGCCGATGCGATCCTTGACGCTGGCCAGCGGGTTGGAGAACTCGAGCTTGGCGAAGACCGTCGCCGGGGCGTCGATCAGGCGGCGGATTTTAACGAGAGGGCTCTTACCGATTGTTTTGGTGATATCTTCAAAGCGGCCCGGAATCATCTTGCGTCTCCCATCTCGGCCGGCGACGGCGCTCGGCGCTGGGTATGAGCATACGATTCGCGCCCGGCGCATGTCAACAAAACCCAACCCTGTGCCCAGGCCGGAACCAGCCGTTCCCCCGGGGAAGGCATGCCGCGGCGCTGCATCCCCCGCAGGGAGATCAGACCTCGACGCGCTCGAAATGCCTCGCCCCGACGGACAGGACGGCCGACCCCACGGACAAGGCAATAATCAGCACAATCGCCGCGAAGCCCACCGTTTCCCACGTCGGCAGTCCCAGCGGATCCTCGCGCTGCGCCCGCCACGTCGCGTAGCCCGTCACCGTCAGCAGCACCCCGGACAGCAGCACCGACGCCACCAGGTTGATCGTCCCGCCCATGCCGTTGGCGATGCGCGCCGTGTTCAACTGGTGGAACATCGGCCAGCGCGCCCCGATCCCCACCGCCAGCGAGCACAGCCCGAAGCATACCGCCAGCGTCACCGCCAGGTGGATCAGCGCCCACCGCCAGTCCAGCTTGAGCAGGATCATCTCCAGGCTCAGCGTCGCGCCCGCCACCAGCAGCGTCACGGTCAGCGCGAAGGCGAACTTCGCCACGAGAATCCGCCCCCGCCGGATCGGCAGCAGTCCGATCAGCCACAACTGCCGACCCTCCAGCGAGATCATCGGGTACACGAACCGGCTGGTGAACGTCGCCAGGATCAGGCTCACCGCGCAGAGGTTCAGGAAGGGGATGATGAGCGTCCACGCGCCGCTGGTGAGGTCGCCGTGACGGTAGGGGATGTTCATCAGGTAGAACGTCATCAGTCCGAAAAGGATCAGAAGCTGGCTCCACTGCAACGGATCCCGCAGGAAGGTGCGCAGATCCTTGACCGCGATCCGCCGAAGCGCCGGTGACAGATAAAAGAACACGGCTTCGAGCAGGCTTGCCGGCTGGTCCGCCGCGCTGACGCGGACGCCGTGACGCGCGGACGTGGCGGTGTCGTACGCCGCTGCCAGATGCCGCGCGACGAGGTGAACCGCGATCCAGCTCAGGAACGCGCCGTTCGCCAGCGTCACAAACAGGTAGCCCAGCGACTCGTCGAGGCGGTTGCCCATCGCGTGGTCGATGCCCTTCGCCACCCACGTGTTCGGCCACAATGCCGACTCGACGAAATGCACCTGCGTCAGGAACTCGCGCAGCCACTTCTCGCTGTCCATCGGAAGGCGCTGAAACGTCATCAGCAGATACGCGACCGCGAAGCACGCGGCGGCGCCCGCGGCCTTGAGGAAGCGATGCTTGATCTTCCGCGGGAAAAACCGCGCGATCGCCCACGCCAGCCCCAGCCCCAGCGCTCCGGGGATCGGAATGAACGCGAGGAAGAACGCCAGGAACAGGGGATAGAACATGCGCGGTTCGGCCGTCGCGTCCGCCATCGCCATCATCAGCGGCAGCCCCAGCAGGATCAGCGACCAGCTCGAAAACACCAGGGTTTCCAGGTACTTGATGAGCACCGCGTCCACCGGCGGCAGCGGCAGCGACAGCAGGTAAGGGACTTCCTCGCGCGAAAACAAGGATCCGAACGCCAGGATCGCGTTCGAGAACACCAGCAGCGCCAGCATCGCCAGGAAAAAGAAGTTGAAAACCAGCGGGATCGCCACCACGCCTTCCAGCGGCGTCTGCCTCAGCAGGCGGAAAACGTGCAGGAAAAGCCCGTAAAGCCCGAACCAGATAACGACGACAAACAGCGCCGTCATCGCAACCCGCACCGGCGCCTCCGTCAGCACCGATCGAACGTGGTTGATCGTCAGGCGGCCGCGCATCCGCAGCATCAGTCCGAACTTCGACCTCGGAGCCCGCTTCGGGGGGCGGGGCGGCGCCGGTCCGAACGGCGCGAGCGCCGCGACCGCCTCTACCGGCGCCGAATCAGACGACGGTCTCATCGCCCGTCTCCGTCATGCGCAGGAAAATGTCCTCGAGGGAGTGTTCGCGCGTCGCCCGTGTCTTCAACTCGTCCAGCGTGCCCAGCGCGACCAGGTGCCCCGCGTTGAGGATGCCGATCCGGTCCGCGATCGCCTCCGCCACCTCCAGCGTGTGCGTGCTCATGAACACCGTCCGCCCCGCGCGGGCCCGCTCCCGGAAGGCGTCTTTCACCGACCGCGCCGTCCGCGGGTCCAGTCCCACCATCGGTTCGTCGATCACCAGCACTTCCGGATCGTGCATCAGCGCCGCCGCCAGCACGACCCGCTGCTTCATGCCGTGACTGTAGGTCTCCGTGAGGCGGTCGAGGAACTCGCCCAGCGCAAGACGCTCGATCAGCGGCTTCAAAGCGTTCCGCCGCTGCTCAACCGTCATGTCGTACATCTGCCCGACGAATTCGAGGAACTCGCGTCCCGTCAGCTTGTCATAAAGGAAAGGTTGATCCGGGACGTAGGACATCAGCGCCTTCGCCGGCGTCCCGTTCATGTTCATTTCGTGCCCGCAGACGGTCACGCGCCCCGTGTTCGGACGCAGCAGACCGGCGATCATCTTGATCGTCGTCGTTTTCCCCGCCCCGTTCGGACCCAGAAAGGCGAAGATTTCCCCGCGGCGGATCGTCAACGACAGGTCCGCCACGGCCACCTGCCGCCCGTAGCACTTGCGCACGCCGACCAGCTCGATCGCCGGCCCTACGCTGGACGGTTCCGCGCTCATGCGTTGCTCTTTCACCCTTGTTCCGTCGTCTCGTTGTTCGCTTCGACGACCGCGCCCTTCAGACCGCAACCCGGCTCGGCCAGTCCGTCCCGCACGGACGTCCGGCGGCCCCCGCCGTCGTCACCGCCGCCCCTCGCCGTCGGGCAACTCCCACAACCGCCGGCTGTCCGACGCGATCCGATGCAGCGTCTCATCATAACGTTCGCGCAGGAGGCGGATCGTCGATCCGACCGGCAGGCGCACCTCCTGCACCTGCACGACGCCTTCATCATCGACCCAGGCGGTGACGCCTTCCGCCTCGACGACGAAGCAGTCCCGCGTGCCGAAATTCGTCGCCCGCTTTTCGCGACCCGTCACGCGGACGACGACGGGCCTGAACTTCTCCGAAAGATTCAGCAGCGCCGCCAGCGGATTGATGACCTGCATGCGCCACGACTGCCCGACCGACAGTTTCGGCAGCGTTGTGAACGGGTTGAACGCCTCGGCGATCATATCCGCCTCGCCGACCGGAACCTTGAAAGGCTTGATCCCGCCCAGCCCCGCGTCGAGCGTGAACGCGAAATCCTGCGGAAACCGCTCACCGCTGAGCGTGATCGGAAACCCGTGATTGCTGACCCGCAACTCGACCTTCAGGCTGTCCAGCGCGCCTTCAGGTGTGAACGTGGCGCCGCCCTCGACGCGCAGCGAAGGCAACTGCGGGACCAGGTCTTCCAGGAGGATGAGATCCTCGCGCTCGATCACCTGCGGGCGGTATCGGTAGATCGTCCACATTGTGCCGATCCGCCCGTTATCCCGGAACACCCCGCATTGAAGCTCGACCGTCCGACCCTCTGCCAGCCAGTCCGCCCGCAGCGGGCTGGGCGCGGGGCTTGCGGTCCAGATGGGGAGCAGGTCGTGTTTGACCAGCCAGCCGGTAGCCGCCACCCACGATGCGACAATGATGAACCCCAGCAGACGCGCGTACACTCATCAACTCCGCCGTCTCCCCTCCGACCGCCACGTTCGCCGTGCGCATCGGACCGGGCGACCGATTCTAGCGCTGCCCGGAAGGGACGGTCAATCAACGAGAAAACCCCCTCCGGCCCGTCGGCGGGAGGGGGTAGGACGGAAATCGACGGGGACCGGAGCGCCCCGCTGCCGCGCGTTACTGCTTTCGGCTGGTGCCTTTCATGCTCATCGTCTTCTGCGTCTTCCAGGAGTTCCACTCCGTGTGCGTCCACTCCATCGTATTGTCGTCCACGAAGCGCATCGTGCCTTCCATCACGGAGTCCTGCATGCCGGAACCCTTGCCCTTCACCGTCCAGGTGCGCGTCGCCGCGTCATACGTCGCCGTTCCGTCGCCGACGCCCCCGAAGCTGTCCATCCAGCGCATCTGGTACTTCCCGCTCTTCGGATCATAGGACCACATCCCGATGCCCTGGAATTTGTCCTCGCCCATCGAACCGCTAAAGCGCTCCAGCAGCACCCACTTGTCGCACTCCCACGCGACCACCGACGTGCCCGTGCCCTTCATCGGTTCAGGCATGCCCTCCATCGTGCACTCCCACGACGCGCTCCACGTTCCCGTGAACGCATTCAGCGCGTCCAGCTCCGCCGGGCGCGACGGCGCCTGCATCATCTCCTCCATGTTCATCTTGTTCGACGCGCATCCCGAAACCAGCGCGCCCATCACGCAAAGCCCCAACACCCCAAGCCCCTGCTTTTTCATTCGCTTCTCCTTGTTCATAAGACATGTGTCAAAACCGAACCGCGCCCGTCAAGGAAACGCCTGATTCTCACGCGGGCCCGTCGGCTTTGAACGCGCGTTTCATCGTCCGATTCAGGCCGCGCAGCGCCTTCTTCGTGCCACCCCGCCGCGAACACGATCGGTTTCCCGTTCGTGGACCGCACCCGACGCTTACCCTAACGGATCGGGACCGGCGGTGTCCAGCCTCCCCCCGGCAAGGCGGTGCAACACGGCGCGACGGGTTGTCGCCGCCGAGCGCCCGGTTTAACGTAGTGGACCGTGATTTTCCTGCGCATCTTCAAGATGGCCTTGGTCAGTCTCCGGGCGAACTTCCTTCGGTCGATCCTGGCGACGCTCGGCGTCATCATCGGCGTGGCGGCCGTGATTTCCGCGGTTTCCGTGCTGAAAGGGATGGAGCGCGACATCCTCCAGCGCTTCGAAGCCCTGGGCGCGGACCAGCTCATCGTGATCAACGGCAGCAGCGACCGCACCCGCCGCCGTGGCGTCATGCCCCCGTCGCTGACCCTCGACGACGAAGCCCTGATTCGTCGAAAAGCGTCGGAATCCGTCAGGGCGACCTGTCCGCAGATGCAGCGCCCGGCGCAGGCGCAGAAGCTCGCCCGCACCACGCAATGCACGATGATGGGCACCAGCGACGCCTACGCCTCGATGAACAGCTACGAACCCGCCGACGGGCGCTTCCTGGAACCGGAGGATCTCAACGGCAACGGGGCGTTCGTCTGCGTCCTCGGACACCAGGTCAAGCAGGATCTCTTCGGCGCGCGCCCGGCCGTCGGGCAGGACGTCGATCTCAACGGCAAGCGCTTCATCGTTCGCGGCGTGATGGAGGAGCGCGGCATGTTGGGCTTCGTCGAGGTGGACAACATGGTGTTCGTCCCCGTCACGACCCTTCAGCGGATGACCGGGGCGAGGTATCTCGACATGCTCGTCGTGCAGGCCGCCGAGTCCCGCAGGCTGTCCTCCTGCCTCGACAGCGTGACACGCATCCTGCGGGAGTCGCACAATCTCCGCGCGGGCGAGCCGGACGACTTCCAGATCCTCACTCAGGAGCAGGCGAAGAACCAGCTCCGCGACGTCACGCTCATCATGGCCGTTGTGCTCTACAGCATCGCGGGCATCTCGCTGGTCGTCGGCGGGATCGGGATCATGAACATCATGATGGTCTCGGTGACGGAGCGGACGCGGGAGATCGGCGTGCGCATCGCCGTCGGGGCGCGACCCGTGGACATCTGGTTCCAGTTCTTCGTCGAGGCGGGGGTCATCAGCCTGCTCGGCGGGGCGCTGGGGGTGGTGGTGGGTTACGCCTTCAGCGACCTGCTGTCGCAGATCACCGCGGTGCTCAAGACATACACCCCGCCCGCGAGCATCGTGATGGCGCTGGCCGTGGCGACCTTCGTCGGCCTCATCAGCGGCCTCTACCCCGCCATCCGCGCCGCCCGGATGGACCCGGTGGAGGCGCTGCGGTTCGAGTAGGAGCGTCTCGTAATGTCCAATAATAATCGCTTTTGAGTGTTATCATCAACGATTTTGCCCCCCCCCCCCCCCATTTTTCTCTTGCAATGGGAACGGTCGCCGTTCGATAGTCACCGTGAGTAGCTCGGGTGGATTGTTCTGCCTACGCCGAGGTTGTCCCAGTATGGAACCCGAATATGAGGCGAACGATTTTCCTGCCGGTCTTGGGGCTGTGCCTGACCGTGGTTTCCGTCCGATCGAGCGAGGCGGCCGCGCTGCCTGAGGCGTCGCTCGGGGCGCTTGCCCCGATGCCGACGGCAGCGGCAAGCGGTACAATGATTGACGACGAGTGCGGTGGCGGGCGTTGTGGATTGCCCATCCCAGCCGATTGTACCGAACTTACGTTCTGCAAGTGTCGAGAAGGAGTGAGCCAATGCAACCGCCGAAACGTGCCGGAGAACGACACATGGTTTGCGGCGACGGAGAACCAGCAGACGTATTATTGCCTCAACCTTCAATTGGAGATTTGCTACTCTCGCTATGACTGCATTTCAGGGCCAGGAGGCATTTATTGCGAAGAGGATGACGACTGTTATACCGGGCCGTTGTTTCAGGAGTACCTTGAAGAAGCGTACCGGCTTGTGGTTCCTCCGACGACGTGCAGTCCGGACTCGTCGGAGTAATTGCGGCTCGATGAAGAGCGATTGTTTCAGAAGGCTTCACGAATTGGAGTCACCCGATGGCCATGCTCTACCTGTTAATCGTCATTGGATTTGCGGATGAGTTGAACTGCTCCTACTCCGACCCGCTGAAGCAGGCGATGGATCAGAGACGGTCGTTTAACAGTGCGCGAGTGGAGTGGTCGCTTAGCGTTCCGGGGCAATCGGAGCCACGTTATTACACATCGACCTACGCGGGGGAGGATGCCCTGTTCGTTTACCGCGGTCTTGGTTTGGGCCTAAGAACGCCGGAGCCGGATCGCATCGGGCAGCCGTTCGCCTTCTCAGAGCAGCGAGTTTTAACGGCGGGGTCGCAGCAATGGGTTTATAATGAGGAGAGCCTGGCTGCCCATGTTTACAGCGACTCTCCGAGGACGCCGAGCTGGAATCCTCTGCGGATCGGGTTCGATCCTGTGTTCGTCGCAGAGACGGATTCTCCTTGGTGGAGAACGAAGGACCCGTCCGAGGTGGACGTTCATTCCGTTCCCGGGGGGATTATGGTCACGTATCGTTACGCCAACGGGAATTCGGTGTCCTGGGTTCTTGATGCATCCTATGGCTTCCAGCCGACGCGATGCTTCTCCTCGGTTGACGGGCGCGAGCGGTACCACTGTGAGACGGAGTACGAGGAGTTCGATGGGCGGTGGACTCCAAGCCGGGTCTCATACTGGGCTGACGGCGTTCCGACCATGCATGTTGATGTTCCGTACGTGGAATTCGATCGTCCGGATCATCCGAACAAGCTGACCCCGGAGCATCTCGGGCTCGTCCCGGGGATACAGATCATTCAATCAGGAGAGTCTCAACCTTTGATGTGGACTGGTGCAGAGGTTGTGTCCATTGAGGAATTCCGACGCAGGTGGGAGTCCGGACTGATTGATGGTTCCGGGATCTACGCGTTAATCGAGCGATCCAAGGCGCCCAATGGGATGTGCCGCTTTCCGGATAAACAGGATCCGGATTTATTATTATTGTCAGAGGCGGCTAAGGTCAAGCGAGAACCCCGTCTTTGGGAAGAGTACGTCCGGCGCTTTATCTCAGTGTATCGACTGGACTCAAGCCAATCTCAACGGGCATGGGCACATCATCGCGAGTGCCTGAATTCGCTGCATGAGTATCGGCGGAAGCAAGACGGCGAGCTTTCCGAGCTTCGCGAGCGTGAAAAGCAATTGGAGGAGGGATTGTCTGGTTCACCGGCTCAGGTGGCGGAACTGAGTTCGGTGCGCGCCCGGATCGAGCGGATCGAGGGTTTTGAGGCAAGGGTTTTTGACGAAAGACTGCGACCGGGCTTGGATAAGATGCCGACGCGCGCGCAGATAGACGCCGCCCGGAAGGCCGTGGAGTCCCTTGTTCGGAAGGTGGACTGATTGACCCCTTGGAATTCCCGTTGGGGCAAGCGTCGCGTCGGGCGGCACGGTTCTCGTGTGGGATGGTGCAAAGGCGATTCCCATCCAGGAGGCGCATGCCCGCCGGGCGGCTGGAGAATTGGACTTTGCAATAATTCAGAAACTGCTGGCGGATCATAAGGAAGGTCGGTCGCAAGGTCGGACGCCGTTGTCCGATGCCGGACTCGGTGCTTGGGATATTGCATTCTCCGCGGACGATCCTGTCCTTGGGTCGGAATTCGTGCGTCGGTTCGTCCGAGCGTTCAGGCTGACCCAGGAGCAGGCACAGAAGGCCTGGGAAATCCACCGAATCTGCCGTGGCGATGCGGTGGCGCATCTTCGGGAGCGGCGCGCGGAGCTTGAAGCGGTCGCATCGAAGCTGGCGGGCCTTTCGTCCTCCTCGGGAGCAGAGGCCGAGCAACGTCGAGTCGCGCTTCTCGAAGAGCAACGTCGCCTGCGGGCGCCGGTGGCTCGCTTATTCGAAGAGCGATTAAGACCGCAACTGGTTGCTCTGCTTACGCCGAGGCAGAAGGAAGAGGCGATCAAAGAAGAATCCGCCAAACCGGGTTCAACCGGGATACACCGAATCCTGGCGGCCGCGGACCATGACCGAGCGATCCGACAAGCGGAATCCGGCGAGCGACCTAAGTAAGTGATTCCCATCGCCCGCCGAGATCGGGGATCGCGAAGGGTGAACCCCGTCAGATTCGTTCACTAGAATCGGCTGACGCGCCGATATGCTGCTTGTGAAGTTCGCTGTCCTCACCAGCGTCGAGATGCGGCATCGTTATGTGGCCAACGCGCTGCGGCGGGCGCTGCCTGTCGTTGCGGTCGGGTATGAGCGGACGGGGTATTCGCCTGCGGCGACGGCGTCGGACGCGGATCTGACCGAGGACGAGCGGCGCATCGTTCGGGAGCATTACGAGGACCGCGCCCGGCAGGAGGAGCGGTCCTTCGGGCAAGACGCCGCGTTCATCGAACACGGTTCGTCCGCCGGTTCCGCCGGCGTCGCCGTCGCTTGCGCCGCAGGAGCAATCCCTGCCGATTCGGGTGCGGTAAAGGTCTCGGCGGCGGCAACCGTTTCGGCAGCGAAGGCCGGCACGGCTGCGGAAATCGGACCGGTTGGTTCGGACTGCGCAAAGGAAACGGAAGTTTCGCGCGGGTCGGGAGTAGCAGACGCGGGTTGTTCCGTCAGGCCCATCGCGCCCGGCAAGCTCAATTCGGCGGACACGCTGCGGTTCCTGCAAGAGGCCGGAGTGGACGCGCTGCTCGTTTACGGCACGAACCTGATCAAGCCGCCGCTGCTGGACGCCTTCGCCGGGCGGATCATCAATCTGCACCTGGGCCTGTCGCCGTATTACCGGGGGACGGCCACGAACTTCTACCCGCTGCTGAATGACGAACCGGAGTACATCGGGGCGACGGTCCACCTGATCGACGCGGGGATCGACAGCGGTCCGATCCTGCATCACGCCCGTCCGGTCATCGCCGCAGAAGACGGTCCGCACACGATCGGGTGCAAGGCGATCCTGGCCGGGTTGGAGAAAATGATCCTCGCGGCGCACGAACTGAGCGAGGGTCGGCTCGCCCCGGTTCCGCAGTGGTCCGTCCCGAACCCGCGCCTGTATCTGCGGCGCGATTTCCACCCACGACAGGTGGTCCGTCTGCACGAGATGCTGGCGGACGGTCTGATCCCGCGCTACGTCGCCCGCGCGGCGGAGGTTGCCTCGCGGGTGAGGCTGGTGGAGTGATTGTTCCGGCGACGGGAAGCGTTCCGCGCGGCATCGGTGGAGAATAAGATAGCCTCCCGATGCCGCACCACAGCGCTCTCAACATCCCGTCGCTGTTTTTCTCTCTTGGCGTCGCAGCAGCGCTTTTCGCCAGGCAGGACGTCGCCCCCGACCTTGACGCCTCCGTCGAAGTATCCCGGGCGATCGAACCGGCGAAGCCCCCGACGATTATTCCCTGGCTGGAGATGAACCTGCCCTACGAGGACGTGGCGTCGAGGCCTGGCGTGTCGGGGCTGGATTATGCCCGCGAAGGGCTGAAGGCGTGGGCACAGGTGACGGACGTGGCGATCGTGACGACGGTTCCGGCGCGCGTGGAGGGCGTGTACGCGGCGTTGATGCGCGACAAGCCCGCGAACCTTCATGTGATCGGCGGGTTCAAGACGCACTTTGATCTGCGTCCGACGTTTCACGAGGCGGCGGGGTGGGGGCGCCTCGCCCGCGCGGCACGGCGCGTGGTCGCCCTCACGGGGAACAACGTCGTTGTGCTTGAGAACGAGACCGCGCTGGGCGAGTTTCACGGTGGGCGATCGCCGGAGACGCTGGCGGAGATTTCAGCGGTTCTCAGACCGCTTGCGGAGACCGGGCTGGAGTTCTGGTGGAACATGCCCGTGGTGCTGCTCGACACGCCGTCGAATGCGCGACGCCGGGAGAACACGGCGGAGCTGACGCGCCGCGTGTACGCCGCCGTGCCGCGCTCCCGCTTTTTGACCGGCTATCGCGCGTGGGCGGAGAACCCGCTGGCGGAGGCCCTGCGCGGGGCGGAGGCGCGGATGCACGAGACAGTCCCGGAATCCCGCACCGTCGAGAAGCTCCAGGTGCGCCTCGCCGGTCAGCCGTATTCGGGGGGAAAGCGGTTCTTCACTCCGGCTGAGGCCTTGCAGGAACTTTCCGGTCGAAAGTCCGCCGCGTGCATCGTCTACACCGGCGAGACGGACTGGGTTCGCGTCGCCGAGGAGTTCGGTCGCTTGATGCGCATCGATCCGAATGCGGCGCGGCGAGAATGACGCGAGGGATTAAGCGGTGACGAGCGCCGAGAGGTCACCGGTTCGAGGAGCGGTTCCGCCGCGTGCCGCCGTTCAGTACACCCCCTCGACGATCGGCACGGCGAAGCCCGAGAAGGGGCGGACGTCGCCGGCGCCGTCCCAGGGATAGCGTTCGCACGGGGGATGTCGGACGGCCTCGTCGCGTTCGAGGAAGCGGGGCATGAAGAACTCGCGGGTGAGGGTGGTGAGACGGACGCGGCCTACTTCGCCGTAAGCGACGAGACGGTGACGTTCGCCGCCGCGTCCGGGGTTAGCAGCGCCGGCGCCGTGCGGCGGGATGTGCCAGGCGTCGGGATTCTCCGTGGATTTCGGATCGACGACTTCAATCACGGCGCGCGGATGCGGAGGATGATAGATCACCGCGTAACGGTCGTCCGGGTCGAAGGGCTTGTGCGTGGCGAGACCCATCAGGGTGTTGCCGTAGGTGGGGACGAAATCGATGGGGCATGCGGAATGCGGGATGCGGGAAGCAGAATGACCCGCGTCATGAGATTGACGTTCTTTATGCTTCATTCTGCATTCTGCGTTCGCGTTCTTGTTCGCATTCGCGTTGCCTGGAGCAGAGGTTGCAGAATCCGCTTCGTGACGGGCGCGGCTCGGTTTCCACCAGTCGGGTCCGCCTTCCAGCAATTCCTCCCGGGCGAAGCGGTGGAACTGGGCGGTCATCGAGGTTCCGCCGCAGAAGACGCCGGTGATGCCGGCCTGCACGAGGGAGATTTTTTCGCACAGCGCCTCGAGCAGTTTCGGCGTGGCGAACATGCAGCGGATGTTGGGATGCGCGCGGAGGATCGTGAGCGCCTGATTGATGACGTGGTCCTTGTACTCGTGCATCAGGTCCATCCGGGAGGACTTGATGAGCTTCGTCACCCAGCGCGGGTCGAGGTCCACGCAGAAGCAGATGCCGCCGCGATACTGCGCCAGGTGCTCGACGGCGAGGCGCAGGCGGCGGGGGCCGGACGGACCGAGCATGAGCCAGTCGGCGCCCTTCGGGAAGTAGCGATCGTCCAGGGTTTCGCTGAACATCTCGTAGTCGATGCGGAAGTCGTCGATATTGATGCGCGTCTTGGGCACGCCGGTGCTCCCGCCGGTTTCGAAGACATACACGGGTTTGTGCGCGAGCCCCCTCGGCACCCAGCGCCGCACCGGTCCGCCACGCAGCCACTCATCCTGGAACGGCGGAAACAGGTCGAGATCGGCGTAGGCATGCACGTGCTCGCGCGGATCCCAACCGAGGCGGTCGGCGTACTCCAGCCAGAAGGGACAGCCGGTCTTCGGATCGAAATGCCACGCGATGATGTCGCGGACGTGGGCGTCCAGCGTTTCCCTCGCCGCCTCGACGCGCTGCTGAAGCTGAGCATTCATGCAACGAATTGACCGGTCGCCGCCCGGAGTGTCAAGCGGAGGCGTGCGAAACCAGATAAGCCTCCAGTTTGCGCTGAGCCGTGCTGAGAGGCGGGTCCGTTCCGGAAGACGTGAGCGGTCTCCAGCGTCCGGTGACGGTCGGTCGTGCGCCGATATTGACGCACACCACGTACACGTCAAAGCGGACGGTGCGGTGCGTGAGCACGTGTCGGACGTTTCCTACGTGGTGCGGGTACGCCGCGGCGCGAGGCAGGAGCCGCCGGCAAAGGTCCAGCGCGGCGGTGTCGCGGTCGGCGTGAGGGAGGCATTCGGCCGTCGGCCACATGTACAAGCCCGCCCACAATCCGCGGTCGGGTCTGCGCACGAGGAACGTTTGCTCCTTGCGGAGGATTGCGAGAGCGACGACGTGCAATGTGCGGGGGGACTTCGGTAGCGGCGCTTTGCGGCGAGCCGGAAGCGCCGCGGTTCGGTCTCGGCTGGGGCACAAAGCGCGGAGCGGGCAGCGGGAGCAATCCGGAGATCGGGGGGTGCAGATCAGCGCACCAAGCTCCATCAAAGCCTGATTGAAATCGCCGGGGCGCCGCGGGGCGACAAGACGGGCGGCGAGCGTTTCATTCTGCGGGCGGCTTCCGGCAGACTTGGGATCGTCGCCGCGGAGGCGAGAAAGCACACGGCAGACGTTCCCGTCCACCGCCGGGACGGCGATGTTGAAGGCGATCGACGCAATCGCGCCGGCGGTGTACGCCCCGACGCCGGGCAGCGCGCGGAGCGCTTCCACGTCTTTCGGGATGCGGCCTCGGTGACGGTCCACGATGGCGCATGCCGCGGCATGAAGGTGGTGACAGCGGCGGTAGTAGCCCAGCCCCGCCCAGAAAGGGAGGATGTCGTCGATCGACGCCGACGCCAGAGATCGCAAGGTCGGGAAACGGCGCATGAAGCGTTCGAAATAAGGCAGGACGGTCTTCACCTGGGTCTGCTGGAGCATGAATTCGGAAACGAGCGTGGCGTAAGGATCGGGGGGGGTGCCCCGCCAGGGGAGTTCGCGGCGATGCCGGTCATACCAGCGCAGGAGGCGCCGGCGTACGATCGGTGCTGCGGATTCGAGCGAGACGGTGGTTCGCACGGTTGCGTGAGCCTGTATTGCGCCCGGGAGGACTCGAACCTCCAACCTTCAGATTCGAAGTCTGCCACTCTGTCCAATTGAGCTACGGGCGCGGACCTGCGGCAGTCATGTCGTCGCCGCGCGGCGATGTTATCGACCGTGCGGCGGGGGGTAAAGCCGCGCCGATGCGAGGCAGGAGGCTGTCGCAGTTCATGCCGGCGCAGCGCGAGCGATCGAACGTGGAAGGCGCGATTTCGGTTTCGCGGTCTGATCGGGTAGGATCGGGAGGTCGGATAGGGGGAAGTCGGAACGAAAAAAAAGGGGGGGCGTATGCACGAGGGGATGATGCGCAGGGTCGTTGAAAGAGCGGTGGGAGGTGTTGCGGCGGCGGTCGCGGCGGGAGTGTTGTTTTCGGATGCAAAGGCCGCGGAGGATCGGAGCGGTCCGCTGCCCGAGATCATGTCCCCCTTCAGTGTTGACGGTCAGGGGGCGGAAGGTTTCGTTGGTTTGCGCTTTACGGGGGAACTGTCGGGGGCGGACTGCGGCGAGGGAGCGTTCGTGATGTCGTCGTTTGTGCTCGGGGACGGGACGACCGCGGAACTGCTGCTGGAGCCGATGCAACTGACGACCGAAGACGCGAGGCTGGTGATCGGAACCCGTGGGGGGGATCGGCCTGCCGCGCTGCCGAACGTGGCGTTGTATTCGGGGCAGGTGGTCGGGAAAGCGGACAGCCGGGTGTTCCTGAGCCTTTCCGAGGGGGCGCAATACGGATACGTGATCGTGGACGGGGCGACACACGTTCTTTCGAGCGGACCGGCGGGTCAGGGGCTGCCGCCGGTGATCTACCGGACGGACGCCGTGCCGGAGGAAGCGTTCAACTGGGCGGACTGGATGTGTTCGGTGGGAGCGTCGGAGCGGGTTGAGGCGGTCGGCGCGGCGGATTCCGGACGAGAGGAGACGGCCGGGGGAGAGGAGCGTCCGCCGTGCCGCGTGGCGGTGATCGCCGTGGAGACGGACTGGGAGTACACGGGGAACATCTTCGGCGGCAACACGGAGGCTTCGGCGGCGTATGCGCTGACCCTGTGGGGCGCGGTGTCGGAGATTTACAAGCGGGACGTGAACACGAGCCTTCGGATCAGCTTCCTGCGGGTCTGGGAAAGCGACTCGGATCCTTATGCCGGCGGCGGTCTGGGAGAGTTCCAGAATTACTGGAACGCCAACATGAGCCACGTTCCGCGCCACGCCGCGCACATCCTCAGCGCCGGGTACGGGGGAGGCGTGGCGTATCTGCCCGGGCTTTGCAACTGGGGATACGAATACGGGCTGTCCGGGGCGCTTGCGGGTTACTTTCCGTATCCGCTGCGCGATCACAGCAACTACAACTGGGATCCTTTTGTCGTTTCGCATGAGCTCGGGCACAACTTCGGCGCGCCTCACACGCACGATCACAATCCGGTGATTGACGGGTGCGGGCTGGGGGACTGCTCGGACGCCTTCAACGGGACGATCATGAGTTACTGTCACGGATGCGCACGCGGGATGTTCAACATCGTGCTGCGTCTGCATGAGCGGTCGATTTCGGAGGCGATCCTGCCGTGGCTGCGGCGGGCGAACTGCGACCTCACCGTGGATCCGGAATGCGCGATCACGTGCGGCGACGTCAAGAAGATGACGGCGCGGTGCAGTGCGCGGGGTCAGGTCAGCCTGAAGGTGCGGTTGCGGAATGAGGATCATAACGGGCAGGAGGTCGTGGTGAATCTCGACGGTCGGGCGTTCGCGTTTACCGTGCACGGGGACCGGGTGGCGGAGAAGGTCTGTTGTTTCGCGGGTCCGGTGACGGTGTCGCTCGAGAGTCCGTCCGGGTGCGTGCCGCCGATCGAGACGCCGTGTGAGTAGGACATCGCGGGCCTGATGAGCGACGAGACGCCGGGCAAGCCTGATTCTCCGAAAGGCCGCAAGGTCCGCGTCTCGTTCCGGCGCAACCGAAGCCGTCCGGGCCGAATCAAGGACTGGACGAAGCGGGCGTCGGAGGCGGAAGGCGGCGACGTCGAGACACACAAAGTCGAGTCGGTGCGTGCGAAGGGCGCGCTGTCCCGCAAGCGGACGATCATCGTCAGCGACGAACCGTCGGGGGAACTGATCCGCGGGGTGGTTCTGTCGATCCTCGGAGGGTTCAACGAGGTCGAGGCGGACGGGCGGTTGTGGCGCTGCCGGATGCGCCGCATTCTGAAGACGCGGCTGATCGAGGCGCGCAGTCCGCTGGCGGTCGGTGACCGCGTGCTTTTCCGGGTGGCAGCGGGCGACGAGTCCGCGCCGGCGGAAGGCCTGATCGAACATGTCGAGCCCCGGACCAGCGAGTTGACGCGGCGCGTGATGAACCGCCTGCACACGGTGGCGGCCAACGTCGACCGGGCGGTGATCGTCGTGTCCGCGGGTTTGCCGCCTCCGAAACCGCACTTGATCGACCGTTACATTGTTGCGGCGCTGAAAGGGGGGATCGTCCCTGTCGTCTGCCTCAACAAGGTGGACTTGGATCCGGAAGCGGCGGACCTCCTTGAGCGCTACCGGGCGCTGGGGTACGCGGCGCTGGCGACCAGCGCGGTCCGCGGCGACGGGATCGAGGCGCTGCGCGAGGTGTTGACCGGGCGATCGTCCGTCATCGTGGGTCAAAGCGGGGTCGGGAAGACCGCGCTTCTGAACGCGATCCAGCCGGGACTGGACCTGCGCGTCGGTGAGCTGGACCGGCGGTGGGGGAAGGGGCGTCATACGACGACGAACGCGCGGCTGATCCCTCTCGACGGCGGCGGCGTCATCGTGGACACTCCCGGGGTCCGGACGCTGGACATCACGCTGATCGGGAAGTACGAGCTTGAGCGATTTTTCGTGGAGTTCATCCGACTTGTGCCGAATTGCCGGTTCCCGGATTGCACGCACGTGCATGAGTCGGATTGCGCGGTGCGCGACGCGGTTGAGCGGGGAGAGATCCACCCTGATCGGTATGAGAGTTACGTGCGTCTTTTCACGGATCCGGCGCACGAGCCGGTCTACGACTGAGCGGAGCCCTGCGGCATGACCTCCCACGCTGCCCAGCGGGTCACCTACGGCGCGATCGCGATCCTTTTTCTGGTCACTCTGACGGCGGTCGATGCAGCGGCGGCGCAGGCGGAATCCACGTGGCCGGCGCTTGCGGCGCTGGTGCGCCACGGGAGCGTGATCCCGCTGACCTTCATCGGGTTGACGCTGGCTGCGGCGGCGGAATTGCGGCGCATCCTGGCCGGGGCGGGCTGCCGTCCGCACGCACGGTGGGCGTACGTGATGATCGTTCTGCTGATGTCGCAGCCGTGGATCGCACCGACGGGCTGGTTGGGGTACGCGCCGCAGCATCGAGAAGGGGTCGTTGGTCAGTTCGTGCTGCTGGGGCTGGCCACGGTGGGCACGATGTGGCTCCAGGTGCGTCGTCGTGATCCGTCGCGGACGCTGCGCGACGCGGGTTCGACGCTGCTGATGATTCTGTACCTGGGGCTTCTTCCGTCGTTCGGTCTTCAATTAAGGTGCGGGTGGGATGTGGACCCCGGGCGGGGGGCGTGGACGCTGTTGTTTGTGATCCTGATGATCAAGGGATCTGACATCGGGGGTTACCTGGTCGGAAGCGTTTTCGGGCGACACAAGCTCATTCCGGAGATCAGCCCGTCGAAATCGTGGGAGGGAACGATCGGGGGCGTAGCGTTAAGCGCCGGGTTCGCGCTGGGTCTGGTTGCTACGGCGCGGATGCTGGGTGCGATTGCCGGAGGGCTGTGGGAAAGCGAGGTCGAGTCGATTGGTGCGTTGGTTGACGAAGTGTTCGGGGTGTTTGATCGCCTTGGATATATTCGGGCCGGTGTACTGGGGGCAGTTCTGGCGTTTTTTGCATTGTTGGGTGATTTATTTGAGTCCTGCATTAAACGTGAGGGCGGTGTCAAAGACTCGGCTTCTCATATCCCGACTTACGGAGGTATACTTGACCTGCTGGACAGTCCCTGTGGCGCATTGCCGGTCGCGTGGTTCCTGCTGCGGGAGGCGTGGGGCGTGCTTTGACGAGCCGCGTGAGGCTTCGGCGGCTGTCCGGATTTTGAAGGAGTCGGCAAAGCCGGCGTCGCGGGAGGCGCCGGCGGACGAGCATGGGCGACGCAGAAACGGTTGAGCTGACGTTGACGATCGGCGACCCCCGTCATCGCGGCGCGTTGTACGGTCCTGCGGACCGTCACCTGCGTCGGATCCGCACGGCGTTCGACGTCCGCATCAGCGCCCGTGACGATCATGTGCGGATCAGCGGCGGGGCGGACGCGGTGGACCGCGCGCGGTCGGTTCTTGAAGAGCTTCAAACGCGACTTCGAAGCTCCCCTCTTCTGGATGACGAGCATGTGGTGGACGCGATCCGCCGGGTGGACGTTCGTCGCCCGGAGTCGGGGTCTTCGTCGCTGCGCGTCTATCTGGCGTCGGCTCATGTCACGCCTCGAACCGCCGGGCAGGAGGCGTACGTCAATGCGATCCGAAATCATGACCTGACGATCTGTCTCGGGCCGGCCGGTACGGGAAAGACCTATCTGGCGGTGGCGGTGGCGGTGTCGATGCTGAAAGAGGGATTGATCCGGTCGATCGTTCTGGTTCGTCCGGCGGTGGAGGCGGGGGAGAAGCTCGGGTATCTGCCGGGCGACCTTCAGGCGAAGGTGAATCCTTATCTGCGCCCCCTGTTCGACGCGATGCACGACATGATGCCCTTTGAGCAGGTCCGGAACTTCATCAAGAACGACATCATCGAGATCGTGCCGCTGGCGTTCATGCGCGGGCGGACACTGAATCATGCGGCGGTGATTCTCGATGAAGCGCAGAACGCGACGGTGCGTCAGATGCTGATGTTCCTGACGCGCCTGGGCAACGGGAGCAAGATGATCGCGACGGGGGACGACACGCAGGTGGATCTGGAGTCCGACCGTCAGAGCGGGCTGACGGACGCGGTGAAGCGGCTGGGGCAGACCCCCGGGGTGGCGATCGTGCGGTTGACGGAGGTGGATATTGTGCGGCATCCGCTGGTGCAGCAGATCGTGGATGCATACGGAAACATGATGCAGCCGCGGGGATGACCTCGACCGTGCGAAAGCGTTGAGCGGCGCGGGAGCGCGGGCGTTCCGACGGAGCATCGGGTTTGGGATCTCACGCAGCAGGAATGCAGGGAGATGGCGACGGTTCGACGAATCCAGATTGACAAGCGGCTGCGCGTCGGAGGGCCGACGAGCGGACCGGCGTGGTTGCGCGTTCTGACGGGTCGCGCGACTCGCCTGGGGCTTGTGCTGGCGCTGGGCTCCTGCGGGGTGAGTCTTTACGGGCCTGAGCCTCTGCCGTACCGGCTGGGTCAGCGAATTCAGTCGCCCGTCCTCGCGCGGGTGGATTTCGACGTTCCGGATCCGACGACGACGGAGTTCGAGAGGCGGAAAGCGCGGGAAAGCGCCCCCAGTCATTACGTGTTCGACCCGGCGGCCGGGCAGCGCGTCGTGGCGAGTGTTCGGGCGTTGATGCAGGGTGCGGCGGAACAGGTGTCGCTGGAAGCGCTTCATGCTGCGGACGGGGCGCTGAAGGTCGTCGATGGCGCGGCGTACGAGCGGGTGAAGGCATTCACGTCGGGGCAGACGCCGGAGGCGATCCAGGCGGAGCTGGATGCGTTGAGTGCGGCGTTGCTGACGGCGTATACGGCGCGCGACGTGGCGCGAGAGCCGCGTGATCCGCGTTCGACGGCGGACTGGATCATCGTTCACGGCGGACCGACGGAAGCGCAAGAATCCCGCGTCGTTCCGCTGGACAAGGTGGCGGCGCTGGAGGAGCCGGAGGAGGTTCGGAAGCTTTCGGAATCGGCGGCGTCGTGTCTGTCGGAGCCGCTGCGGTCTGCGGCGACGGCGCTGATTCAGGAGCGGCTGACGTCCGCACCGACGCTTCGTTACGAGGCGGATCGGACGCTTCGGGAGATGGGTCTGGCGGTCGATCGTATTCCGGAGGCGCGGTTTGCGTACAAGCGCGGAGAGGCGTTCGTGGTTCCCGCGGCGGGTGTCCGGTCCAGCGTTTTGACGACGCGGGAGAAGGAGCTTCTCGAGGCGCATCGCGAGGCGTGGGCCGGGTACCTGCGTTCGGAGGGGCTGGAGGCCTCGGCGATGCGGCGCGAGGCGCGGCTGCAAACAGCGGGACGGTTGACGCTGGTGGCGCTGGTGGCGATCGGACTGGTGATGTACCTGGCCCAACATCATCCGCGGTTGCTGGAGTCGCGGACGAAGTGCTGGGCGTTTTCTCTGCTGGTGCTTTGCACGTTGATCAGCGCGCGATTGCTGTCGGTGCAGTGGCCGGATTATCGGGAGCTGACGTTGGCGCCGGCGCTGGTATGTGCGAGCGCGTTTGCGATTTTTTTCCCGTCGCGGCTGGCGATCGGGGCGATGAGCATTCTGTGCGTGATCGTCGTGCTGGTGGCGCGGGAGTCGCTGACGTTGCTGCTGACGATGGCGACGGCGTCGAGCGTGATGGCATTTCAATTGAGCGCAATCCGGGCTCGAACGCGGATTCTGACGGCGGGGTTGGTGACGGCGGTGGCGGCGCCGCTGGCGGGGATATCAGGGGATCTGGTTGGGGGGGAGTCGCTGGCGTTCGCCCTTCAGTCGGCGGGCTGGGGGGCGGCGTGTTCGTTGGGAGCGGCGTTCTTTGTGTCGGGCGTGCTGCCCTTTGCGGAGGGCTTTTTCCGGCTGGCGACGCCGCTGATGCTGATGCAGTGGCGGGATTCGCGTCAGCCGCTGCTCCAACTTCTGGCGCGGGAGGCGCCGGGGACATACCAGCACAGTTTGACGGTGAGCAAGCTGGCGGAGGAGGCGTGCCAGGCGATCGGCGCCGATGACCTGCTCGCTTCGGTCGGGGCGTTGTATCACGACGTGGGGAAGATTCTGAAGCCGGAGTACTTCACCGAGAATCAGACGGCGCAGATCAACCTTCATTCGACACTGGCGCCGAAGATGAGCCTGCTGATTATCCTGGCGCACGTGAAGGACGGGGTTGAACTTGCGCGGGAGTACCGCCTTCCACCTGCGTTAATCCCCTTCATCCGCGAGCATCACGGGACGACGCTGGTGCGGTATTTTCACAACGTTGCCGCGGAGCGACAGCCGTCGATTGCGACGGGGCGTCATGACCGGGGGGTTCCGGAGGCGGAGTTCCGATATCCGGGACCGAAGCCCCGGACCCGAGAGACGGCGGTGCTGATGCTGTGCGATGGGGTTGAGGGGGCGGTGCGTTCGCTCCGCGATCCGGCGCCGGGCCGGATCGAGAACGTCGTACACTCGATCCTGATGGATCGGCTTAACGACGGGCAGTTCGATGATTGCGAGATCACGCTGGCGGACCTGCACAAGGTCGAGCAGGCGCTGGTGAAGGCATTGTGCAGCCTTTATCACGGGCGGGTGGCGTATCCGAAGATGGGCGAAAGCGGCGGGCGTCGTGAAACTCCGCCGCAGCCGAAGCCCGCAGCGGTGTGAGTTTCGGTGCGGAAGCGACGTCGATGGACGAGGAGCCGCCTTACCAACTGAGCTTAAGCGCGACGCCGACGAGCGATCCGCATTCGCGGGAGTTGATTCTGCGCGTCGTGCGAGAAATCCTTCACCGCCACGGATGCCGCGCGGCGAACATTCACGTGGCGCTGGTGGACGATCAGCACATCGCTGATCTGAATGAGCGTTTCCTTCAACATGAGGGCGCGACCGACGTTCTGTCCTTCGACCTTTCGGAAGGCCGCGGGGGTGAGGTGGAGGGCGAGATCGTGATCTCGCAGGACACGGCGCTTTGCGAGGCGCGGCGGCGCGGTCATGATCCGGCGGTTGAGCTGGCGTTGTACGCCGCTCACGGCGCGCTGCATCTTCTCGGTCTGGATGACGGGACGGAGGAGGAGGCTCGTCTCATGCATGCACGGGCGGACGACGCCCTGGAGGCGTGCGGACTGGCGCGGATTGCTCCGAAGGAGAGCGAGGACCGCGAGGATTCCGGCGCCTCCGGACCGGAGGGGGCGCGCGGCGCGCCCCTCTTAAACGGAGTTCGTTCCGGCTGGCGGGGGTAAAGAGGCGAGCGGCGCCCGGGGTTCGGGGTCGCGATGGGTGGACACGATGTCTCACTGGTTGGAATTAATGCTCTGGGGTTCGGCGGATGTGCTGCTGCTGACGCTGGCGGCGGCGGCGAACCTCGCCCTGCGCACGTCGCTGGCGCGGCTGGCGGGCGAAATGGAGGGGTCTGCGCATGAAGAGCGTCTCAGCCGGTTGTATGCCTCCCGGCAGCAGTTTCTTCAGGCGACGGGGCTTCTGCGCATCGGGGCGATCCTTGTCCTGGTGCTGATCGTCCTTGCGTTTCTTGAGGAGACGCAGTTCGGATCGGATCGGACGCGTTCAGCGTGGGCTTTCCTGGTGACGATCCTGCTTTGCGCGGTTTTCGCCCTGGCGATTCCCGCAGGGATCGAGCGTTATGCGGGAGAGACGCTGATTTTGCGTTGTGCGCCGGTGCTTCAGGCGGTGCGCATCGTGTTGTTCCCGTTGCTGTGGGTGCTGGGCATGTTCGATCCGCTGGTGCGCCGGCTCGCGGGAGTCAGCGACGAAGAAAGCAGCCAGACCGTCGACGTGGAGCGTGAGATTCTCGGCGTGGTCAGCGAGGGGGAGCGCCAGGGCGCGGTCAGTCAGGACGAACGCGAGATGATCGAGTCGGTGATCGAGCTGCGCAACCTTCACGTCAACGAGATCATGACGCCGCGGACGGATATTGTGGCGGTTCCCGTGGACGCGACGCTGGAGGATGTGCGGCGGACGATCCGCGAACACGGTCACTCGCGCATTCCCGTGTATGAGGAGACGATCGACCGCGTCGTGGGTGTATTGTACGCGAAGGATCTGCTGCAGATCGACGACGCTCCGAACTTCGATCTTCGGGCGGGACTGCGGACGCCGCTTTTTGTGCCGGAGACGAAGCGCGTCCGGGATCTGTTGCACGAGTTTCAGCAGCAGAAGATCCATCTGGCCGTCGTGCTGGACGAATACGGCGGGACGGCGGGGCTGGTTACGATCGAGGACATCATCGAAGAGCTGGTCGGCGACATCTCGGACGAACATGAGCAGCCCGAGGCGCGCCCGGTCGTTCAGATCGATCCGCGCACGTACGACGTTGACGCCCGAATGAGCATCGAGGAAGTCAACGAGGAGCTGCGCATCAACATCCCCGAGAGCGAATATTACGAGACGATCGGCGGATTCATATCGTCGTCGCTGGGGCGGATCCCGGGCGTCGGGGATTTGTGTCGCCACGACGGCATCGCGTTCGAGGTCGTGGACGGCGACGCACGGAAGGTGTCGCGTCTGCGTATCCGCCTGCCCGACGAGTTGGGGCAGGAGGCTGAAGAAGTCCGCGCGTAATCCGCCGGGATCAGGTCAGGCCGGCGATCGGTCGGCCGTCGCGGACGATGCGGATCGGGCGATCTCCCGGCGCCATCAGATCCTTGTCGGGATTGACCCCAAGCTGCGTGAAGATCGTCGCCGCAACGTCGCCGGGCGAAACCGGTCGATCCTTCGGTTCGGTGGCGTAGGCGTTGGACTCGCCGATGACCTGCCCGCCGCGCACGCCGCCGCCCGCGACCGCGATGCTGAACACTTTCGGCCAGTGATCCCGTCCCCGATCTTTGTTCAGTTTCGTGGTGCGTCCGAACTCGGTGCCGAGGACGACCAGCGTTTTCGGGAGGAGTCCGCGCAGGTCCAGGTCGCGCAGAAGCGCGGCGTACCCCTGATCCAGCGGGGGAACGAGGCCCCTCATTCCGCCGTGGATGTCGACGTGCATGTCCCAGCCGCCGGAAAAGACGGTGACGAAGCGAGCGCCGGCTTCGATCAGGCGCCGCGCCATCAGGAGGCGCTGTCCGATCGGCGTGCGCCCGTAAGCGTCGCGAATCACGTTGGGTTCGGCGGCAATATTGAAAGCCTCACGGGCGCGCGGAGAGCTGATCAGGCTGTAAGCGCGCTGGTAAAAGGCGTCCATCGCGTCGAGCGCGTCGCTGTCCTCCAGTTTGCGGAAGTGCGCGTCCACCGCGGCGAGCATGCCCTTGCGCCGGTCCATCCGGGTCTCATCCACCCCGCCGGGCAGACTCAGGTCGCGGACGACGAACTGCTGGTTCGAGGGCTCGGCGCCGAGCGAGAAAGGTCCGAACGCCGAGCTGAGATAACCCGTGTGCGCAAAACCGAAACCGCCCCCGTCGTCCGGGACGCAGATGTAGGGGGGCAAGTCGTTGCGCACGCCGAGTTCGCAGGAGACGACCGACCCGAGGCTGGGGTACGTGACGGCCGGGCTGGGCTTGTACCCGGTCAACATATTGTGCGCGCCGCGCTCATGCGCGGCTTCGCCGTGGGTCATTGAGCGGATGAACGCGATCTTGTCGGCAACCTGGGCGGTGTGTCCCCACAACGCGGAAATCTGCACGCCGTCGACGTTGGTTCCGATCGTGCCGAGTTCGCCGCGAATGTCGATCGGGGCGTAAGGCTTCGGATCGAAAGAGTCGATGTGGCTCATGCCGCCTTCGAGAAAGATGTAAATAACGCCGTCGCAGGGAGGCGTCTTCGGCGTTGAGGGGTTCTGCGCGGCGCCGACCGGTGCAGCCGCGGCGGCGCGAAGCGCGAACCAGTCCCCCAGCGTCAGCCCCGCGGCGCCGACGAACCCGACGCGAAGCATCTCGCGCCGCGTCACGCCGCGCATGTGCCAGGGATCCTGCTGATACAAGGGGAGTCCGACATCGGTCATGCGCCTTCCTCCTTTGCCGACGGCAGGCGACAAGCCTGCGTCGCGTTGACGGCTCGAAACGGTTGCGCTACTTTATGCAATTGACGGGGGAGGGGTCAATGAGATTCACCGTGCAATTCAGTTTCCTTCGTCAAACGACTCCGCTTCAGCGGTTGTCGGGACTGCGGCGCGGCCGGTCGGCGTTCTTGATGCTCCCGACGGTCTTCGCGACGGTCTGTCTCGCCTCGGCTCCGCCCGCGATCGAGAGCGTGTTTCCGCGCGGCGGGCAGCGGGGGACGGACGTGGTGGTCACGTTCCGCGGCGCCCGCCTTGAGGCTCCGCTCGACGTGGTGTGTCACGAGCCGGGTGTCACCTGCGTCGCCGTCGAGGCGGTGGAGCCTGGCGTAGCGAGAGCGACGCTCCGCCTAGCGCCGGATGGCGCACCGGGGTTGCGATTTCTGCGGTTGCGGACGGCGGCGGGCATTTCAAACGGGCGCTTGTTCTGCGTCGGCGCCTTGCCGGAAATCGCCGAAACTGAACCGAACCAGACTTCGCAGGCCGCACAAGCGATTACCCTGCCGGTCTGCATAAACGGCGCGATTCCACCGGAAGACGTGGACGTCTTTTCCTTTGCAGGGGCGGCGGGGCAGGTTGTCTCGGTCGAGATCGAGGGGCAGCGCCTCGGGGACGTGTTGTTTGACCCTCGGATTGCGTTGACGGATTTGTCAGGAGCCGAACTTGCCGTTGCGGATGACTCGCCCCTGCTGCGTCAGGACGCCGCGCTGACGGCGACGCTTCCGGCGGAAGGGATGTATTTCGTGGTGGTGCGCGAGACGGCCTTCGGGGGGGCGGGGAACGCGCACTACCGACTTCACGTCGGGTCTTTCCCCCGGCCTGCGGCGTCGCACCCCTGCGGGGGGCAGGCGGGGAGCACCGCGCCGGTGACGTGGATCGGAGGAGGGGGATCGACGCAGAGCGTGACGCTTCCCCCAGAACCCGGGATCGTGTACGTGCCTGCAATCGACGAGCGCGGCATAAGTCCCAGTCCGATGCCCTTTCGGGTGTCGGAGTCGGGGGTTGCCATCGAAGTCGAACCGAACGACAGCCCGGAGCAGGCGACCCCGCTGACGCTGCCGGGCGCGGCGTCGGGCGTCATCTCGGGGGCGAGAGAAGTTGATTACTTTGTGTTCGACGGCGCGCAGGGTCAGTCTCTTGAGGCGCGGTTGTTCGCCCGGCGACTCGGGTCACCGCTGGATGCGGTGATTGAAGTGCGAAGGCTCTCCGGTGGCGAGGGCGCCGGGAATGACGACGCGGCGGGTGCGGACAGCGTGTTGCGGTGGACGTGTCAGGCATCGGAGAAGTACGTGATCGCCGTGCGCGACCTGCTCTGGCGAGGAGGCGGCGAGTTCGTGT